>JALNYY010000015.1 GCA_023229605.1 Methylobacter sp.
ATCCGTTTCATTGTGCGGCCCCCACAACTTGAAACAAGTTTACAACATAAATCCGCCATGTCCTGTAAGAAAGTATATTTTATTTATTGATATTAAACGTATATTATTTATCGAAACTCCTAGCCACGTATACCCCATCAGTTCTTAACCCGCCGTACGCATTCAGCAGTTGGCGGATTGGAACGCGGCTTGAACGGATTCACACGGATTTTTCATGTCCGAATGGATTTGGGGAGTGTTTTGGACTGGGCCGGCGTTTGGCGGCAAATGGCTGAAAATTTGTTTCAGCATCTGCGTTGTTAGGCAATCCCGGCCTCAAGATCATTGTTTTGACAAAATTTGTACTATAATTTGTGGCGCGTTTTAAAGCGTGACCAAGCAAAGCCGCAAAAGAGGTCGGTTTTTCATGGCAAAGCAGGATGCAGGCCATGAAGATTCTGGAAGTACCCCTATAACAGTAAATGAACACGCCCTAAAAAAATGAATGATCAAAACCCATCAAACGAGCATGATCCAGAGGAACTTGACGCTGAAAGCCTTATGGCCGAAAGGCAGCGCTTAGAGGCGTTATTCCACCAAAAATTCACCAAAGTCATCACCGTGATGTTTACGGATCTTAAAGGTTCCACGGCAATCACCGAATCCGAAGGCAACTTGGCCGCCCGCGAGCTGATGAAAAAGCACAACGACATGCTGTTCCCTATTCTTGAAAAGCATCATGGCGTCTTGGTTAAGACCATGGGCGATGGCACCATGTCTTATTTTTCAAAAGCGCAAGATGCTGCGCGGGCCGCCAGCGAGTTCCAACGTACGCTCAAGGAATACAACGCCACGGAAAAACCCAAAATCCCCATTCTAGTCACCGCCGGCATACATACCGGCACCGGTATTGTGGAAAAAGACGACATCTACGGCGATGTGGTCAACGTGGCCGCCCGTTTCGACGCCCAAGCCGAAGCTAATGAAATCTGCGTTTCCGAAGAAACGTTCAACGCGCTGGAAGACAAAGCGGAAATTTACTGCCGCTACTTCCGCATGGCAAAACTGAAAGGGAAAAAAGACGAATTCAAAATCTTCAAAATCATCTGGGATCCCGCCGACATCGAAAAAGACAAGGCCGAAATAGCCGCAGGCCTAACCACAAGCCCAACCACCGCCCCCGCCCCCGCAAAGTCCGGGATTTTCGTCTGGGCGGCCATTCTCGCAGCTGTGTCTATCGGTGTGCTGGCAGTCTTTCTTTTGATCAAAGGAAATGACATGTTCACCGGTTTTTCTTCCGGCGAGGAAAAACGCTCAACTACGCACACTATCGCCAAATAAGCCAACCATTCGGATTCCTTTTATTCGCACAAACTCAAGATGAATTACCGTTTTGACGGCAAGCTTGGCAGAGCGCTGCTGAATGTCTCGCTGTTCTTTTGCCTTTTGCTTCTCGTTTATATGTCCGGCTTGCCGTTGGAACTGCCCCAACAGTTTATGTTGGGCTGGGGATGCGTGTTCATATTGATTGCCGCCAAGCGGACGGCCTATTTTCAAAGGCCCCTGGGACGCATACTCTTCCTGATGATTGTCGCTTTTATTTCCCTGCGTTACTTTCTGTGGCGCACCTTCGACACCTTGATTTACACGGGGCCTATGGACTTCATCATGATGTCCTTGGTTTACCTCGCGGAATTGCAAGTTTCCGCAGTCCACTACATCAATCTCTTTGTTAACCTATGGCCTCTTAAAAGGCGGATAGCCTATTTGCCCAATAACCAGGATTTATGGCCTACCGTCGACGTTTTTATCCCCACCTACACCGAGGACTTGGAAATCACCAAAGTCACGGCGACAGCATCCACATTGCTCGACTACCCCAAGGAAAAACTGAATATCTATATCCTGGATGACGGCAGCTCCGAGCAAAGGCGGAGCAACCCCGTCCTTGCCTCCGCAGCTTGGCAACGCTATCGTGAAATGCAGGAAATGGCTACGAAGCTCGGTGTCGGCTATCTGACCCGTGAAAAAAATGACCATGCCAAGGCCGGCAACCTCAATGAAGCGTTAAAAAAAACTGTTGGCGACCTTATATTGATCCTCGACTGCGACCATATCCCGGCGCGGGATTTCTTGCAAAAGACGGTTGGCTGGTTCCTCAAAGACAAAAAGCTGTTCTTGGTGCAAACCCCGCATTTTTTCATCAACCCCGACCCTTTGGAAAAAAGGCTGGGGACTTTCGGTAACGCCCCCGGCGAGCATGAAATGTTTTACCGCGCCAGCCACCCCGCCATGGATCTATGGAACGCCAGCTTTTTCTGCGGTTCGGCCGCAGTGCTCCGGCGTGAATTTGTGGAAGAGGTTGGCGGCATCGCAGGCGACACCATCACCGAAGACGCCGAAACCGCGTTAGGACTGCACGGTAAGGGCTACAACAGCGCTTTCATCAGCCGCCCGATGGTCTGCGGCTTGTCCCCGGAGACTTTAGAAGACTTCCTGATCCAACGGACGCGTTGGTGCCAAGGCATGCTGCAAATCGGTTTTTTAAAGAACCCGGCGCTGTTTCCCGGCTTGAGCATACCGCAGCGCCTTTGTTACACCAGCACTTACCTGTTTTGGTTTTTCGGGTTCGCCAGATTTTTGTTTTTTATCGCCCCCACTATGTTCATCCTGTTCGGGCTCCAGATTTTCCATGCGTCCTCCCTGCAAGTCCTGGCCTTTGCCATGCCAAACCTATTCGCCAGCTTCATCAGTTCGGACTACCTGTACGGCAAGTTCCGCTGGCCGATGTATTCCGAATGCTACGAAGGTTTACAATCGATATTTCTGCTGCCCGCTGTGCTGGGGGTCATGTGCAACCCGAGGAAACCTACCTTCAAGGTAACGCCCAAAGGCAGGAACCAAACCCATGCCATGTTAAGCCCGCTGGCAGGCCCGTTTTATCTGATGGTGGCCATCATGCTGGCATCCGTGCCGATGGCCATTTATGAATGGGTCGCACAACCTATCTACCGGGACGTCATTATGATATGCGGAGCTTGGCTGCTTTATAACTTGTCCATTGCTTTTGCATCGCTAGGCATATTTTGGGAGCGGAGCCAAATTCGCAGGCACCATCGCTTTCCGGTCAAAGGAAAGGTGCTGGTGTCGCCGGGGCTGGGGCCAACGACCAGCATAGAAGGCCAGATGACTGACCTTTCCCTCAGTGGCATAGGCTTTAAATTTCCTGTTTGCGACTCTCTTAAAATGGGCGATAACATCATCCTCGAAACTGTCGACAGCTATAAGGATGTACACAAACTGTCAGCAAAAATTATGTTCCTCGGCAACCGCAATGGCTCCGCCATTTGCGGTTGCGAATTCAACGAGTTGGAAGAGCGGTTTGCAGACATCGTAAAAATGGTTTACGGGGATAGCCAGCGCTGGGTCGATTTTTGGGACCACGGCGCCCAAAGCCCCAACATGCTCTATATGATGTATCAATTTGTACTCATGGCGGGGAAAGGCGCCAAATTCGGGGTCATTGGCCTATGGGTGTTTGGGAAAGACCGCCTGAAAGAACGTTGGGCGAAACGGCAACCAGCCAAGGTCGAAGTCTGACAGCTACAGCGATGCCAATTTCTGAACACAGTGAAGCGCATCAATAATAACCAAGATTTTAACCACGCGAGGATGCGTTTCGTACCTCTTTCAATTACTTTATCAGTGAACCTTGCGCGTTACACGATTTTACACATGATTATAGCGTCTTCGTCAGTTGAATAGATTGCGCACAATCGGTGGTATCCATCGGCAATGACGACCTTGCCGTTGGCTGTATCGCGTACCAAAAAAAGCGGGGAAAGTTCTTTTCCCGATTCTATTTTCTGTCGATCTTTTTCGACGTGCTCATTGCTAATCCCGAGTAGCGATAGGCCGGATGCTCTGAAAATATCTTTCGCTTTGAGTTCCGAGACGGGAGCACCCTTCAATTTCTCTACATAAGCACTCGCCGCAGATTCATCATAAATCAGGCTCAAATAAGATTGAGCAGCGGGGTAGTCATGTTCTTCCGGTTCATTCAGCCACTTGATGGCAGTCATTTTCTTTGCCATGTGTAACTCTCTTATGAGGGCCTAAGATCGTGCTGAATGCGAGTAGCTTGTTCGCGAGAAATTCCCGAACTTGCGCAACACGGTTATTTAGTCAGCGCGGATTCAATGTAAGGCCTGAACGCCGACCTTATGTCGCGCACTTTCTGGCTGGCGCAAAGCTCGGTGCCCAGCGATGATTCCCGGCAGCGTATATCGAGAAAAAGCTGCTGCTTTTTGTTCTCGTCCTCTATTTTTGAGACCGACAGGCTCAGGTCGCTGTCGGTTGCAGGCGCCCGGCCCATGATCAATTTGTCGGTATCGGTATCGATCGGTGTTGTGGCATGGGCTTTGATAAAGTCATGCGCGCTGGTCCAGGCCTTTGCGCATAGCGCATCAGTGTCGCAGGCATACAGGCCGATCTCGGCGGCGGCTTTGGCTTGCGCAGAATTGTCAGGTGTTTTTGAAGGGTCTGTATTTTCCTGGGTTAGAACCTTAAAGCGTGCAATGTCGGCTTCAATTTCGGCCTTGGCGCGGTTCTTCTTTTCTATCTGTTTATTTATTTCAGCGTAAGCTGCTTGTATCTGTGCTTCAGTTTGTTTGATTTCATCCAGTAACGCTGCCGGAACTTTTTTGCCGTTGCGTTCGAGTTCCGCGGCTTTCTTTTGTTGTGTTTCCAGTTGATTTTCTACACGCTTTAAATTGCCTTGGGCCGCATTCCGTTGCGCATCCAGAGATTGCATTTTTGCGTAAAGGCTGGCTTCCATGTCCTTTAGATTACGGAAGGTGCTGAGCAGCACTTTGTCGTTAGCGGCTTGCTGGGCGATGATTTTTTCTTGGGCTTGTTTCAGGGTGTTCAGACGGTCATCTATAGCCTGTTGTTCTTTTGTTTTTGCTTTTTCGGTGACTTCAACAACACGGCCTTTTTCGTTTAGCGATTCCCTGCGTAATTGAGCGTGCTCCGGCGGCACCTGGTCGGAGAAAATGGTTTCGCCGTTCTCATTCACCCAACGGTACATCTTTTTGGCAAACGCAGGCTGGCCGCTTAAACAAAGGAAACAAACTAGAAAAAAACTGACTGAAAAAGTGCGTGTTTGCATGGCGGATGTGTGATTTTTCCAGGAAAAATAAATTATATTGCAAAGATAGCGGAGATGAAATTTTATCGCCTTGCAGCCAACGCAGTTACAAGGAAATATCAAATTGCAGGGAATCCGGCAGTGATGGGAGTTTTTTGGGTGAAGCGATGGCGACACGCTTTTCCCGTCCGGATTCGCCTGTTATGAGCTTGCAGGCCGATTTGCCGACCCCAAACTCATCGGCTATGAATGCAATCAGGTGCTGATTGGCTTTGCCGTCGATCGGCGCGGCCTTGATTCTCAGTTTCAACCGGTCGCCATGCAGTCCCGCCCATTCGTCCTTGCTGGCCTTGGGCTGGACATGGAGACTCAAGGTTAAAACCCCATGTTCCCAATGGTACCAGTTCAACCGATCAAGCTGGCTAATTGATGCAACGGCGGCAGTAGGACCATTTTTGCCAGCTGTAAAAGCATTAACGCGGCCAAAGGCGACAAGTCTATGCCGCCCAGGTCGGGAATGAATTTGCGGCAGAGGTTAAGCACGGGCTCGGTCAGGCTGTACAAAATAGACGATGCCGCGCTAAACGTGCCGGGGTTCAGCCAACTGAGGATGGCTCTGGCAAATACCGCATAGATGAAGATATTGATCAGCAATGAAATCAGTTGGGTCAGCGATAAAATGGTTAATGCGCCGATGCTGATCGCGACGCCTTTCAGCAGCAGTATCGAAAAATCGGCCAGCATTTGCAGGGAGAGCACCAGCACCAGCGAGGACGTATCAATTTTTCCGATAGACGGCACAAAGCGGCGCAGCAGTTTTAACGGCGGGTGCGTTGCCTTGACCAGAAACTGGGAGATAGGGTTGTAAAAATCGGCGCCGCACCATTGCAATAAAAACCGCAGCAGCACCGCCAGGATGTAGAGTGAAAACAGCGAATCGATTACAAAAATAGCCGGGTCGGTCATGTAGCTTGAATTCATTATGAATTCTCCATTTGTTTAGACATTTCAATAGAGCGGTCTCGCGCCGCATGTAATGCTTTTGAAACCAGTTCGGTAAAACCGCCTTGCTCAAAAGTCTCTATGGCTTGCTGCGTGGTGCCGCCGGGCGAGGTGACGCGGCGGCGTAACTGTTCCGGCGATTCGGCTGACTCCAGCGCTATTTTGGCCGCGCCTAATGCGGTTTGTTGCACCAGAAGACGCGCCGTCTCTTGGCTCAGGCCCAGTTCCAACGCGGCTTTTTCCATGGCTTCCATCAGCAGGAAATAATAGGCGGGGCCGCTGCCGGAAACCGCGGTCACCGCATCCAACTCGGCTTCATCGTCAACCCACAGTGCAATGCCGACCGAGCGTAAAATGTTTTCCGCGAGGTCGCGCTGTTCAGCGGTCACCTTGTCGTTGGCATGCAAAGCCGTAGCGCCGGTCAACACCAGCGCCGGCGTGTTGGGCATGCAGCGCACGATGGCGGTATCGGCGCCCAGCCAACGGCTCAAGCTGTTCTGGTTGATGCCGGCGGCGATCGAGACCACCAGCGATTTTCTTTGCTGAACCAGTGCGGCGATGCTTTGCGCCACAGTGCCCAACACCTGTGGCTTGACGGACAGAACCACGACATCGACCGCATTGATGAGGTCGTCATTGTTTGCCGAGGTGTTCACGTTTAGATCATGCTTCAGGGCGGTCAGCGTGTCAGGGTTAATATCCGACGCCCAAATTTGTTCCGGGGCGTGGCCGCTGGCAATCAATCCGCTGATCAGGCTTGAGGCCATATTGCCGCCGCCGATAAAACCTATCTTGTTTGTTTTCATGGTTGATAATGTGTTTGTTGAGTTGAAAGTATTTTACCCTATATGAGGGCTGTGTGATAAATCACAAGCCTTTTGAGCGGTCAAGCTGTGCTACATTACGCGCAGCAAACGATAAAATGAGCCTATGATCGAAACCATTTATATAGAAGAAGCTATCCTGCAACACCCGCGAGTTGTCGAGATTGTGGCGCGATTCCCGCAAGCCAGGAAAATAACCTGCGGCCGTTACGGCGAAGTGTTTAACCCCAAAGCGCAAAATTTTCGCCTGCAAAAGCAACAGCCCGCCTTGATACTGGCGGAAAAATACAAGAACTTTGCGCTGCCGGCGCCGCTGGGTTACGGCATCGGGGCGGCAAGGAATTATTATTTTTCGCATATGCTCAATTGCCTGTACGATTGCCGTTACTGTTTTTTGCAGGGCATGTACCAGTCGGCCAATTATGTGCTGTTTGTCAATTACGAGGATTTCCAGCAAGACATCCGGCAATTGTGCGTGGAGTCGCCGGACGAGGAGCTGCATTTTTTTTCCGGCTACGATTGCGACAGCCTGGCTTTGGAGCCGGTCACCGGCTTTGCCGAGCAGTTTTTACCGTTTTTTGCAACAATCCCTAATGCATGGCTGGAGCTAAGAACCAAAAGCACCCAGGTCAGAAGCCTGTTAAATCGGGAGCCGCTGTCCCGCTGCATCGTGGCTTTCAGTCTGTCTCCTGACGAAATCGCCGAAAAAGTTGAAGATAAAGCGCCATCGCTGCAGCGCCGTCTCGATGCGCTGTGTAAATTGCAGGAGCAGGGCTGGCAAATCGGCTTGCGCTTTGACCCGCTGATTTACCAGTCCGGCTACCGGCAGCAGTACCGGCAATTGTTCGAGCAGGTTTTTTCCCGTATCGATTTAAACCGGTTGCATTCGGCCAGTCTTGGCGTGTTCAGGCTGCCGGAGAACTTCTTTAAAAAAGTGCATAAACTTTATCCTGAAGAAAGGCTTTTTGCCGGGCCCCTGATTAGCCGGCAAGGCATGATGTCTTACAAGCAGGAATTGGAGCAGGACATGATGCATTACTGCACCGAACAACTCTTAACTTACATTTCGGCCGATAAATTTTTCCCATGCACTTTATAAAACGCACTGTTCTTGTGACCGGCGCCAGTTCCGGCATAGGCCGCGCCATCGGCAGAAATTTATTGCAACAGGGTCATCATGTAATCGGCGCATCCCGCGATAGCGGCAAGTTTATCCGGCAGATGGATAACTTCACTCCGGTGCAATTGGATTTAAGCCGGTTAAACGACATACCGCAAAAAGTCCGCGAACTGGAGCAAGCGTTCCCCGATATAGATGCGGTGGTTTTTTGTGCCGGAAAGGGGCAGTTCGGTTCGGTGGAAGAGTTTTCTTATGCCCAGATTGAAGACCTGATGACGATAAACTTTACCAGCCAGGCTTTTTTGGTTCGGGCGCTGCTGCCTGCTTTAAAGCGCAAAGATCACGGTGATTTGATTTTTATCGGTTCGGAAGCCGCATTAAAAGGCAGCCGCAAAGGCGCGCTGTATTGCGCCAGCAAGTTTGCCGTGCGCGGCTTTACTCAAGCCCTGCGCGAAGAATGCGGTAAAAGCAATGTGCGGGTGTGTCTGATTAATCCCGGCATGGTCAGGACGGCGTTTTTTGAGCAATTGTCTTTTGAACCGGGCGAAGATGAAAGCAATTATATTGAGCCGGAAGATGTCGCCGAATCAGTGTCCTACGTGCTTAATTCACGAAACCGGATAGTGATCGATGAAATCAACCTGAGTCCCTTAAACAAGGTCGTGAAATTTAAAAAACCATGATTAAAAGGGGAGGTAATGAATTTCCCTCTGCTCTTAAGCGTATCGGCAAAAAAATGGCCTGAAAAACTAAAGTTCTTCAGGCCATTAGGGCTAGCAAACAGTCAACAAAGTTTTAATGAGTTAAGTCTTGTCCGACAGTGATGACTTTTAACGCATTGGTGCCGCCGGGTATGCCCTCAAGGTCGCCTTGAGTGATGATGAAGGTGTCGCCGTCCGCAGCAACTCCGCGTCTTTTTAGTTCAGCAAGGATCGCTCTGTTTACTTCAGCATGATCGCTAAGGTCATGAATGAACAATACCGGAAAAACACCGCGATACAAAGTGACTCTGCCTAGTGTTTCTTGATGAGGGCTGAGCGCAAAAATTGGAATGCCCGAACTGATTCTGGACATCCATAATGGCGTAGAGCCGGATTCGGTCAGCGCGGCAATGCCGTGTATTTTAGTGTGGTTCGCCATATACATCGCAGACATTGCAATGGCTTCATCGACGCGTTCGAACTGGAGGTCGACACGATGTCTTGAGACGCGAACGATGGGTTGTTTTTCAGCTTCTACACAAACGCGGTGCATTGCTTCTATGGCTTTAACCGGGTATTTGCCCGATGCCGTTTCCGCAGACAGCATGATCACGTCGGTGCCGTCATAAACTGCATTGGCAACGTCAAAAACTTCGGCGCGGGTAGGAATCGGGTTATCTATCATTGATTCCATCATTTGTGTGGCGGTAATCGCAACACGATTGAGATCGCGGGAGCGGCGAATCAACGTTTTTTGCACGGCAGGCAGGTTGGCATCGCCGATTTCGACGCCGAGATCGCCACGAGCAACCATGACGGCATCCGATGCCAGGATGATTTCATCCATGACCTCTATGGCTTCAGCCCGCTCGACCTTTGCCACGATACCTGCATGACAACCTTCGGCAACCAACAGGCGGCGCGCTTCATGAAGATCTTCAGCGGTGCGGGGGAAAGAAATGGCGACATAATCGCATTTCATTATCGCAATCGTTTTGATATCTTCCTTGTCCTTGTCGGTCAAGGCCGCCGCAGAAAGGCCGCCGCCCAGCAGGTTAATGCCTTTGTTGTTAGACAGATCGCCGCCAACGACAACAGTACAGTTGACGCGCATATCTACAACGTTGACCACGTCAAGAACGATACGGCCGTCATCCAATAGCAACCGGCTGCCCGGTTTGACTTCCAGAGCCAAGGGTTCGTAAGTAATGCCGACTTGAGTATTATCGCCGGCCATTGGATCAAGATTTATATCCAGAGCGAAATCCTGGCCTTCTTTTAAAAACACTTTGGTGTCTTTAAAGCGGGCAATACGAATTTTAGGGCCCTGCAAATCAGCTAAAATACCAACTAGCCTGCCGGTTTTCAGGCTAAGCTCACGGACAGCATTAGCCCTGTTAATGTGGTCTTGGGCAGAGCCGTGCGAAAAGTTCATGCGAACAAAGTCAAGGCCCGCTGCAAACATGCCTTCAAGTACTCCGGGTTTATCCGTAGCGGGACCCAGTGTTGCTAAAATTTTGGTTCTTCTTAACATTATGTTGGAAATCCGTTATTTTGCGTTAACTAAAGCAATTGTCGTATCCAACATACGGTTTGAGAAGCCCCATTCGTTGTCATACCAGGATAGAACCTTTACAAAATTGCCATTCATGACTTTAGTCAATGCCGAGTCATAAATTGATGATGCAGGGTTATGATTAAAGTCGATTGAAACCAGCGGCAAGCTGTTGAACTCCAAAATGCCTTTTAAAGGGCCTTCGGAAGCTGTTTTCAGGATTTGATCGATTTCTTCTTTGCTGGTATTTCTGGCCGCTTGGAAGGTTAAATCAACAACGGAAACATTGATAGTCGGTACGCGCATAGCGAAACCGTCCATTTTTCCAGCCAATTCCGGCAGTACCAAGCCTACAGCCGCAGCAGCACCTGTTTTGGTGGGAATCATCGATTGCGTGGCTGAACGGGCGCGGTGTAAATCGCTGTGATAAACGTCAGTCAGGACTTGATCGTTGGTGTAAGAGTGAATGGTGGTCATTAATCCATGAACGATGCCAACGGTGTCGAGCAAAGGTTTAACTAAGGGCGATAAGCAGTTGGTTGTGCATGAGGCATTGGAAATGACGGTATCTGACGCTTTCAGGACATCATGATTTACGCCGTAGACGATAGTTGCATCAACGTCGTTGCCGCCTGGTGCGGAAATAATAACTTTTTTTGCGCCGGCAGCAATGTGTGCGGATGCTTTTGCTTTGCTGGTAAATAAACCGGTGCATTCGTGGACGGCATCGATACCCAGCTCTCCCCATGGCAGTTTTGATGGGTCTCTTTCTGAGAAAACTCTAATCTTATCGCCGTTAATAACGATGTAGTCGCCATCAACGCTCACTTCGAAAGGAAATTTTCCATGCACGGAATCATATTGAGTCAGGTGAGCATTTGTTTTTGCGTCGCCCAAATCATTGATTGCAACAATTTGAATTTCGTTGGTACGGCCTGCTTCGTATAATGCGCGAACGATATTACGTCCAATACGACCATAACCATTGATTGCAACTTTAATTGGCATAGATATTCTCCAGATTGGTGAAATGAAAACTTACAAAAACGGATAACCCTAGAGCTTCCGAGAATCCCGACAATTGTACCAAGAATTAAGATGCTTAGTCTATTGACGTGGAAAACGATGGCTGTTATTTAGCAGCAGCTCGGTTTAATACCGGTCGATGCCGGGGCTGGGATTATTGTCAACACGCTTGGCATTCTTCCTTAGTTATAGGACTTTAAACATTAAATTTCTCTTCTATTTTTTGTTTGTAGTTTAAATAATGGATGGTTTGCAGTTGCTCAGGGTTGTCGATACGGAATGCGGAAAAAGGCAAGTCTATATCGGTAATATAAATCGGATAATTCATCTTGCCGTTCCTGAACTGGAGTATATGCAGATAAGCGGCATAAAAAACTTGATTGCCGTGATCCAGCGATGAAAATTCTTTTTCATTGCAGTAGATTGTATAAACAATGCCTTTGTGGGTATCTTCTCCGGTGATGCGCAGGTTTAATTCATTATTTGAGGCGGTTGCTTTCAGTTGTACCGGGTTACAGGAAAAGATGCCGGCAGGGCTTTTCTTGATTTCATAATATTCAATGGTCAAAAGCGTTTCAAAAAGATTGCGGTTAAGGATTGATGCCAAAAAAACAGCGTATTGTTTTAGCAGATAGACAGGGTTTGCTTTGTTATGCCGTTGGATGTGCAAAGCTCCTTTTTCATCAACGATATAGACGCTGATATCCGTCTTGCTTTCATAGTAAAAAAGCTGAATCACTTGAGGCCTGTTCAGCGAGTAAATGAGAGGGATAGGCGTATTTTCGAGGACAGTTTGGTCAAAATGAATGGTGCTGAACTGTTCTTGGGGACTGGCTAATTCGTTTAGCAGCTGTTTTTTTGTTGCCAGTTTTTTGTAATTCAGGGTTTGATTTACGGTCTGGAAGACATAAAACGAGGTCCCGCCCGGTAAAATATAACGCAGCGAGCGATTATGATGTTGTTTGGCAAAAAGATTAACCAGGGTGTTAAATACCGTCTCAACGCGGAAGATAATACCTTTGGCCCGAGCCGGGGTGTGACAGACAAACTTCAGCGCGTTTGAGGATAGCGGTTTTTTGTTATTGTTAACGGCGTCCGTTAAGCAGTTGAACAGTCCTTCTACGCCTTCATCCTGGCTGGTTGTAATTTCGCCCCAACTGGACAGTGAAATCCTGTTTATAGTCTTGATAAAGCACTCGCGGCTCATGCCGTAACTTAACGCATCGGACCGCTCGCTCATGACGCACAGGCCGTCATCGTCAGAGATTCCCATATTGATAATAATCAATGAACTCAGCTGAGTCTTGACGGTCTGGTAGGTTTCCAGCGGAGGATCGTCGTTAAAATTCTTGGCTAAAAAATGATTGATTTGCGTCAGGGTTGAATGCAGCTCTTCATTCGGCATTTTTAGCGACTGTGAACTGAATTGAAGCTGCAGTTGTTTGTAATAGAGTCCATTGATGACCAGCCAGCACAGAACTTCGGTTAAAGTCCTGCATTTTTGGATGGGGTCAAAATCTGCGGCGCTGGCCATCTGGACGTTTTTCAGGTACAAAGCCCATCCATCGTCGCCATCGGGTAGACGGTTTTCCACGATAGATAACGTGCTTTCCTTAGAATAAACTTCCGAGCGCGTAGTAATGATTTCGATCTTACCCGGCTTTTTTTCCAAAAACGCATGAAGCTTTCTGCCGATTAATTTCAGGTCAGTGCTGTTTTCCTGGTTCTGGGCCACATGGTCTCTGGCGAATCCCATGATCATGCGGTAGCAGTGGGTCAATTGCTGCACAATAACGGCATGTTCCGATGTCGCTTTTTTTATGTTCCAGAGTCGCTGATATTTAAGGTTATCAATAGTGGATACAGGCCAATTCCAGTGTTTGGCAATAAGTTGCATGTATTTTTCCCTGACGGCTCTGGTCTGGGAGTCCATAGTGTTGTCGGATGATCCCATCACTTTTAAATAAAAGCATTGCCGGGCCAGGGCCAATCTTCCAAGGCTATGAGCTTTTTGCAGGTATTTTTCGACCTTTTGGTAAATCAGCAAATACGGGTCGAGATCGGTAGTCATAAAGTCGCCCTGATAAACGGCCTTTTTTATGTCCTGGCAAAGCCATCCTGTCTGCGGATATTCGCTGGCATAGCACTCCATTAATAACAGTTTTAATAATGATTTGTGCGGGGAATGCAGCGCCTTATAAAGGTGCCAAAGGGTTGCACTGGTAAATTCTTCAGCCGGGACGGCATCGAAGCCGCCAAAGTCGATAAGCTCATGCTCCGGAATGAACAGGTTGTTAATTAAGTGTTTGATATAGCGCGTGTAATTGCTTTCTTCATGAGGGGGAACCAGCCACCATGCCGGGCTTTTTCCCGCAATATAAATTGCGGTCCGGTAAAACTCTTCCAGCAGCAGATAATGCTGGGTTTGGCCGCTGCTTTCGGTGGAAATCGGTGTGTTTTCACCGAGCAGGAATTGTTTGCTGTCCATCAGGAAGAAATGCACTTCCAGTCCCAGCGATGCGGCCCAGATCTCTATTGCGGTGGCTTTTTTTTGCAGCTCGTCAATGGCGTCGGGCAATAAGCCGGATTGATGGCATAGCCAAATATCCATGTCGCTGGTTTTTGAAAATGCAATGCTGCCGACACTGCCCATTAAAAACAGCCCTTCAATAGGATAAACATGCGATGCCGTACGGGCATAGTTGAAATTCTTTGCCAGCTGTTTGGCCGCATTGATTGCCTGGATACTGGGGTTGTATTCAGGTATTCCTGCGGGAGTCGTCGAAGAAATAAACCCCGGAAGCATCGGGAAGTTGCAGTGAAAAAGCAACGCCAATACATCTAAAAATACTTGCTGCCTAGGCAGCAGGAATTCCTGGACACGCTGCTCACGGAGCTGATTCAAGCGTTTAAAGCGGTGCTTGATTGTCTGAAGGTCTTGTATGCTGATTTCTTCGCCGGGCGAACCTAAATGGATGGGGCGCTCTTGGTGTGGTCTGATCATGGTGCAGGCGTTGTTTTTTATAATGCGTTTAGCCGAGTAGGCTGGGCTGGCGATAGCGTAACCCAACTTTCTCAAAGAGTTGTCGGGTTACGTTGCGCTAACCCGGCCTACATTATGTGTTGCCGCGCTGTCCGTATGGCGAGTCTGACCGTATCGGGGGCCGTGCCGCCAATGTGTTTGCGTGCGGCGACCGAGCCTTCCAGGGTCAAATAATCGAAAACATCATCAGTAATCAGGTCCGAAAAATGCTGCAGTTCCGGCAGCGACAGTTCCGATAAATCCCGTTGGCTTTCCAGCCCCAGGCGCACTGCGAGGCCTACGACTTCGTGTGCATCGCGAAAAGCCATGCCTTTACGCACCAGGTAATCGGCAAGGTCGGTGGCCGTGGCAAAGCCGCGTTTGGCTGAATTGTACATATTGGCTTTTTTGGCTTCGATATGGGGAACCATGTCGGCATAAGCCCGCAGGCAATTAATTAGCGTGTCGGCGGTATCGAACAGCGGTTCCTTATCTTCTTGGTTGTCTTTGTTGTAAGCCAGCGGCTGGCTTTTCATCAGCATCAGCAGCGCAACCAAGTGACCGGTTACCCGGCCTGATTTGCCGCGCACCAATTCGGGTACGTCGGGATTTTTCTTTTGCGGCATAATCGAGGAGCCGGTGCAAAACGCGTCGGGCATCTCGATAAAGTCAAACTGGGCGCTGGACCACAAGATTAATTCTTCGGAAAAACGCGATAAATGCATCATGATCAGGCTGCCGGCCGCAGTAAACTCAATCGCAAAGTCGCGGTCGCTGACCGAGTCCAGCGAGTTGGCCGAAGGCCGGCTGAAACCCAGTAAATCGGAAGTCATCTGGCGGTCTATCGGGTAGCTGGTTCCGGCCAATGCCGCAGAACCCAGAGGCATGATGTTGATGCGTTTACAGCAGTCCTGCAGTCTTTCCCGGTCTCTCTTGAGCATTTCAAACCAGGCCATCAGGTGATGCCCGAAAGTGATCGGCTGGGCAACCTGCAAATGCGTAAAGCCGGGCATGATGGTGTCGGCATGTTGCTCCGCCAAGTCCAGGATGGCTGTTTGCAGGCGCGTGAGCTGGCCTAAAATCTGGTTGATTTCACTGCGCAGGTAAAGGCGAATATCCGTCGCCACCTGGTCATTGCGGGAGCGGCCGGTATGCAGTTTTTTGCCGGCAATGCCGATTAAATCGGTCAGCCGGGCTTCAATGTTCATATGAACATCTTCCTGCTTGATCGACCAGACAAATTCACCGTTAATGATTTCCTGGCTGATTTGGGTCAGGCCGCCAATAATAGCATCGCGTTCCTGTTCGGTCAGAATGCCGCACGCGCTAAGCATTTTGGCGTGGGCGATTGAGCCGTCAATGTCCTGCTGCGCCATGCGCTGGTCAAAATCGACAGAAGCGGTGAATACCTCGACAAAGGCATCGGTTGCTTGGGCAAAACGGGCGCTGGAAAGTTTGTCGGAATTAACGTTGGTCATGATGTCTTTATTGTTAAGTTGGCTATTGCATCAAATTATACAACTAAAGACATTGCCCCTGCTAACGCTGCTTGCCTACGGGGATGCAGGCAAAGTTTCCGTTCTCGGCTCACGCCCTTTACCTGGTGAAGAATTCAAGTTCGATTAACCGTCATCAACTGACACGGGTTACAATAACGCCATTTTATTGTTAAATAATGAATGGTGTTGTTTTGGCTGAAAAAATTATCCGTATTGCAACGCGCAGGAGTCCGTTGGCGTTGTGGCAGGCGGAACACGTTGCAGAACGTTTGGAGCGGACATTTCCGGGGTGCAGGACTGAGCTGGTTAAAATGACCACTCAGGGCGATAAAATCCTCGATGCGCCTTTAGCCAAAATTGGCGGCAAAGGCTTGTTTGTCAAAGAGCTGGAGCAGGGCATGCTGGACGGTTTTGCCGATATTGCCGTGCATTCGATGAAAGACGTGCCGGTAGAGTTTCCGGGCGGCTTGCATTTGGCGGCTATTTTGACCCGCGAAGATCCGACCGATGCTTTTGTCTCCAACCGTTATCCGACGTTACATGATTTGCCGGCTAATGCCAGAATCGGCACGTCCAGCTTGCGCAGGCAATGCCAGATTAAAGAACTTTACCCCGACGCTGAAATATTGTCGTTAAGAGGCAATGTCAATACCCGTTTGTTCAAACTGGATGGCGGTGAATACGATGCCATTATCTTGGCTTCAGCCGGTTTAAAAAGATTGGGCATGGCTGAGCGTATTACTCAATGCCTGGATGCAGGCGTCAGTCTGCCGGCGATCGGCCAGGGCGCTATAGGCATAGAATGCCGCAGCGATGATCCGGAAATCAACGAGATGCTGAGTGCGTTGCATGATAGCGAAACCGGGCTGTGCGTGACGGCGGAAAGAGCCATGAACGCGCGCCTGAACGGCGGCTGTCAGGTGCCGATTGCTGGGTTTGCGAAGATGCAGGGCGATCAGCTGTTCATGCGCGGATTGGTCGGCAGTCCTGACGGCAGCGTGATTTACCGGGCCGAACGGACGGATGGCGTGGACAAAGCGGAAGCTATCGGAAAAATGATTGCCGAAGACTTATTGGCTCAAGGCGCAGATAAAATTCTGCAAGCGCTGTTTCATTAAATATGGTTTTGAACGGCGCGCATGTTCTAGTGACGCGGCCTGAGCATCAGGCGGAAAACCTGAGCCGTTTAATCGAACAGCGGGGCGGGATAGCCGTCCGGTTTCCTACCCTGGAAATCGTTGCACGGGATGACGTCCGGATAAAGCCAACGCTGGCGAATCTGGACAAATTCCAGTGGGTTGTTTTTATCAGCGCCAATGCAGTAAATTTTGCTCTAAAGGCGAATAGTGGCAAAATACCCCGCACGAAATCCGCGCGTTTTGCCGCAGTGGGGCAGGCTACGGCGCAAGCTATGAAAATGGCCGGATTACCCGTCGATTTAGTGCCTGAACACGGATATAACAGTGAAGCGCTACTGATGATGCCGCAACTGCAGCAAGTCGAAGGGCAAAATTGTTTAATCATTCGCGGTGAAGGCGGACGCGAACAGCTGGCAACCGCGTTACGCAGCCGAGGCGCAGAAGTTGACTATCTGGAAGTATATAAAAGAATAACCCCCCGCATTGATAGCTCTCCGGTTGTCGCATTGCTTGCACGACGCCGCCTGGATGCCATTACCGTGACCAGTGCCGAAGCGTTGCAAAATTTAAGTCTAATGCTGGGTGAAAAGAATAATAAGCTATTGTTATCAATACCCCTGGTGGTGGTTAGCGATAGAATCAGGCGACAAGCCTTCGATATGGGGTTTAATCGAATTACTGTGACGGATAGTCCTATCGATACAGCAATTCTTGAGACAGTAATAACGTGTGTGACAGGGGAATAGAGTGGCCGAATTGAGTGAACAACAAGAACAGAATGT
This sequence comes from Methylobacter sp., assembly GCA_023229605.1. Lineage (GTDB taxonomy): Bacteria > Pseudomonadota > Gammaproteobacteria > Methylococcales > Methylomonadaceae > Methylobacter_A. Next base: position 17,799 of record JALNYY010000015.1, read on the forward strand.
GAGCGAGAATAATAAAGCTCACAGGTCGCGTAGCGGATTCTGGTTCGGCATCATTATGCTGCTCATTATTATAAGCGTGGCAGGCGCCGGTTTTTATCTTTTCCAGCAACTGCGCTCTCAACAGGCTGATTTAGGCGGCGAAGTTAACAAGGGCGATATGCAGCTAATCGAGTTGTCAAAGCAGATTAGCGGTTATCAGGCGCAACTGGCCGCCATTCAATCGCAACTGGCAGCCGTGGAAACCAGTGTTGCAGGAAAAGATGCCCATTTCACCAAAACCCTGGCGGATTTCTCCCAGTTGCATACCGAAAAACTGGACAGCACACGCAATGAATTAAACGGCGCAATTTCGCAGGTGCAGCGTCAATTGGGCAAAACACGCGGCGACTGGTTGATTGCCGATGCGGAGTATCTGTTAAGCATAGCCAATCAACGCCTGTATTTAATGGGTGATGTTAATACCACCCGTGAAGCGCTGGAAGCGGCGGATCAACGACTCAGAGAAAGCGGGGATGCCGGGGCGTTTAAAATACGCGAACAAATCGCCAAGGATATTACAGCCATCCGCAATGTTGCAGTTGCCGACATTGTCGGTATGTACTCCTCGATTCAGGTATTGCAAGCTCAGGTCGATACCTTAGCCTTGTATTTGCCGTATACAGGAAAAACATTGACGCAGCCTAAAGCGGCGCAGGAGCCGACCGATAAGGACGCTCACAATCTGCTTGATCAACTGGAAGGGATGGTCACGATCAGGCATACCGAACATCCGATCAAGGAAATATTAACTCCGGAAGAGGCCCAGTTTATCCGTGAGCAGTTAAGGGTAAAGCTGGAAATGGTCAAAATCTCCCTGGTCCAGCAAAACGAGCAGCTTTATCAATCCAGTCTGGCTGATGCAAAAAAATGGGTTGAGCAGAACTTTGCCAAGAACGCAGAGACGAACAATTTTATTGCCGAGCTGGACAAATTTAACGCCGTTAAAATCCGCAGCCATTTTCCCGACATTAGCCTGTCGTTGAAAATGCTCAGGGATATTACCAAACTAAGGCTGGAAGCCGACAAAGCCATGCCGCCTGTTGCTGAAAAAGCCAAGCCGGTTGAAACGCTAAAACCTGTTGAAGCAACAAAATCAGGCGAAGCCGTGACTCCAACTGAAACCGAAAAGCCAGCCGAGACCGCGCCTCCCGCCGAGACACCGAAGCCGGTTGAAGCAGCGCCTGCCGCACAATAACCTAGAGAGTACATGATGAAAAATATAATGTATTTTCTGGGTTCGTTGCTTATCGCTATAGCCGCCGCTTTTTTTGCCAATAAATGGTTGGGCGGGTTTGAAAATCCTGGTTATGTGCTGATAGGCATCGGACATTGGTCCCTGGAAACATCGCTGATCGTTTTTACGGTTAGCCTAATCATGGGATTTTTTGTGTTTTATATCTTCTTCAGGTCTTTGGGCTGGCTGCTCAGATTGCCGGGCCAAGTCAAAAATCGCGGCAAAAGCATTAAATTCAACCGTTCCCAGGAAGCCCTGATTGCAGGTTTGGTCGATTCCGCCGAAGGCAACTGGGAAAAAGCCGAAAAAGTATTGATCAAACACGCCTCGCACAGCGGCGCACCGTTAATCCATTATTTGACCGCAGCAAGAGCCGCGCAATCCCGCGGCGCATATGACAAGAGGGACGAATACCTGAAAAAGGCGGCCGACCAGGCGCCGGGTTCCGATGTGGCGATAGGCCTGACCCAGGCGGAATTGCATTTATCGGAAAAACAGTTCGAGCAAGCCCTGGAAACCCTGACGCGCCTGCATTCCATAGAACCGACTCACGCCAGCGTTTTAAAGTTGCTGCATCAGGCTTACCAACAGGCCGGTGATTGGGAAGGCATCCGCAAACTGATTCCGTCGTTGAACACCAATAAGGTGCTGATGGAAGCCGAGATAAAACTGCTGGAAACGGAAGCATTCAGCAAATTGTTAAAGCAGGCGGCCGAGAGCGGCAGCGTTGCTGAAATTGAATCGCTGTGGTCGGAAATTCCCGATTACATAAGAAACATGAAAGGCGTATCGGCTATTTATTTTGCCGCGATGATAGACGCAGGAGCGGGCGCAAAGGTTGAAGGCGGATTGGCCAGGGCCTTGTCGACAACCTGGGATCAAACGCTGGTGGTGTTGTATGGCAATGTCCAGTCGATTGACGTTGCAAGTCAGCTTGGAACCGCCGAGCAGTGGTTGCCCATGCACCCCCGGGACGCCGTATTCCTGACCGTACTGGGCAAGTTGAGCATGAAGTGCGGCGACAACCAAAAAGCAACCACATACCTGACCAAAAGCATCTCAATAGAACCTTCCGTTTCGGCTTATCAAATATTCGGCGATTTGTTGTTTGCCCAAGGCGATAAAGACAGAGCCAGCGAATGTTACAAGCAGGGCCTGGAGCTGGCATCCAGCGAAATAGTCAGCCGGATTGATTCAATATCCTAGTAGGATGGGTTTCGGCTATAACCTCTACCCATCCTACCCCTGAGTACAAAAAAATTGCAAATTTGATGGCGATCAATAACCTGCAAATATTTAACGCCTAGCACATCAAAAAATCATATCCCAAACTAATATTTTATCAGGGCAGGATATGACGATCCTTTACTTTATGGAGATAAGTGAATGCTTGTATTCGGCATGATAATTATCACATTAAGCCCGCAAAGTTTTATGCAGCCCCTATGACTATCATCGGCAGTTGGACGTGGAAAGGTTTGGGCGATGCGCTATTCAGTCCCAAAGCGACCGGCATAGAATCCAAAATAAACGAAGTTAAGCAACGCTTGCCGATTCCCGTCTTTTGGCTGCTGGGCAAAACGCAAGCCGGTAAAACGTCGCTGATTCGGGCATTAACCGGTAGCGATGCGGCGGAAATCGGCAATGGCTTCCAGGCCTGCACTAAACGGTCGCGGTTTTACGATTTTCCGTCATCCAGCCATCCTATGATGCGTTTTCTGGATACGCGGGGCTTGGGCGAAACCGCTTATGATCCCGGAGAAGACTTAGCCTGGTGCGCCAATCAGGCGCATTTATTGGTCGTCGTGCTACGGGCTTTGGACATGAATCAAGCGGAGGTGGTTGATACGGTGCTGACTATTCATCAGCAACACCCGGAATGGCCTGTCATAGTGGTCCAAACCGCCTTGCACGAAGGCTATGCAGGCGATGCCGAGCATATTCAACCGTATCCTTACCGACAAACCCCCTTTCCGCCGCAAGTGCCCCACGCTTTGACGCAGGTGCTGTTACATCAACGCGACTGGTTTAAGTCAGTGCCAGTGCATTTTGTGCCGGTTGACTTCACGCTGCCGGAAGACGGTTTTGAGCCTGCCGATTACGGGCTGGATGCGTTATGGAACACTATTGAAAGCGTGTTGCCGGCGGGTGTGATCGGCTTATTGCGCGGTACCGAGCAGCATAAGGAATTGCTGGATTTTCATGCCCAACACGCTCATCCGCATCTTATCGGTTATGCGGTACTCAATGTCGGCATGGGCGCGATTCCGCTGGCAGGTTTGCCGTTAGTGCTGGCTGTGCAAGCCAAACTGTTTCACAGCATCGCTTCAATTTACGGCCTGGAACTGACCCGCAGGCTTTATGCCGAATTTACCAGCCTGATCGGCGTCAGCGTCGGCATAGGATTATTGGGGCGGGAACTGCTGAAATTTGTCCCTGTTTACGGTTCGGCGGTGGCGGGCGTTTATTCCGGAGCGATGACCTATGCGCTGGGCAAGGCTTTTTGCGTGTATCTGCATGGCGTTAAACGGGGCGCTTTGCCCGACCATGCGACGTTAAAACAGGCTTACGACGAAGCTTTCGCCCACGCGCGTCAATTGCTCAAAAATAAGGAAACCTAGCTGATGCCTATGTCGGTAACGCGCTTTGGAGTTGTGTTGGCGGTGGTGTTTTTAATACCCTGGCTGGCGCTAATAGGCTTGGGCGGTTACTGGTTATGGCAACAGGGCTGGATTTATCAGGGCTTAGGCATCTTATCGGCTAACGTTGCGCTGGTTTTCGGTCTGGTGCGCTGGCGCAGCCATAATGCAAAGCCGTTGTTTATAGAGCCCATCGAGATTCAGCCTAATCCAAACTGGCCGGATAAAGCCGAACTGGCATGGCGAGAACTAAAACCCTTAACCGAACGCTGGCAAACGGAATCTGACTTATTGACGGATTCAGGCAAAGCCTTAAAGCTGACCAATGAAGTATTAACGCTGGTGGCGCGGCACTTTCATGCCGATTCCAAATACCCTGTTTTGGAATTTCCGCTGCCGTATTTGCTGAAATTGATTGTGTTGGTCTGCGAGGATATTCAGCACGACGTATTGGATAAAATTCCCGGCAGTCATGCGGTCAGAGTCGGCGATTTATTGCGCGCCAAGCAGGCCGTCGACACCTTTAATAAATTTAGATCGGTTTTCGATGTCGGGAATTGGCTGTTTAATTGGTCGGGCGCGGCGCTGGCTAAAGCGCGCAGTGTATTGATCGGCAAAGGCCTGAATACCGTTACCAATGAAATATCGCAACGCCTGATCAGCGCCTATATTAACAAGCTCGGCTATTACGCTATTCAACTTTACAGCGGGCAGTTAACCCTGGACGATATTGTGCCGACCGAGGTATTAACCGCCGCCTCAAAACAAGACATCGCGGAAAGCGTAGCGCACGACCAGTCGATAGAGCCGCTACGGTTACTTGTTTTAGGCCAGGTCAGCAGCGGCAAATCCAGTTTGATTAACGCCTTATTCGGCAAAATAAAAAGCGCGGAAGGAGTCTTGCCCACTACCGCGGAAATCACCCCCTACCTGCTCGAACGCGATGGCCTGCAACACGCCATCATACTGGACAGCGCCGGTTACGGCGGTTTAATGCACGGCCAGGCGCCTGAGGCGTTGATGCAGGAATGGGCAAAAGTCGATGTAATTTTAATGGTTTGCAATGCCGCGCAAGCCGCCCGCCAAGTCGATACGCAGCAACTGGATGCCTTACGCCAGTATTTTCAGGAACAATGTCCCAACCAAGCCTTGCCGGTGATCATTGCGGTGGCCACGCATTGCGACCGTTTACGCCCGGTCCGCGAATGGAATCCCCCTTACAATATCCAGCAACCGGACAGCGCCAAAGCGCACAGTATCCGACAGGCTTGCGTAGCGATGGCCCAAGATCTGAACTTATCGCTAGACTGCATCGTCCCCGTTTGTCTTGCCCCTGAAAAACCGGCTTACAACATCGAAGACGGGTTGATGCCGTTGATTCACGAACATCTTAACGCTGCCCAGCGGGTGCGTTTTTTGCGTTGTTTGCGTCAGCAACAAGCGGAAAGCTACTGGCGGCAATGGCGAAAACAGGCATTACAAGCGGGGCGGCTTATTTTTAAACTTTGAGGAGAGAGGGAATATTTAGAAAACAGCTTCCAGTAATCGACAAAACGTGGATGCAGTTTCGAATGATTATGTGAAATTTCTGACGGTCGGTTCAGCTAGTCATGACTGTCTCAAATCGACCCCAAGCGGTCTGTGACGATTCCAGAAAGCCATCGTTCAAAATTTGAGATGCGCCCAACTACTCCGACTCGATGGAATAGTTGGGCTTTGTTGTATTGCGTTGCTGTCCGATTGAGACGGGCTCCTTGGATAGAGTCCTGATGGATGCGCGTCAGCATCAGGAGATTGATCTTAGTTAAATCATCGTTTACACTAAGATCATTATTCTGATCTTATGTGATAGTTATGCTCGAGATATCAAAGAAAGACATTGTTGCACGACTCAAATTTGATAATCCTTGGTGGGAGACTGGTGTAAATGGAAAGATAGCGTTTGAAAATACTCCACGCCGTAAGTACTTTGCGGCATTCCATCGAACCATTACTGATATGACTTTGCGACGAGCGATAGTCCTTATGGGGCCTCGCAGAATTGGGAAGACCGTAATGGTTTATCACTCCGTACGTACTCTACTCGACTCCAATGTCAATCCCAACGCAGTTCTTTATGTTTCACTCGAAACCCCAATCTATACCGGGCTCTCTCTTGAGGGAATTCTCGGCTACTTTCAGGAATTATTTTCACATAAACGCGATTCCATTTTGTATGTATTCTTTGACGAAATACAATATCTAAAGAACTGGGAAGTCCACTTGAAATCATTGGTAGATTCCTACCCTGATTACAGGTTTGTTGCTACCGGATCAGCGGCGGCTGCACTCCGGTTAAAGAGCAATGAGTCTGGTGCAGGCCGGTTCAGTGACTATGTATTGCCGCCACTCACGTTTGCGGAATACCTGATGTTCATTGGCAGAGAGGCTGAGCTTATTGAAACGGTGCCGAGTGAAAATGCCGGGGTTAATGATTACCTCGCCAAGGATGTAGATGGGCTTAATGAGGAGTTCGTCAACTACTTGAACTATGGCGGATATCCAGAGGCCGTATTCTCAGAAACCATTCGGAGGGATCCAGGCCAGTACATTAAGAGTGACATCATTGATAAGGTTTTGCTGCGAGATCTCCCTAGCCTATATGGTATCAGTGACATCCAAGAACTGAATCGCCTCTTTACTACACTCGCCTATAATACCGGAAATGAGGTTAGTCTGGAGGGGTTGTCGCAGTCGTCAGGGGTTGCTAAGAATACGATCAAACGATATCTCGAATATCTTGAGGCCGCCTTCTTAATTAAGCGAGTCGAAAGGATCGATCAAAATGCCAAACGTTTCAAACGTGCAATGTGCTTCAAAGTTTATTTGACGAATCCCTCAATGCGTGCAGCGCTGTTCGGTCAACTGGATATCGATTCTGACGCGATGGGTGCTCTTACCGAGACTGCGATCTTCAGTCAATGGCAGCACAGTCAACAAGTCGAACTCTATTATGCTCGATGGAACAATGGTGAAATTGACATCATTCATTTGTATGATGCCGACCAGAAACCCGCATGGGCTGTTGAGGTTAAGTGGAGTGATCGCCCGTATACGGCTCGTGGCGAGTTGGATAATTGTGTCGATTTTGTTAGGCGGAATCCAAACGTTAAACAACCACTGCTAATAACTAGCCGAACGATATCCGATGAATATGTAATTTACAAGGGCGTGACATTTGAGTTTAGCCCCGCGAGCTTATATGCTTATACACTAGGGGTAAACATTTTGCGAGGCGTAGAAAAAGAGAAGAGTCTAAAGTTAAGGCCTGAACCGCCCCAGCTTCAGTAGAAACTACTGACTGGCAGCAGATGGCCGAAAGCGGCAACTTAACTTTAACAACATACCAAATTTAACCAATTCATAGCCATGATGTCTCGATAGGAAACGGCATGCCGGATTTAGAAAAAACGGCGTGGAAAATATTATCTTTTGGGAAGTGAGCGTCTTTAAAACCGATCATCGGTCACCAAATGGGCGGGTGTGTGAAAACCGCTCATGCTTCGAGAAGCTCAGCACGAACGGTTTTCACCACCTATTTAGTGAGCATTCCAAACCCCGCTCACCCTTCGATAAACTCAGGCCGAACGGGATTCGGAATGCTCAACTGATTTTTCTAGGTTTATCGAACCATGACCGAAATCAATACAAACCGTTCGTGCTGAACGGCTTAATCGGATCTTCCCAAGCTGTATCAACTTGAAAGTCTCGATCCCGTATCGGATGCTTTGGCGGCGGCATAGCGCAGCCAAAGCGCCTTGATCCAATTATTGAAATCATCTAAATAGGTATATGCCACCGGAATCACCAGCAGGCTTAGGAAGGTAGAGGTCACCAAGCCGCCGATCACGGCGACCGCCATAGGGCTGCGGAAGGATAAATCCGCAGCTCCCGCCCCGATCGCAACCGGCAGCATACCGGCGCCCATCGCGATGGTGGTCATAACGATAGGCCTGGCGCGTTTCCGGCAGGCATCCAGCAGGGCATCCATTCGCGACATGCCGTGATCCCGCCTGGCAACAATGGCATACTCTACCAGCAATATGGAATTCTTGGTGGCGATGCCCATCAGCATGATCAGTCCGATCAGGGACGGCATGGAAAGCGCTTTACCTGTCAACAGCAGTGCCACAAAACCGCCGCCGAAAGAAAGCGGCAGCGCCGCCAAGATGGTGATCGGCTGCAAAAAGTCCTTGAACAGCAGCACCAGCACGATGAATATGCACAGCACGCCGGTGAGCATGGCTAGGCCAAAACTGGCGAAAAGTTCGGCCATCATTTCGGCGTCGCCAATATTGATCCGCTTTACTCCGGCCGGCAGATTGCGAATGCTCGGCAAGTTTTGCACTGCACCCGTCACGTCTCCCAGCGGCAAGCCGGAGAGTTCGACTTCAAAATTGATATTGCGCGAGCGGTCATAACGATCAATGACGGCAGGTCCGCTGGAAAGCTCCAGATTGGCTACCTGATTCACCATCACCGATCCCGAGCCTGCTTTGCCTGAAGGCACCGCGAGCCGTTCCAGCACCGAAAGGTCGCTACGTCCATCTGCGGCCAACTTCACCACCACCGGCACCTGGCGTTGGGCGAGATTGAGCTTGGGCAAAGACCAGTCGTAATCCCCTAACGTGGCGATGCGCAGAGTTTCTGCGATAGCCGCGGTGGTGACGCCCAGATCGGCTGCACGGGCAAAGTCCGTTCTTACCGCAATTTCAGGTCTTACCAGCGCGGCGCTGGAGGCTATGCTGCCGAGGCCGGGGATGGTCCGGAGATCGCGTTCCACGTTCTGGGCTGCGGTGCTTAAGGCCTGGGGATCGTCGCCGCTTAGCACCAGGACGTATTTTTCGCCCGATCCGCCGAGGCCCACTTTGGTGCGCACGCTGGGCAGACTTAGCAGCGCCAGCCGGATGTTTTGCTCGATGGCTTGCTTGCGCACGGGCCTGTCTTGGCGATTGGCCAGCAGAATCGTCAACGTGGCTTTGCGCACTTCGCCGCCTTGAGAGCTGGCAAAGGGATCGCTGCCGGCTGAACCGCTGCCGATCGTAGTGTAAACCGATTTTACATAAGGCACGTTTACGACCAGTTGGCGGGCGGCTTCCGCCGAAGCCCTGGTTTGGGCAAGGCTGGCGCCGGGGGATAATTCGACGAAAACCTGGGTCTGCGGATTGTCATCCGGCGGTATGAACCCCGTGGGCAGCAATGGAACCAGAAACAATGAGCCGATAAAAAATATCGCGGCCGCCGTTATCGTGGTCATGCGATGCTTCAGGCACCAAGCCGCCAGTTTCATATAATTTTGCATGATGCGGCCCTCCGATGGTTCGGAATGGACGCTATCTTTCAACATATAAGCGGCCATCATCGGCGTCAACATCCGCGCCACCACCAGAGAAGCCAGCACGGCCAGCGCGGCCGTCCAGCCGAATTGCTTGAAGAAGCGCCCGGCAATCCCGCTCATGAAAGCCGTGGGCAGGAATACAGCAACCAGGGCGAACGTGGTAGCGACCACCGCCAGACCGATTTCGTCCGCAGCCTCCATCGCGGCCTGATAAGGTGTTTTGCCCATATGCAAATGACGCACGATGTTTTCCACTTCGACGATCGCATCATCCACCAGAATGCCGACCACCAACGATAATGCCAACAAGGTGATTCCGTTCAGGGAAAAGCCCAAATAGTCCATGCCCAAGAAGGCCGGAATGATCGACAGCGGCAAGGCTACGGCGGAGATGAAGGTCGCCCGCCAATCTTTTAAAAACAGCCATACGACCAATATCGCCAGCAAAGCGCCTTCGTAAAGCATGGTCATGGAACTTTGGAATTCTTCCTGCACCGGAGTGACAAAGTTGAACGCTTCGGTAAATTCTATATCCGGGTTGGAAATGCGTAATTCCGCCAAGGCTTTTTGTACGCCCGCGCCTACCTCCACGTCGCTGGCGCCGCGGCTGCGAGTGACTTCAAACCCTACCACCGGCTTGCCGTTGAGCAAAGCCAGAGCGCGAGGTTCAGCTACGGTATCGTCAATCGCAGCGACCTGGTCGAGCCGGATACGGCGGCCGTCTGCCAAAGAGATTTGCAGCGGCCGGAGTTCTTCCACCGAAGCAACATTGGCTAAAGTGCGCACCGGCTGCTCACCGCTGCCGAGATTGGTGCGCCCTCCGGCGCTTTCTCTTTGTATCGCGCGCAACTGCCGGGAAATATCGGCAGCCGTCGCGCCCAGCGATTGCAGTTTGACCGGGTCCAGTGCAATAGTCACTTCCCTGCTGACGCCGCCAACCCGGCTAACCCGGCCCACGCCACGCACACTGAGCAGCTTTTTGGCGACGGTATCCTCGACAAACCAGGACAGCGCTTCATCATCGCGCTGCTTGGAAGCGACCGTAATGGCCAAGATCGGCGAGCTCGCCAGATCCAGTTTGTTGACGACAGGATCGCGAAGATCGCCCGGCAGATCGGTACGTACTTTGGTAACAGCAGAGCGTACGTCGTCCACGGCTTCCTGTACCGGCTTTTCCAGTCGAAACTCCACTGTAATAGTGACGCTGCCGTCCTGTATTTTAGTCGTGATGTGTTTCAGGCCCTGCAAGGTGGCGATAGCGTTTTCGATTTTACGCGCCACCTCGGTTTCCAGTTGAGCGGGCGAGGCGCCGGGTAATGATGCTGAGACCGTTACCGTGGGCAGATCCAGATCCGGCATATTCTGAACCTTCATCGCCCGAAAACTCAATAATCCGCCGAAGCTCAACATCACAAACAGCATCATCGCCGGAATGGGGTTGCGGATACACCAGGAAGAGATGTTCATGGCTGCACCACCTGCACAGTATCGCCATCGGTCAGGAAAGAAGAACCGGCGGCTACCAGACGATCCTCAGGATTGAGTCCCGAAAGTATTTCCAAACTGTCACCGGTTCGTCGGCCCAGTTGCACTTTGACTTGGGAGACCTTGGACAGATCGCCGTTTTGCTTACCCAGTTTGAAGACATAGCTGAAACCTTCCCGCAGGGAAAGTGCAGTCTGAGGGACAGTGAGACCGGCCTTGACGCCGATATAGAATTCCCCCTTGGCGAACATTCCCGAGCGCAAGCCGTGCCGGGCAGCGTCGGGCAGATCAACGTAAGCCAGAGCATTGCGGCTCTGGACATCCAGGGTCGGCGCCAGTGAGCGGATCTTGCCGTTGATATTGCCAACGTTGGGCACCTCGACGCTAACCGTCATGCCGGGTTTGAGTTGCGCCATTTCAGCGGCAGTGACTTCGCCGCGCCATTCCAACCGGTTTTGCCGGATCATGCGAAACAATTCCTGCCCCTTTGCAGCGATCGCCCCCAAGGTGGCGCTACGGGAAGAAATAACGCCGTCGTCGCTGGCTAAAACCTTGGTGTATTTCAGCCGCAACAATTGAGCATCCAGCTGCGCTTTGGCCGACTGCACCTTGGCATTAGCCGTTTTTTCGCCGGTCAGGTATTGGTTCACCTGCTGGCTGCTGAGCGCCCCGGAAGCCGAGATTTGTTGCGCTCGTTCGGCGTTAACGCGGGCATCGGCCAGATTCGCCTCGGCCTCGGCCAGCGCTGCCCGGCTTTGGGCGACATCGGCTAGAACGCTTTCGTCGGAAAAAACCGCCAGCACCTGCCCTTTCTTTACTGTTTCGCCCACCTGCACATTCACCTCGGTCAAGTGCAGGTCGCTTACTTCAGCGCCAATAATGGCTTCCTGCCATGCCGATATCGAACCGTTGGCAGTCAATGTCATAGGGATATCGCGCATGGCAGGCTGGATTACCGTAACGCTGAGTGCAGGCTTAGGCGCGGAAGCCGTGTCGGCGGCAGACGGGTTACTGCGTCCGGCGATAATGCCAATGCCGATCAGTACGCTTAAGGTTGCCAGCAGAGCGGCTATTTTTCCTTTTGTCATGATTTTCCTCCGGTGAAATCGACTTGATGATTTATGTGATCTGGTTTTTCGGGGACGCCGTTGCCCGAACTTGCAGCGCCAACTTTCCGGGCATCTTCACGTTCTTCCCAGCTGCCGCCGGCTGCGCGGTAGAGAGCGATCCAGGCGCTTACCTGCTCCTGCTCTAATTCTTTAAGCGCCATTTCAGCAGACAAAACGTTACGCCGGGATGTTTCGACATCAATCAAATTGCCTAATCCGACTTGGTAAAGTTGCTGGACAGCCAGAAAATTTGCCCGATAACCGGTGACAGCCTTGCGGCCTTCGGGCAAGCGCCGGCTGGCGCTATCTAAGCGCACCAACGCTTCTTCCACTTCTTTTACCGCCGTGCGCACCTTGCTGTGAAATTTGCTTTCGGCGGCTTGGTATTGGATTCGCGCCGCTTCCACATCGGCAGCCCGCTTACCGGCATCGAACAGCGGCAAGCTGAGCGTCGGACCGATGGCCCAGGTTTGCGCGAGCAAAAACGCTCCCCCGTTAATGTTTTGCAAGGTTGGGGTGATGTTGCCGGACAGACTCAACTTCGGAAAGCGTTTGGCCTGCTCGACGCCGATTTTGGCGCTGGCCTCCGCGACATCGCGCTCGGCGGCGGCCACGTCGGGCCGTTGCAGCAGCACTCGGGCAGGCAGGGAGTCGATTCGGAATGCCGCCGGACTTGGCAGTTTTGCCACCCGGTCAGGCGCTTCGGTTAACAATTTACGAACTTCCGCTTCTTCGAGGGCGGTCATTGCGACTAGGCCCTTTATCGAGCGTTCGCATTGCGCTTGTTGTTGCAGCAATGTTCTATTGCCTTCGGCGGCACTGGCATTGGCAAGCGCGACATCCCCCGGCGCACGGAATCCGGCTTTGCCTGCGATTTCCGAGAGCCGCGCTGATTCCCGGCGCGACTCGGTGTCGGCCTGCACTATTTGCACTTGGCCCTCGCAATAACGGTAAGCCAGATAAGCATTGGCGACTTCCACTGCCACCGCGACGCGGGCGTCGTGCCAGGATGCGTTTCTCGATTCCAGCTGGCTGCGTGCAGCTTCCTCCTGGCGCGCCAAGCCGCCGAACAGGTCGACTTCCCAGCTGGATTGCAGGCCGGCCGAAAGTTGGTTCCACACGAACGGAGCGCCGCCGAAAGAAGAAGAGGAGCGCTTGGCGGCTATGCTGGAGTCTATATTGGGCAATAAGGCGGCATCGGCGCCGACGAGGTTGGCCCTGGCTTGCTCGATGCGCGCTCTGGCATCGGCCACGGAAGCGCTTACTTGTTCGGCTGCCGACAAAAGACGGGTCAGAACCGGGTCATCAAAGCGTTCCCACCACCGATTTAAGTTCGCCGGGTTGCCCCGGTGAGCAATAGGCAGGTTATTCTCATCCGGCTGGGGGGCCTGCCAATTGGCCGCTGCCGGCAGCGGTTCGGCTTGGTAATCGGGGCCGACCGTGGTCAGCAAGCCGCTGGAGCCGCATGCCGAAAGCAGCAACGGCAGCAGGCTCAGGCTGAGTGGTTGCAGGGTTTTACGACTCATAAAGCACCCTGTGCGCGGCGCCGGGCCTCGCCTTCGATCATCGAAACGGCGTAACCGGCCAGACGTTCGGCCAGAACATCAATTGCATCGGTGGAGGTCAACAGTTGCGGCGCAATAGCCGAAACAACATCTTGCCCGACATAAAAATGCACACCCATACCGATGATCGCAAAAGCCAGCCGCTGAACATCGGTATCAATCCGCTGCAGTCTTAAATGCTGTTTGAGCAGCGCAACCAGTACTACATGCTGAGGTTTGATTTCCGTATCGATTACCTGCTGCCAAGCTCCGGTCGGCTCGATCATTTCCCGGAAGTGCAGCTTCATGACCAGCCGGATCTCTTCGCCTTTTTTCAAAGGTTCAAGAAATTCCGTGAAAAATTTGCCTAACGCTTTGTCCAGCGACAAGCCGGCATAAGCCTGGAGGTTGGAATGGCAGGGCGTTTCTCCCATCGGTTCGTTATATGCTGCTCGATAAAGGCCCGCCTTATCGCCGAAGTAGTAGCGGATGGCCGAAATATTCGCGCCCGCCGCTTCGCAGATTTCCCGGGTGGAGGCGCTACCGTAGCCTTTTTCGGCAAACAGCCGTAATGCCGACATGACCAGCCTGCTGCGCGCGTCGTGAGTTTCTGTTTCGGTGTTTTCGTTGTTGACCATGCTGCCTCTGTGAATTACTTGCCGGAAAAATAAATCAAACGATTGATTTGTACAATATCAATCAATCGTTTGATTGTCAACTTTCGGTGTTGTTCGGAGGATTTATTGAGGGCAGCGGTCAGTTGCTGCAAATTGGCCTAGACGAAGTTAAGGATGAATATCGCCTGATTTATGCCGCAGCGACCTCAGGTTACTTATTAACTGATGTTACGCAGTTAGTCGAATTAATATCTTATAAAGGTGTCGCTACCGCGACGGTAATTTGAATCGGGTTTATCGCACCCGAAGGCGAGTTACTTTCTTTTGGGCGGCCAAAAGAAAGTAACCAAAGAAAAGGCCGCCCGGTTGCCGCTTATTTCTTGCGCTCCTCACTTTCGACGGGGGTTGCCAAAAGGGACTCCTGTCCCTTTGTCAACGCGCTTCATCCCTGAAGCGCCCCTACGGGCTATTCCCGCCGAAAGCTGCGGTGCTCAGCGCGGCAAACGGGAGAAGTACCGTTCGTGCGTAACATCAGTTATTAATTGATGCATGAATTTGAGTGGCAAGCGATTTAACGCCCCGTTTTGTTACTTTTTCGTGGTTGCCCTTAAGTTCAATGTCATAGTTTGCGGTCAGGGTTTGGTTTTTTACATTAATCAAATGCGCCATCAGATATGAAAACAAAAAGCTGGGTTTGCTGTGCTGACTGACCACAACCCAGTCGGCGCCAAACTGCTTTCCCAGCTTGGCGGCAAGATCATCAAAGCGAAATAGGTAGCCGAAGCTCGAATTGGCGGCTGCTTGAGCTGCGGCGTTGATGTGAACGATCTCGTAGTCGCCGGACTGGCTTATCGCCTGCTCCAGCAAGGGCTGCATGGATGCGGTGCGCAGTTGTTCCTGCGGCGTGTTAGGCAGGAAAGTGATGTCGTTCAGCTCAAAATTTAAGACGGCTATGCGTTGTGCGGCACCGGCGTTGCTTAACGGCAGAATCATAGCCAGTGCTATTGCAGTTGCTTTCAGAATGTTCATGGTGTTTCCCCCTTAAGAGTATTACTGCTGCTGGATTTGGTCTTTGTATAAATTGACAAAGTCCTGCATAGCCAGTGTGCCGATGATGTTCAAGTCATCGTCAAGAATCTCATACAGAACGCCATCGCTGCCGCGAATGCTGAAAAAGACGATAACATCTACATCGCCGCCGCCTTCCCGGTGCGGATCGTCACTGGGCAGGCTGGAGGTGTAACTGCCTACAGCCCTGGCTTCCTTAAGCCCGCCGTCTGCATGATAAAGGCGGTGCTCGCCTTGGATAACAAAGGTCTTGTTCAGGGCCTTGTGCCGGTGCAGGAGAATCTGCCTGTTTGCGGCGAACTTAAAAATCACGTCAATGATTTTGCTGTATTCATCGATATCAAGAATTGCATAATGCAAATGCTCGAAATCGCCTAAGGTTTGCCAGTTGATGTTGGTGTCGTCAAAAATGTGGTTTGTCATCGGTTTTTCCTTGTGCGGTGGATTGAAAAATAGTTCTTCTCTTTAATCGCCCAGGCAATAAGAGCGTCGAAAACAGCTTATGGGATTAATGCGATGCCGTAAGCCGATTTTTGCCCGTAGAGTACGGGCAATTTGCCCGCATTTAAGCCGGCGGCTTTCCAGCGTGTATAACGCCTCTTATAATGCAGTCACCGCTGTTACTGGCCGCAGGCTTGCCATGAACCTACAATTCCATTTGCTGTTCCGCATCACGGTTGTCGCCTTGATGTGTTTGTTAACCACCGCCGCCTATGTGCTGTATCACAGTGACAGGCAAGCCAGGCAGGCGACTCAAAGTACCGCCGAGTCGCTGGGCAAGCAGTTGGAGTTTCAGCTTTTGAGCATCAATGCCGGATTCGGCCAGGCTAAGCGGTTTCCTGATTTTGACCTATGGAAACAGACAGGCAACGTGCCTGGGATTTGTGTCCGCTTTGTATCGGCGGATAGCGCTGATGCCCACAGCCTTTGCAACGGCGCAAAACAGTCCAACCTGAGTTGGCCGGCTAGTTTCGAGGTGTTTTATCGCCGGCTTTTAAATCCGGGGTTTGAGGTAACGCGGCCGATTGCATTCAATGGCCGGATTTATGGTTCGCTGACGGTTACGCCCAACGCCGAGATGGAAATAGCCCAGGCCTGGGAAAATATCCGCAGTTTGCTGGGACTGTCCGCCATAACCGTTCTGGCCGTTTGCCTGCTGGTTTATCTGAGCATCAGCCGTGCTTTGCGGCCAGCCCAAATCATCGTCGCCGGGCTGGAGCGTATGGAAAAAGGCGATTTGAACTGCCGCTTGCCGTCGTTCGAACTGATCGAATGGCGACGTACCGCCGCGGCAATAAACCAACTGGCGGCAAGTCAGCAGCAATTGCTTGCCGAGCGCCAAAAGCTGGCCGTGAAACTGATCAATCTTCAGGAGGAAGAACGCCGTTATCTTGCCAGGGAGCTGCACGATGAGCTCGGCCAGTGTCTGGCCGCCATCGGCGCCGTCGCCGCATCCATTGCGCAAACGGCAGAACGGCAGTGCCCGGCATTGGTTGATGAAGCCGATCATATCAGCCGGATTAGCCAGCATATGATGGACGGTGTGCGGGGGCTGCTCGGGCGTTTGCGGCCCGCTGAACTCGACGAGCTGGGTCTGGCCGCCAGCCTGAACAGTCTGGTGGCGGGATGGAATTCGCGTAGCGGAGGTAAACCTCGTTATCAGCTGAGCATAACCGGCGATTGCGCATCGCTGCCAGAGCCGCTGGCGGTCACGCTGTTTCGGATTATTCAGGAATGCCTGACCAATATTGCCAAACATTCGGAGGCGACCAGCGCAAGCCTAACACTAACGGTAACCGCCGATGCAGTTGCCTTGACCGTCAAAGACGACGGCATTGCCGCCGAACTGCCATTTGCCGACAGCTCCGGCATAGGCCTGATCGGCATCCGCGAACGAGTCACCGCGCGGCATGGGCGGCTGACATTGGCAATCGCCGAACCTCACGGCCTGATTGTTGAAGCATGGCTGCCGATTGAGGCGCATGCATGACCCATATGGCAGCGATCAGAATTTTGCTGGTGGACGATCACGCTATCGTCCGCGAAGGTTACCGTGCGCTGCTGGCTAAACAGCCGGGCTTGCAGGTGGTTGCGGAAGCGGCAGACGCTACTCAGGCCTACCAGCGTTTTAAGGAATGCAGCCCCAATGTGGTGGTTACGGATATTTCTTTGCCCGGAATCAGCGGCCTGGAACTCATTTTCCGTATCAAACAACGCGACACGGATGCGAAGATTCTGGTATTCAGCATGCATCAAAATCCGAGTTTTGCAGTGCAGGCAAGCCGCGCCGGTGCTCTGGGGTACGTGACCAAAAGCAGTACACCGGAGGTATTGCTGCGTGCGATCCATGAGGTTTATGCAGGCCATCACTTCCTGAGCGCCGACATCGCCCAGGCGCTGGCGCTGGAAAAGCTTGGCAGCGAACGTATGGCGCTGGAAACACTGACGGTGCGGGAATTCGAGATTCTGCGGTTGCTGGTCGAGGCGCGAACAGCGGAGGAGATCGCGCAAACCCTCAACATCAGCCCGAAAACCGTCTGCAATTGCCATTACCTGATCAAGCGCAAACTCGGCGTCGCCGGGGACATAGAGCTAACGCGCTTGGCGATCAGGTTAAATGTGATCAGTCTTTTGGAGCTGTAGGCTTTTTTAGTCACTGCCGGTATTTTAAAAATCTTAGGGTAGGATGGGTAGAGAGTAGCGAAACCCATCACATAGGTGATCGATTATGATGGGTTTCGGCTATAGCCTCTACCCATCCTTCTATGATCAGAACTAATAAAATAAATAAATTGGGTAAAATCCCCATTTATCGCAGTCTATCTCGAAGTGTGTTAATTCGCTCGCCAATGGTTGTATTAGTTGTCGTAAGTGCCTCCTGTGGCTTTCCAAGTGCATCCTCATGCTTATCAATAACCGATTTGATATTCATCCCTGCGCCAAGACAAGCAGCGGCACATGAGTTAGTACCTTGCCGACCCTCACGTTTTATTTTGTCGGCTGCCAGTATTTCGGCGAACATAACACCACCTAATTCAACAGATGACATGTTGTCGCGTAGATTGGATTTTTGTGGCAATCCTTTTTGCTTTTTAATGTCACCAGCGCTACCGCCCAAAATAGGCTGATAAATATTGTTGGTACAAATTCCGTATCCTGCTCCTGATACGTTGTGATTTTTTAATGTTCCTGTAAAGTCATTGCGCGCATCAATGCCTTTGATTCGTGCCGCAATGTATTCGTTGTCTTTACCTTTCTTGCGCCAATTTTCAATAGCCCTATCTCGGCTCCTTGTTATGCTAAGCTCGGGACTACGATCTTCTTCAATGCGGTCCTTAATGACCTGGTTTGCCCAAGCATGAAATTCTGGAGACAAATATTTTGCGTAAGCCAATGCTATTTGCCAGTGAGCCCAGGTTCCACCGAATTTCCCACGCGTGGTTTTGTAAATGTCCGCTAAGCGGGCATTTAAAGATTTTGCAATATGCTCTATAAATTCCTGTCCAGATTCGTCTTTCCATAGACGAGGGTCGCGCTTACCTTTCGGGCATCCGGCGGCAACCCACATATCGTTAAGACTGATAAACCCTTGCGCATCATTACGCACTTGAATATCGCCATAAAATAATTGATCTTTCGTTAAAGACATAATTTCTCCGCAATTGAAGCAGATTCTTAGGATTGTGGATGTACACAGCATTTCAGGAGCTACCCTAGCCACGACACCATTATAGCGCGCTTTAAGCAAAAATAATTTACCATCTCAGCTTCAGTTCTGGGTGGGTTTTTTATAGTCCATAAGATGTGTTGAGGTACGAAGCGCATCAATCGCGAATGATGCGCTGCACTGCGTCTAGCACATCCTACGCATGGAGGCTACATGATTAAAACAACGTATCCCACATCTCATCCACCTTTTTGACCACCTCCGGCGACATCTGAATAGTCCTACCCCATTCCCGGTTGGTTTCTCCCGGCCATTTATTGGTTGCATCGAATCCCACCTTGGAGCCCAGGCCCGAAACCGGCGAGGCGAAGTCGAGATAATCTATCGGCGTGTTTTCCAGTATGGTCAAATCCCTGGCCGGGTCCATGCGCGTGGTCATCGCCCAGATCACATCCTGCCAGTTGCGGACATCGACATCGTCATCGACGACGATTACGAACTTGGTGTACATGAATTGGCGCAGGAACGACCAGGTGCCCAGCATTACGCGTTTGGCGTGGCCGGCGTATTGCTTTTTCATGCTGATCACGGCCATGCGGTATGAGCAGCCTTCCGGGGGCAGGTAGAAATCGACGATTTCCGGGAATTGTTTTTGCAAGATGGGTACGAACACCTCGTTTAACGCAACGCCCAGGATGGCCGGTTCGTCGGGCGGTCTGCCGGTGTAGGTGCTGTGATAGATCGGCGCTTGGCGCTGGGTGATCCGTTCGATGGTGAACACCGGAAAATCGGCGACTTCATTGTAATAGCCGGTGTGGTCGCCGTAAGGGCCTTCTGCTGCGAATTCGCCGGGATAGATGAAACCTTCCAGCACGATTTCGGCGCTGGCCGGAACCTGCAAATCGTTAGTCAGCGATTTGGCGACTTCGGTTTTGCTGCCGCGCAATAAACCGGCGAACGCGTATTCGGACAGGGAATCCGGCACCGGCGTGACGGCGGCCAGTATGGTTGCCGGGTCCGCGCCCAAGGCCACGGAAACCGGGAACGGTTTACCGGGATGGGCGGCCTGGAATTCCTTGAAATCCAGTGCTCCGCCCCGGTGTGCCAGCCAGCGCATGATGACTTTGTTTTTGCCGATGACTTGCATCCGGTAGATGCCGAGGTTTTGCCGTTCCTTGTTCGGGCCTTTGGTGATGACCAGCGGCCAGGTAATCAACGGTGCGGCGTCTTCCGGCCAGCAGGTCTGGATAGGATAGTCGCCGAGGTCGATCTCATCGCCTACCCTGACCAGTTCCTGGCACGGGGGCGAGCTGACTATTTTGGGCGCCATATTCAGCACTTGCTTGAACACAGGGAATTTCTCCCAGGCGTCCTTCATGCCTTTGGGCGGTTCGGGTTCTTTCAGGTAAGCCAGCAGCTCGCCGATGCCGCGCAGCTCGGTGACGGAATCTGCGCCCATGCCCATCGCGACCCGGCGCGGTGTACCGAACAGGTTAGCCAGCACCGGGATGTTTGCGCCTTTGGGGTTTTCGAACAGTAGCGCGGGACCGCCCATTTTTAAGGTGCGGTCGCAGATTTCGGTCATTTCCAGGTAGGGATCGACTTCGACGGTGATGCGCTTGAGTTCGCCCTGTTTTTCCAGTTGCTTGATAAAGTCGCGCAGGTCTTTGTAGATCATGCCGCGATGCCGTTATGTCTGAGTAAGGCGTCGATGGTGGGTTTGCGGCCGCGGAAGTTGATGAATAATTCCATCGCGTCCTGGCTGCCGCCTTTTTCAAGGACGTTGGTCAAAAAGGCCTTGCCGGTTTCCTGGTCGAAAATGCCTTTTTCCTCGAACAGCGAGAAAGCGTCGCTGGACAGCACTTCCGCCCATTTGTAGCTGTAATAGCCAGCGGCGTAACCGCCGGCAAAGATATGCGAGAAGCTGTGCGCAAAGCGGTTGAATTTGGGGGGGCGGACCACGGCGACTTGTTCCCGGACCTGTTCCAGCGTTTCATAGATGCGGCCGCCTTTTTCCGGGTCGTAATCCCGGTGTATCCTGAAATCGAACAGGCTGAATTCCAGTTGCCTGACCATGATCATGCCGGCCTGGAAGTTTTTGGCCGCGATCATTTTATCGAACAAAGCGTCCGGCAATTTTTCGTCGGTTTGGTAATGGCCGGACATCAGCGCCAGAGCGTCCTTTTCCCAGCACCAGTTTTCCATGAACTGGCTGGGCAGCTCGACCGCATCCCATTCCACGCCGTTAATGCCGGAAACGCCCAGATGATCGACCTGGGTTAGCATGTGATGCAGGCCGTGGCCGAATTCATGGAACAGCGTGGTCACTTCGTCATGGGTCAGCAATGCCGGGGTATCGCCGGTCGGCGGGGTGAAGTTGCAGGTTAGGTAGGCGACCGGGGTTTGAATGGCGTCGTCGAATCGCTTGCGACTTACGCAATCGTCCATCCAGGCGCCGCCGCGTTTTTTGGCGCGGGCGTAAAGGTCGAGATAAAACTGGCCGCGCAGTGTACCGTGTTTGTCATGAATCTCGAAAAAGCGCACATCGGGATGCCAGCTGTCAAAGCCGGTAAGCTCGGATATTTGCAGGCCGTACAGTTTTTCCACGATCGCGAACAGGCCGGGTAGGACGCGGGTGATCGGAAAATAGGTTTTAACTTCTTCCTGCGACAACTGATAAAAATGTTGGCGCATTTTTTCCGAAAAATAGGCCATATCCCAGGATTGCAGGTCGTTGATGCCGTAGTGTTGTTTGGCGAAATCGCACAGTTCGGCCAGATCCTTGCGTGCATGCCGCCAGGATCGGTCGGCCAAGTCTTCGAGGAAACAGGTCACGTCATCCGGCTTTTCGGCCATTTTGGTCGCCAGCGACAGTTCAGCGTAATTGTTGAAACCCAGCAAGCGGGCTTTTTCATGGCGCAAGGCCAGGATTTTTTCCATGTTTTCGCTGTTGTCCCACTGTCCGGCATGCGGGCCCTGGTCGGAAGCGCGGGTCGCGAAGGCTTCGTAGTGTTCGCGGCGCAATTCGCGATTGTCGGCGTAAGTCATGACCGAGATATAGGACGGAAATTGCAGGGTGATCATCCAGCCGTCTTCATTATGGCTTCCGGCGGTCTGCTTGGCCTGGGCCAATGCGGATTCGGGCAATCCGGCCAAGTCCTGTTCGTCCCTGATCAGCTTGCTCCAGGCATTGGTTGCATCGAGCAGGTTTTCTTCGTAGTTGCTGGCAAGCGCGGATAATTCCTGGCTGATGTCTTTGTAGCGTTGTTTTTTCTCATTATCCAGGTCGATGCCGGACAACTTGAAGTCTCTCAAGGCGTTGCGGATAATTTTTTGCTGGGCGGTGTCCAGCGTCGCAAATTCGTCGCTGTCGGCAATAAAGCGGTAAGCCTTGAACAAGGCTTCGTTTTGGCCCATTTCAGTCGAGTAGGCGCTGAGCTTGGGCAGGCAGGCGTTGTACGCATCGCGCAGCTCGTCGCTGTTGACCACGGAATTCATGTGGCTGACCGGAGACCAGGCTTTGTTGAGCTTATCGTCCACATCTTCCAACGGCTCGATCAGGTTTTTCCAGGTGTAATGTTGCGTGGCCTGGAGATGCTGTTGTACAGACGAACGGGCATCGTTCAATAACTGATCGATAGCAGGGACTATGTGTTCCGGTTTAATTTGGGAAAACAGCGGCAGGGTGGAGTCGGCTAATAAAGGATTGGTCATAGTGGTATCAGGAAAGAAAGTTCATGGCTGCATTGATCCGGTGCTTTGCTTTGTGCAGTACATCCAAAGAAAAGTCTGGGGTTAGTTTACCGTTTTTAAGTTTAGTGTAGGCGGGGATAGAGTTCAGGTACGGTATTTCCTTTGCCCTGTGGGTGCCGAAATAGCTGTGCAATTTGGCCAGTATGATTATATCGACCAGATTTAATTGATCGCCCTCGCTTTCGTAGAACCAGTCTTCGGCGTACTTGGGGATGTCGGCTAATTCCGGAGGAAAGCCCAAAGTGTGCAGCACCAGCGCGCCGACCGGCGGACTTAAAAACGGGATGGCTGAATCCAACACGTCTAAATTAGGGTATTCGTTCGGATATTGTTCGGCAAAATGCAATACCGGTATCGTACCTATGTCGCAAACCAGTCCCGCTAATAAGGCGTCTTCCGGGTTGACCGAGCCGTTTTCCTGTGCGAGCACAAAACTTAAGGACGATACATACAGGCTGTTTTTCCACAGGCTTTGCATTTTTTCCATCAGTTGCAGGTTTTGGCATCTGAATAATTGTTTCAGGCTGATGCCCATGACCAGTTTGCGCGTTTGATCCAGGCCCAATCGGGTAACAGCCGCATGGCAGTTAGTGATCGGAGATATGGGCGAGTATAGCGGGCTGTTGGCAAGTTGGATCAGCTTGGCGACGATGGATGCATCTACCTCGATAATATTAACTGCCTCATTGATGCCTAAATCCTGCTCCATCGCTTCTTTCAATCTTAAGGCGACATTGGGCAATGACGGCAGGCTTAATCTGTTTTCCCGGTAGGCCTCCGAAAAACTGCTGAAAAAACGGTTGCCGGAAATTTGCTCGGGTAGTTCAATCTCAATGAGTTCAAAGGCAACAGATTGTTGGAGGCTTTTGCCTGACCATCGGCAGATAAATTCTCCTGAAATCGCCAGGATAGTGATGTCTGTTTTAGCGAATGCCGTAGCTCCGCAAACCTTGCCGCTATTGAGCGGCAGATTGGCAAGAGACGACTCTGCCGACAGGGTGTAGCGGTTGTCGCTGTTCGGTTGAAGTTCAACGCTGCCTTCAAGCAGATAAAAAACCGAATTGGTTTTTTGGCCCAGTCTAAAAATCACAGAACCCTGAGTATAGCGTAGTGTGGTGTGAGCCAGTTGTTCAACAAAGGCATCCTCCATGTCTCTAAGAGGAGCCAGTTTTTTTAGCGTTGCCGTCGATAGTTTCTTATGTTCGGTGGCGACGGGTTCCGAACAGGTAAGCTGATTATTCGGGCCGACGAGAGTAGGGGGGGCTGGTTTTTTTTTCGTGGACGGTGTCTTTGGACGCGGGGAAAATAGGTTGGCAAACCAATTCATGATGACATCACGTGTTATTGTTTGAAAGGCGTGTGCTATTGTAAGGCTTAATGATGTGTGTCGTGAGCGTCAAGAAACAAGGCTGTTTTGGATAGATGGTCGTGCCAGCTGCGCTGATTTTTATCAACAAGAATCCACAAGAAACCCAGTCCGAAAAATCCCCATGATACGATGGCGGCTATGAAACGGAGCAAAGCCTGTTTCCAGTTGATGGGTTTCATGTCCAGCGTGAGCACTTTTATTTTCCACGCGCGTAGGCCTAATGTCTGCCCGCCATGAGTCCAAAACCAGGCGTAAAAGAAGAAGCTGACTAGCAGTAGATACAGGGGGAAAAAGAATTGTTGGGCAGAAAACGCCACGCCTCCATTTAAAGGGAGCAACAGCGCAGTCGCAACAAATAAAACGGCGATCAGCAACAGGAGGTCGTAAAATGTCGCCGTCAGACGACGTAAAAAACCAGGTTTTGAAATGGGGGTATTACCTGGTTTTTGCAGCGTATTCTTTATCGGTCCGACCAATTAAATTTTAAATAAGGCTAATTTTTGACCAAAATACATGCACATCGCCATCAGCGCTCCCAACATTAACAGGGAAAATAAGAATGGCGGTCTATGAAACAGAAGAATGAAAAAATCTGTTGCAAAAAGGCTGGTTAACAAAGGTTGGTCAATTAAGCTATTAAGAATCTTTTTGAACATAACAAATTCCAGTCAAGCACGCTAATGTTTGTGCGAGTGTTTAAAAAATGGTTGTCTGATTTTTATCTGGTGTGTGCAATATGATCTAATTAGAATTGCGGGTAAAAAATCAGCATGGTGATTCTACTCCATTCAAAAGGGGAATGTAAAAGAAACTTGCGGATTGGGTTAGAATTCATTAGCAATGATATAATCAATATAATTAGAAAAATAAACAAGGTGTAAAGACTATTTTAAACTTCTTTAAAAAAATTATTGGCCCCGTACTGAACAGGGTCGAGGTGTCAGCCAGAAACGAGGCTGTACCGGTCGCCGGACAAGTCAAAATATATTCGCGAGCGGAACATAATGTTTCACGATCCCAAATCAGCGAGAACGCGCTGAAGGTTTTGTATCGATTGCAAAAAGAAGGCTTCGATGCTTATCTGGTCGGCGGTTGCGTGCGCGATTTGCTGTTGGGACGGGAACCCAAGGATTTTGATGTCGTCACCAATGCCGATCCTGATCAAGTCAGGAAAGTATTCCGTAATTGCCGGCTGATCGGGCGCAGGTTTCGCCTGGCGCATGTGCATTTTGGCAGGGAAATTATTGAAGTTGCGACTTTTCGTGGCGCGGGCGAAGAGCAAAACGACAAGCAGGTGCTTAATAAGGAAGGGCGATTATTGCGGGATAATGTCTACGGTACGATTGAGGAAGATGTTTGGCGCAGGGATTTTACCGTTAATGCGCTTTATTACAATATCAAGGATTTTTCTGTAGTGGATTATGTCGGCGGCATGGCTGACCACAAAACCGGGACGCTCAGACTTATCGGCGATCCCGAAATGCGCTTCCGTGAGGACCCTGTGCGCATGTTAAGGGCGGTGCGTTTTGCCGTTAAACTCGGCTTTAAGCTGGACCCTGAATGCGAAAAAGCGATACACAACGACGCCCAGTTACTGGCCGACATACCGTCCGCCAGGCTTTATGATGAAGCGATAAAGCTGTTTTTATCAGGCTATGCATTGCAAACTTTTGAAATGCTCAGGCATTACGGTCTTTTTCAAGTGCTGTTTCCGGCCACGGAAAACAGTTTGGCGGTCGAAGAAGACGGCTTTCCCCGGTTGTTGTTGATTAAAGCGCTGGAAAATTCGGATAACAGGATAGCCGAGGGCAAAACGGTTACGGCTTACTTTTTATTGGCGGCCTTTTTGTGGGAGCCTGTACGGATACTGGCTACAGAAAAAGTGGCGCAAGGCGAAGTTGAATATATTGCCTTCCAGGATGCGGCCAGCGAGATTATTGCCCGGCAGATCAGAAGCACGGCTTTGCCGCGCCATATCAGTATGGCGATGCGTGAGGTTTGGAGTCTGCAACCCAAATTTAATGCGCGCATCGGCTCTAAACCCAGCCGCCTGATCGGGCATCCCCGCTTTAGAGCGGGTTATGACTTCTTGTTGTTGCGCGCCGAAACCGGAGGAGCCGATCCCGAGTTGGCCGAGTGGTGGACCCGGTATCAGAATGCCAGTGAAAATGAACAGAGAAAAATGACTCAGCCTCCGCGCCGCGCTCAAAGTAACAAGTCAGGACGCAAAAGAAGTTATCATAAAAAAGCTAATGATAGTGCGGCAAAAACAGAGTCTTAAAATATTCGATAGCTATGAAAAACTCAGAAACTGACTTAGTGGCCGTTTATATAGGTTTGGGCAGTAACCTTGAAAATCCCGTCCTGCAAATAAAATCAGCGCGCACTGCAATAGCCGCAATAGCCGGAGTGGAAGAGCTGGCATTTTCCAGTTTGTATCATAGCGCCCCTATGGGGCCGCAAGATCAGCCCGATTACGTTAATGCGGTGATGTGCATCGCAACCAGCTTGTCTCCGATGGAGTTGCTGCGTTGTCTGCAATATATAGAAAATAATCAGGGGCGGGTAAGAAAAGCCGAGCGTTGGGGAGCAAGAACGCTGGATCTGGATATGTTGATCTACGGAGACCAGATTATTGAACTGCCTGATTTAACAGTGCCTCATGAAGGCATTGCCGAAAGGGCTTTTGTTTTGTACCCCTTGTCGGAGATTGCTCCGCAATTACCGGTGCCCGGAAAAGGCAATATTGCCGATCTGCTTGCCAAGTGTCCCATGAATGGACTGAAACGGCTGGATTAGTTTTTGCCGTAGTCAAAGTCTGCATCCATCTGAATAAAATGAATCCATATTCTGCTCCAGCCACGCTAAAGCCGCTGTCAATTACTGATTTGGCGGCCATGAAACAACGCGGCGAGAAAATTTCCTGCTTAACCGCCTACGATGCCGGTTTTAGCGCATTAATCGACAAGGTTGGCGTCGATATGATGTTGGTCGGGGATTCCCTGGGTATGGTTATCCAGGGGCATGATACGACGCTTCCGGTCACCATCAGGGACATGGTTTATCATACCCGGTGCGTCAGCAACGCCAGACAGCGGGCGTTTATCATCGCCGATTTGCCGTTTATGAGTTACGCCACGCCGGTTATGGCAGCCAAGAACGCGGCCAGATTAATGCAGGTAGGCGGTGCGCAAATGGTTAAGCTGGAAGGGGCGAGAATTGATTGCGTCAGTTTTCTTGCCGATCGGGGCATTCCTGTTTGCGGGCATTTGGGTTTGTTGCCGCAATCGATTAACCAATTGGGCAGCTATAAGGTCCAGGGCAAGGATCGCGCGGCCGCCGAAAAAATGCTTGCCGATGCCGAGCAGTTACAGCAAGCGGGTGCGGGGCTATTGATATTGGAGTGTGTGCCTGCGGCCTTGGCGAAAGACATCGGTTCTCAGTTAACGATTCCTGTCATAGGCATCGGCGCCGGGGTCGACTGCGACGGGCAGGTGCTGGTGCTTTATGACATGCTCAATATCGGCGCCGTCAAGCGCCCTCGTTTTTCCAGGAATTTCATGAGCGACGCAGCGAATATAGAGGAAGCCATTAATGCCTATCATCAGGCGGTCAAGCAATCCCGTTTTCCTGCGGCGGAACATAGTTTTTAAGGCTTATGCATATAACTAACACCGTATCGGAACTACGCGATGCCGTTAAGGCATGGCGATCAACAGGGCAGAGCGTTGCCTTGGTGCCGACGATGGGCAATCTGCATGCGGGACATCTGGCGCTGGTGCATGAAGCTCAAAAAAAGGCGGATCGGGTGGTGGTCAGTGTTTTTGTAAACCCGACCCAGTTTGGTGTAGGCGAAGATTTTGAGACCTATCCTCGCACCGAACGTGAAGACCAGCAAAAACTCACTGCTTCCGGCACGGATTTGCTGTTTCTACCGGCTGTTTCAGACGTTTATGTGCAGGATGCCAAAACGGTCGTGTCGGTAACCGGCCTGTCCGAATGGTATTGCGGCGCGTCCAGGCCGGGGCATTTTGACGGCGTTGCGACCGTTGTTTGCAAGTTATTCAATATCGTGCAGCCGGATGTTGCTTTATTTGGCCTAAAGGATTTTCAGCAGCTGACTGTGATACGGACGATGGTCAGGGATCTTAATATTCCTGTCGAAATAATTGGCGTAGAAACGGTTCGGGAGGCAAGCGGCCTGGCGATGAGTTCCAGAAACGGCTATTTAAGCGCTGAGGAAAAAACTGTCGCCGCCAAACTGTATCAATCCTTATGTGATGCGCGAGAGGCGGTTTTAGCGGGGCGGCAGTCTTATCAGGAAATAGAGCGCAGGGCGCTACTGTTTTTGCAGGAGTCCGGTTTTCAGCCGGATTATTTTAGCGTGTGCAGAATGAGCGATTTAAAAAAAGCAGGCGTCGATGATGTGGAGCTGGTTTTGTTGACGGCGGCGCGCTTAAGCAAAACCCGGTTAATCGATAATATTTGTTTTTCCAGAAATCCTCCTTAGTCTCCTTTGCCGAAGGCGGGAGGATTTAAATGCTAAAAGTTGATGCATTGTTGCTATTAATGGATAATGCGCGGTTCTCAAGGGTATTTATATAGTTTTTTATTATGCAAATCACGATGCTTAAAGCGAAATTACATAGAGCCACGGTGACTCATTCAGAATTGGGTTATGAGGGTTCTTGTGCGATTGACGGCAATATTCTCGATTTATCGGGTATCAGAGAATACGAGCAGATACAGATATATAATATAAATAATGGCGCGCGTTTTACGACTTATGCCATTCGCGCCGAAAACGGGTCGGGATTGTTCTCGGTTAACGGTGCTGCTGCCCGCTTGGCATGTCCCGGTGATTTGATTATTGTTTGCGCGTTTGCAATATTGGATCAAAAGGAAGCGGAAAATCATAAGCCTACCCTGATTTATTTTAACGAAAAGAATCAGGTCCAGCGTTCAGCCAGTTCCATTCCTGTTCAAGCTGCTTCTGCTTGATCGTCTGTCTTATCCGCGCGATCCCATATACAAGGTCAATGCGTTTGTGCCGGGATTTTTGAATGCATTTCGAATCTTCGCACATAATTTTGGGTTCGATTGACTTATTGTGAAGCTTCCGCTCCGCGGCAAGCGCTTCCCCACATTCCTGTATGCAAAACTGCCGCTAGAAAGCGGCAGTAACAATATAGCTGCTTAAGTCCGCCGCTAAGAATCAGCTGATGAGTTTTTTTCCGGCAAGACATCCATCATGCTGCTTTATGCGCTTTCAGAAACATTGATTTCATTACTGGTGTCAGTCAGCGTTATGCTTTGCTCTACTTGAGCAAGCACTTTTTGCAAACCTATTCTTTTTGCGCTGTTAATAA
>JALNYY010000181.1 GCA_023229605.1 Methylobacter sp.
CGCGGCAGGGATGCCGCGCGTCAGCAGAGGGGCAGGAGCCCCTTCTGCTGACCCTCGATAAAAGCGAGGAGCACAGGAAATAAGCGGCAATCGGGTCGCCTTTTCTTTGGTTACTTTCTTTTGGCGAAGCAAAAGAAAGTAACTCGCTCTCGGGTGCGACAACCCGATTCAATCAAGTGTCGCGCTAGCGACTCCTTAATGTTCAAACGCTCGAAACTCGACTAACTGCGTAACATCAGTTAAATAATCTGTGTATAACTCTAGTTCTGCTTTTTTCATACCCACAAAATAACCGAATTTAGTGATGGCTGCGTAACATCAGTGAATAAGCCAAAAAGAAAATCCGTTTAAATCCGTCTTATCAGTATCATCCGTGTTCCATTAGTAATTTCGTCGAGTAGAGAGCCATGCTCATCAAAGATACATTAACCCAAGCCTTAGCCGCACTCAGCACCCAGCGTTTGCGCACGGGTTTGATTATCCTGGCAATGAGCATCGGCATCGCTTCGGTTTCCGTGTTAACTGCGTTGGGCGAAAGCGCACGCCGTTATGTGGTTAATGAGTTTGAAGCATTGGGCACGCATCTGGTTATCGTGTTGCCGGGGCGCACCGAAACTACCGGTGGAGCGCCGCCGATGTTTGGCGAAACGCCCAGGGATTTAACCCTGGACGATGCCGAGGCCTTATTTCGCAGCCATCATATTGCTGCTATAGCACCTTTGACGATCGGTTCTGCACCGGTTTCATCGCTAGGGTTGGAGCGGGAAACCAATATTCTGGGTTCGACCCATGCATTACGACGGGTGCGCCATTTGACTGTAGCACAAGGCAGTTTTCTGCCAGAGACCGAGGTCGATAAAACTCTGTCGGTTTGTGTGATCGGCCAAACCATAAGGAATGAATTGTTCGCCAATCAACCGGCGCTGGGACAATGGTTGCGCATCAATGACCGGCGCTTTCGGGTGATTGGAGTGCTGGCGTCGGAAGGTCAATCTGTAGGCACCGATTTTGACGAAATCGTGATTATTCCGGTGGCTTCCGCGCAGGCTTTGTTCGATACCCGCTCATTATTCAGGGTGTTGGTTGAAGCCAAATCCAAACCGGATATGTACAAGGCCGTCGATGAAATCAGGACGATCATCAAGGCTCGCCATGAAGGCGAAGACGACGTAACCCTGATTACCCAGGACAGCGTGGTAAACACCTTCGATAAGATACTGACTGCACTGACCCTGACTGTAGCCAGCATCGCAGGAATCAGTTTGGCGGTGGCCGGTGTGTTGGTGATGAATGTGATGCTGGTCAGCGTGACGCAACGCACCGCCGAGATCGGTTTACTGAAGGCATTGGGCGCGACCAGGCGGCAGCTGTTGTGGCTGTTTTTGACCGAAGCCGCCATGTTATCGCTGGCGGGGGCGGTATTGGGCGTGATGCTGGGCTATGTAACCCTTGGCGTTTTGCAGGCTTTTTATCCGGATTTTCCTATGCTGCTACCGGGCTGGGCATTGCTGGCCGCATTGGCTGTTTCGTTGCTTACCGGTCTGTTGTTCGGCGTGTTGCCGGCCAGAAAAGCGGCCAATCTCGATCCTGTCGCCGCATTGGCGAAGCGTTAAAACATGCGCTACGCGGACCTGATCTCCTTGTCATACCGTACGGTTATCAGTCACAAACTGCGTTCGTCGCTGACTGCATTGGGGTTGATTATCGGTATCGCTGCGGTGGTCGTGTTAACCTCGATAGGCCGGGGCATTCATACTTTTGTGCTGGCGGAATTCACCCAGTTCGGCACTAACCTGATTGGTGTTCATCCGGGAAAAACCACCACTTTCGGCATGTCGGGCGCAACGATCAGCACGGTCAGGCCGCTGGTCATCGCCGATGTTGTCAGTTTGAGTAGACTGGAAAACATCATCGCCGCCTCGCCTATGGTGCAAGGCAACGCGCGTATTGAAGCCGGGGAAAAACAGCGGCGCACCAACGTGCTGGGGGTTGGTGCGGCGGTGCCGGATATTTGGAAAATCAAGGTCATCAGCGGGCGCTTTTTGCCGGAAGAAAGCAATCCGCGCGCCTTTGCGGTGTTGGGCAATAAATTGGCCGGCGAACTGTTTGGCGCGGACAGTCCGCTAGGCCGGCGGATCAGGATAGGCAGCGACCGTTTTCGGGTTATCGGCGTGATGGAGAAAAAAGGCCAGATGATCGGCTTCGACATGGACGACACCATTTATATACCGGCCGCCAAGGCGCTGGAGCTGTTCGACAGGGAAAGCCTGATGGAAATCCATCTGCTCTATAAAAGCAATACGGCGGTTGCCGGCGTAGAAAACGCCGTCAAACGAAACTTGATTGCCCGGCACGGCAGGGAAGACTTTACTGTTGTCACCCAGAACCAGATGTTGAAAAGCATGGACTCCATCTTGAATATCCTGACGCTGGCGGTAGCGGCACTGGGCGGTATTTCCTTGTTGGTCGGCGCGGTCGGTATATTAACGATCATGACCATCGCCGTTTCCGAACGCATTTCCGAAATCGGTTTGCTGAGGGCGGTAGGCGCAGAGCGGAGCACCATTTTTCAGCTGTTCCTGTGCGAGGCTTTGGCGCTTAGCGCGACAGGCGGGCTTTGCGGCGTGTTGTTGGGCATAGCTATAGTCTGGGTTCTCGATGCCGCGCTGCCCGCCTTGCCGGTGGAACTGGCCTGGGTTTATATCGTCGCGGCTTTTATGGTCTCATTGCTGATAGGCATAGCCGCCGGAGTAGCCCCGGCAATGAAAGCCGCCCGGTTAGAGCCGTTGGAGGCTTTGCGGGCTGAGTGACGGGATGCAATGTGGGGCTAAAGCGTTTTAGGCGGCGCAGGAGCGGAAGTTTTTCAGCAGAATTCAAAGTTGAGGCAAGAGTGGATTTGCAATGGCCTAGGCTGATTAAATAAATTCTTGTTAGCTCTGGAACCAGTGTAAAATAGCCGCCTGAATAGACCTTCCGTGGTTATTTTCTTGAAAAATATCGACCCTTTAGTATCTTGATTTTCCCGAACTATAAAGCTTTGCCTGCTATGGCTGTAGGTAAGGGACGTGAGCTTGCAGGGTGAGCAGTACAATTTTTTCTAAATCTTCAATCAAACAAATTTTCTCATTTTAAACAGAACAACCGAGCACCCAAATGAAAACCAAGATAGTTACTGTCATTGCACTCGCTCTAATCGTCTTTATTAATTTCAGTATTTGGAGTTATGTTAACAACCCCTTGCAATTACAACCTTGGACCAAAACGACTATGGGCGTCACGTTCGACCCCATGAGAAAACAGGATACACAAACAAGCAATACCTTCCCCAGCGAAGCCGATATTGACCATGACTTAAGCTTGCTCGAGAATAAAGTTCACGCGGTGCGTACCTACAGCGTGCTGAAAGGGCTGGACAAGATTCCTGAACTGGCCGCCAAGCATAATCTGAATACGACTGTGGGCGCCTGGATTGACGGGGATCTTGAAAAAAATAGACAAGAAATCGAAACCTTAATTAATGTCAGCCGCCAGAATAATCCTAAAATCGTTCGTGTTATGGTAGGCAACGAGGTTTTGCTTCGCGGCGATATTACTCCAGAGCAACTGATCGAATATATCCGGGAAGTAAAACGGAACACATGGCGTCCGGTCAGTACTTCCGAAACGTGGGACATATGGCTTAAACATCCTGAGCTGGTTCCGGAAGTCGATTTTATAGCCGTGCATATCCTGCCTTATTGGGAAGGTATTGCGGCCAAAGATGCAGTCGATTATGTTTTCGACCGTTATCATGCCGTGCAAAAAGCGTATCCCAATAAACCCATCGTTATTACCGAGGTCGGCTGGCCTTCAGACGGTCAACCGTTTAAACATGCGACTGCATCGGTATCCAACCAGGCAAGATTTTTGCGCGAATTTCTCAATCGGGCCGATGCTGAAAAAGTCACCTATTACATTGTAGAGGCGTTTGACCAGCCCTGGAAAATGTCTTTGGAAGGCTCGGCCGGAGCCTATTGGGGCATTTTTAACGCGGATCGGCAACCCAAGTATCCGATGGATAGCGACGTTATAACTATGCCGAACTGGGAGCACTGGGCAGCTGGCGCGGCTGTTTTTAGTGTTATTTTAATGGGTTTGTTTTTGTTTACCCGTCGCAGCATGAAACTGCCCGGCCTGCTGTTTTTCGCCCTGATTGCCAATCTTGCGGCGTCAACGATTTTCTGGTCTGTGTCGATAGGCGCTCAGCAATACCAAACCAATATTTCCATGATTTTTTGGGGTGTCCTTATATTGATGCAGGTTATGGCGGCAGTCATCCTGCTAATAGAAAGCTTGGAAATAGCCGAAGTTATCTGGCACCGGAAAACGGCCAGGACTTTTCAGCCGCTTACGCCATCGCCTGACTTTAAATATCCCAAGGTATCTTTGCATTTACCTATCCATAACGAGCCGCCCGAGATGGTGCGCATGACGCTGGAAGCTTTGGACAGGGTGGATTATCCCAATCTGGAAGTGCTGGTGATGGACAACAATACCAAGGACCCGGCGGTTTGGGAGCCGGTGAAAGCCGATTGCGAGCGCCTGGGGCCAAAATTCAGGTTCTTCCATCTGGAAAACTGGCCTGGTTTTAAGGCGGGTGCGATTAATCATGCGCTTGAACAAACTGCTCCAGATGCCGAGATTATCGCTGTTATCGACAGTGATTATATTCTGTCGCCGGACTGGCTTAACTGCATGGTGCCTTATTTCGACAACGAAAACGTCGGTTTTATCCAGTCACCCCAGGATTATCGAGACCGCGACCAGAGCGCTTTTAAATCCTTTTGCTATTGGGAGTATGCCGGTTTTTTCAATATCGGCATGGTGCAGAGGAACGAATACAACGCCATTATCCAGCATGGCACGATGACGATGATCAGAAAATCCGCCTTGCTGGAAGTGGGTAAATGGTCGGAATGGTGCATCTGCGAAGACAGCGAGTTAGGCTTGCGCCTGTATGAAGCGGGCTATGATTCTGTTTACGTCAAAGATTCGTTCGGGCGCGGCGTTATGCCCGACACTATGTCAGGCTACATGACCCAACGCTATCGCTGGGTTTATGGAGCCATGCAAATCATCAAGGCGCATTGGCGCAGCTTTTTGCCGTCCAAAGAACCCAAGCTGACACCAGCCCAAAAGTATTATTTTATTGCCGGTTGGCTGCCGTGGTTTTCGGATGCGCTGGCATTGGTGTTTACCTGCACCAGCTTGGCGTTAACTGCGCTGATTCTTTATGATCCGATACACAGCGAACTCCCGGCCAATGCCTTTTTATTGCCGACCGTCGGTATATTCAGCTTTAAAATTATCCGGGGTTTATGGCTGTATCAGGCGCGTGTTCCGTGTTCCGTCTGGCAATCATTAGGCGCGTCGCTGTCAGGGTTGTCCTTAACCCACACCGTCGCCAAGGGCACAATACAGGGTCTGTTTACGTCGGGTAAGCCTTTCATGCGTACGCCCAAGTTTGAACAACACAGCGCTTTATTTGTCGGGTTGTTTACCATACGGCAGGAATTGCTGTTGTTGATATTATTGAGCGTGGGAATCGGGATGATGGCGTCTCTGGAGCATTTTGACAATTTTAGCGGCCGATTATGGATAGCTATTCTTTCGGTGCAGGCTGTCCCTTATATTGCGGCGCTGCTGACGGTATTGATCAGCATAGCGCCGGACTATAAATCTTATAAACCCGAGTTGGCAGCCGAAAATCCGGATGCCGAATCCAATCCTAAGAAGAAATAGAGGCGTCAACTTAACGAAAGGCGCGAAGAAAAAACTTCGTGTCTTTCGTGATTATCGATGCCGTCTAGCTTAAGCAGCTCTCGTCGTTATGCAGGGGATTGTTGACCCGTGTACTGATCGGCTTAATCATCATGGTACGGTAGGCATCGGCGGCTAGAAAATCGGCGATCTCGATAACGGCGGTTTTCTTGTCCAGCCAACTGTTGTAATCATCGGGCATGATAATAACCGGCATCCTGTCATGAATAGGCGTCATTTTGTCGTTGGCGGCTGTAGTGATAATAGCGCATGAATAAACCGCTTCCTGGTCATGTTCCCAGTGCTCCCAAACACCTGCAAAAGCGAATAATGCGTTATCTTGCCGGTGGATATGATAGGGTTGTTTGCCGGCTTCAGTGGCATGCCACTCAAAGAAACCGGTAGCGGGAATCAGACAGCGTCGATGCCGGTAAGCATTTTTAAACGACGGTTTTTCAGTCAGGGTTTCGGCCCTGGCATTGATCAAGCGGCTCGAAATTGCACGATCCTTCGACCACGATGGAATCAAGCCCCAGTGCAGATTAACAGCCCTGTTGCTGCCGTCTTCCAGTTGCACGACAGCGAGAATCTTTTGCCCCGGCGGAATGTTGTAGTCGGGATTGTGTACGGGTAAACTCGGCAACCTGAAATGTTCCATAATCTGCTGCCCGGTTGCGATCAAGTTATAACGTCCACACATACATGCACCCCGAACTGATAAAACTGGAAAAAACCTTTAAGCCGTCGATTCTAACAAAGATTGATGACCCGTTGCTTGAACAATATCAAATCGAACTGTGGATGAAACGGGACGATCTGCTGCATCCGGTGATTTCAGGCAATAAATGGCGCAAGCTTAAATATATACTCGATCATGCGCTGTCGGTAGGCGCGGACACCCTCATCAGCATGGGCGGCGCTTATTCCAATCATTTGCATGCTTTGGCTTATGCCGGTAAGGTGTTAGGATTGAAAACGATCGGGCTTGTTCGCGGCGAAGAACCGGAAACATTGACTCCGACATTGCTGGACATGAAAGAGTGGGGTATGGAGCTGAGATTTGTATCCCGCACGGATTACAGGCTGCTCAGGCAATACAGAAACTGGCGCGATTTACCCGGCTTAAAGCCCCGGCAATATTGGCTGCCGGAAGGCGGCGCGCAGGAATTGGCGTTAAAAGGCGTGGCGGAACTGGTTGCCGAAACAGTAATTCCATGCGACACATTTTGTGTGCCCTGTGGAACCGGGACGACGTTGGCGGGCATTGTTGATGCGGTTTCGGAACAAACGTCAGTGCTGGGCTTTGCTGCGTTAAAAAATGCAGGTTTTTTGACCGCAGAGGTTGAGGCGATGCTGTCACAACCGCGTAATAACTGGCAGATAAACTTGGATTATCATTTTGGCGGTTTTGCTAAAAACAATGCTGAATTAAGCGCATTTATTGAAGACTTCGAATTAAAAACTACACTTCCTCTTGAACCGGTTTATACCGGAAAAATGATGTACGCCATCTACGATTCAATCAAAAAACATTACTTCAAGCCCGGTCAGCGTATTATTGCGGTACATACCGGAGGTTTACAGGGAAAAAGAGGGTTT
>JALNYY010000182.1 GCA_023229605.1 Methylobacter sp.
AATGGGATGGCAGGCGGCAAGTTCCGGCGAGCAAACGATTCGTGTTGTTTTTGATCAACCCCGCACTATCGAGCATATTTTTCTGGTGATCGACGAGCAACATCAGTCGCGCACCCAGGAGTTTGTCCTGTGTTGGTTGATGGATAAAGAGAATGCTTACCGGGAGATTTTGCGTCAGCAATATCACTTTAGCCCCCCGCACACCACGAGTGAAGTCGAGCATTATGAGGTCAGTCTTGAACAATTAAAGGTGCTGGAATTAAAAATAGTTCCTGACATCAATGGGGGTGAAGCCTGCGCCAAACTTAAACATTTGCGTCTTGCGTAAATGCCGCTTCTAATAGCCAAGACTGCACGGCGAATGCGATAGCTAACCTAATAACTGATGTTACGCAGTTAGTCGAGTTTAGGGCGCTTGAACATTAGGGAGTCGCTAGCGCGATACTTGATTGAATCGGGTTGTCGCACCCGAAGGCGAGTTACGTAACATCAGATCAGATTCTAATAAAATTGATGACTATCGTCAGTTTTGTTTTTGCCGCTTCATTCGGCTCGGGGTGGTTTAACTTTTAAAGAAGTGCGCGAAGTTTGGCGGCTGCACAGTAGCTGCCGGATTTATCAAAGAACACGGATGATGCTGATTAGATGGATTTGTGTTTATCAGCCAAAATCCGTGTCCTTTTTTCTAATTGCGGAGTGTTGCCGCTAAATCTATGCAGCGAGGTTGATGTGTTTAAACGATTGATTGTTTTGTTGATAATGACGGTTTTGTCCGGCTGCGGCTATAACGCGCTACAGTCCGGCGACGAGGACATTAAGGCGACCTGGGCGGAGGTATTAAACCAGTACCAGCGCCGCGCCGATCTGGTGCCTAATCTGGTCAATGTGGTGAAAGGCTACGCGGCGCACGAAAAGGATGTGCTGACCGAGGTTGCCGAGGCTCGCGCCAAAATTGGATCGTTGCAGGCCACGCCGGAACTGGTCAACGATGAGCCGGCGTTTCAAAAGTTTATTGCCGCCCAAGGGCAAATGGCCGGTGCGATTTCGCGGTTGCTGGCAGTGGCGGAAAACTACCCGCAACTGAAAGCCGACGGCCTGTTCCGCGATTTACAGACGCAACTGGAAGGCACGGAAAACCGCATTACCGTGGCGCGCAATCGCTATATTGCTGCGGTCAAAGCATACAATATTACGGTGCGCTCTTTTCCTTCCAATCTTACCGCGATGATGTTCGGTTATCAGGCTAAGCCTAGCTTTACGGTAGAAAATGAAAAAGCCATTGCGCAGCCGCCCAAAGTTGATTTTGGCGCGCCTGCTGCACCGGTCAGCGGTCATTAGTATGTTGTCTGCAATATTTTCCCGTACCCGCTACGGACTCGGATTTTTCCTGCTGTTATTTTGCCTGAAGATTTGGGCGGTAGTTGGCGTTCCCGAACTATCGCGCCGGGTCACCGATCTTACCGCTACACTCAGCGCCGAACAAGTAACGGCGCTGGAAAACAAGTTGGCCGCATTCGAAACCCAAAAAGGCAGTCAGATTGCGGTATTAATCGTCCCGACCACGGGGCCCAAAGATATAGCTGAATTCGGCATAGAGGTTGCCGATTTATGGCAAATCGGCCGTAAAGGCGTGGATGACGGGGTTATCCTGATAGTGGCCAAAGATGACCGAAAGCTGCGCCTGGAAGTCGGCTATGGTCTGGAAGGCGTTATTCCCGACGCAGTTGCCAAACGGGTGATAGCGGAGACCATTACCCCGTATTTTAAAGACGGCGATTACGCGGGCGGTATTGATGCGGGGGTTATGCAGTTGATGACGTTGATCGAAGGAGAGGCATTGCCGTCGCCGCCTGAAAATAAAAACGGTTCACAGAATGAAGCGGCTTTTATGGTTATTCTGTTTGGCGGCTTGATTGCCGGATTCATGCTGTCTGCGATGACGGGGCGCGTAATGGGCGGGATGCTGGCGGGACTGGGGAGCGGCGCGGTAGCAGCACTGGTTTTGGGATTGGCTTTCTTGCCGGCGCTGTTTATTGGGGTAATGGTTTTTTTTATTGTTGCAGTCCGCCATGCCGGCGGGCGCGGTTGGTCTAGCGGCGGCGGATTTGGCGGGAGTAGCAGCGGGAGTTCATGGAGCGGCGGCGGTGGCGGTTTTGGCGGAGGAGGCGCATCAGGGTCATGGTAAATATTAAACGTTGGTTTCGTCATGCCTTTATGCCGCCCTGGCGTTGGCGCGTGTTGTTTCCCAAGAAAGCGCTGACAGACATAGAAGAAGCAATAAAACACTCCGAGAGCCGGCATAGTGGCGAACTTCGTTTTGCGGTTGAAAATGCGCTTGCTGCGGGTAAAATTTGGCATGGCATATCGGCTCGCCAACGTGCAATCGAGGTGTTTTCGGCTTTGCGGGTCTGGGATACCGAAAAAAACAGCGGGGTATTGATTTATCTGTTGCTTGCGGATCGCGAAGTTCATATTGTCGCGGACCGGGGTATTACCATGCGCGTGGCTCAATCCGAGTGGGATGAAATAACAGAGGCTATACGGAAAGAATTTCAGAGGGGGGATTTTCTGCGCGGATCGTTGCAAGGCATTGAACGTATTACGATGTTGCTGGCTACCCATTTTCCGCCCGGCGTAGATAATCCGGATGAACTTTCCAATAAACCCGTCATCGTTAAGCACTGATATTGAAGCCTGTATCTCTGTAGTCGTTTATGTTCGAATTAATCTCCTTGCATCTTATTGCTTGAATATACGGGCTTTTAATCTGATTCGTTTATATGGGGTGCGTCATTTGGATTTGACGAATTTGTTGTTTCCATATACCATTGCGCGGTTATGTTAGCTCGATTACCTGAATATATAGACCCTTTGCATCTGGCTGATAAGCGTGGTGAATTGAGGGGGCAAATACCTGTAAGTAGCTTGGATCGTTTGGCGGATATTCTGTTTAGCGACACGGGAGCTGTCACTGTGGATCTTTTTTTTGGCCGGGAGGGAAGATTGGCCAAAGTTGAAGGGGAAATAGAAGCGGTTTTGGAGCTTAAATGCCAAAATTGCCTGCAGGCAGTTCAATGGCCTGTTAAAAACAACATCAAGCTAGGTATCGTTACTTCCATAGATCAAGCGGACAGATTGCCCGAGGATTATGAGCCGTTGTTGGTTGAAGAAGGGAAGGTTCTTCTAAAGAATATTGTTGAAGATGAGTTGTTGCTCGTCTTGCCTACGTTTCCCAAACATCAGCACAATTGTCTCGCCTGGAAGCCGGACAATAATACGGTGAATTCTTTGCTCAATGAGCAGCAGTCGCCTACCGAAAACCCTTTTTCCATCTTAGCCAAATTTAAAAACACTGGAGATTTATAATGGCCGTACAAAAAAGTAAAGTAACGCGTTCAAGACGTGGTCAACGCCGTTCACACGACGCGTTAACAGGCAGAACCTTGTCTCAAGATGCAATGACAGGTGAAACCCATATCCGTCACCATGTTACGCCGGATGGCTTCTTTAAAGGCCGTCAAATCGTAAGCAATGGCGACGAAGATTGAAGTCTTTCCGCCTTGTAGCATGATGATATGCCGAATCTGACCGAGTCAGGTCGGATTCGGCTTCTTTATAATAACTCAGGAGTCATCCGTAAGCGTGAGCCTAACAATTTCGATTGATGCAATGGGCGGGGATTACGGTCCTGAAGTCACCATTCCTGCATCATTGGATTGTTTAAAGAACAATCCAGACTTAAAACTGATTTTAGTGGGTGATGAGGCCGTTCTAAAGCCGCAGTTAGCCCAGGCATTAATTGATTACCGGGATAGACTCTCTATTCAGCACGCATCCCAATGCGTTGCAATGGATGAATCGCCGTCCAAAGCGCTAAAAAATAAAAAAGATTCGTCAATGCGGGTTGCTATCAACCTGGTTCATGACGGGCTTGCGGACGCCTGCGTTAGTGCCGGCAATACGGGAGCTTTAATGGCTACTGCCCGTTTTGTACTTAAGATGATTCCGGGTATTGACCGGCCTGCCATCATTTCCACATTACCCTCAGTTGACGGACATACCCATGTGCTTGATCTGGGAGCAAACGTGGATTGCACTGCGGAGCACCTTTTCCAATTTGCAGTGATGGGCGCGGAGTTGGTCAAAGCGGTCGAAAATATCGATAACCCCAGAGTGGGGCTTTTAAATATCGGCGAAGAAGATGTGAAAGGTAACGAGCAGGTTAAATCGGCTGCAAAATTACTGGAAAACTCGTCGTTAAATTACATAGGCTATGTGGAAGGCGATTCTTTAAACGCCGGCCATGTCCCTGTTGATCTGATTGTTGCCGATGGCTTTGTCGGCAATGTCGCGCTCAAGTCCATTGAGGGTGCGGCAAAAATGATCGGTACCGCCTTGAAAGAGGCATTTGGCAAAAATGTTGTAACCAAGTTGGCGGGGTTGCTGGCCTATCCGGTGCTTAAATCGTTTAAAAAGCGTATCGATCCGCGCTTGTATAATGGCGCCAGCTTTTTAGGGTTGCGCGGACTGGTCATTAAAAGCCACGGCGGTGCAGATGTATTGGCGTTTAAAACGGCCATCCATCTTGCTGAAGTTGAAGTAAAAAAAGACGTCATCAGAAAAATAAGCGAACAAGTCGAAAAAACTTTGGCTCTGAGAGAGAATGCATGACCCGTTATTCGAGAGTAATCGGCACCGGCGGCTATTTGCCGGAAGAAGTTCGCACCAATGAACAAATATCGCAAACCGTTGACACCTCCGATAGTTGGATTTTTGAGCGTACCGGCATTAAAAGCCGTCGTATTGCAGGGGCTGATGAAACAGCCTCAAGCATGGCTGAAATTGCCGCAAGACAAGCTATAGAGGCTGCGGCTTGTGATCCCGACGAAATTGATTTGATCATTGTTGCGACCGGGACGCCTGACCGCGTTTACCCGAGTACCGGCTGTTTGTTGCAGCAGCGCTTAGGTATTAGAAACTGCGTCGCCTTTGATGTCCAGGCTGCATGTTCAGGTTCGATTTTTGCGTTGAGCATCGCCGATCAATATATAAAATCGGGTGCGGCGAAAAAGGTTCTGGTGGTGGGTTCTGAAATCTGTTCGCGTCTTGTCGACTGGACAGACCGGGGCACCTGTATCTTATTCGGCGATGGCGCGGGAGCGGTATTGCTGAGCGCATCGGATGAGGCCGGCATTTTGTCCACCCATATTCATTCTGACGGTGAATATGAGGATCTGCTGTATTGTCCAAACCCTCAGGTAGCTACCGACGCGAATAAGGATGAGCCCGGTTACATCAACATGCGCGGCAACGAAGTGTTCAAGGTCGCTGTCAATACGCTGGGTCGCATAGTCGATGAAACGCTGGCTGCAAATAACATGCAGCAATCCGATGTTGACTGGCTGGTTCCTCATCAGGCGAACATGCGGATTATTGCCGCGACAGCAAAAAAATTAAAAATGTCCATGGATCATGTTGTGTTGACTCTTGAAAATCAGGGCAATACATCATCCGCATCGGTGCTGCTCGCTCTCAACGAAGGTATTCGGGATGGTCGCATCCAGCGCGGACAAGTGGTTTTGCTTGAAGCATTTGGGGCGGGATTCACCTGGGGTTCCGCATTAATTAAATACTAAAAGCGTATTGAAATGAACAGTCAAACTTATAACTTAGCTTTTGTTTTTCCCGGCCAGGGTTCGCAATCGGTCGGCATGTTGACTGAGCTGGCGGCCAGCTATCCTGAGGTAAAGCATACTTTTGAACGGGCATCCGATGCGCTGGGCAAAGATTTATGGTCTATTGTCTCTAAAGGTCCGGAGGAAGAGCTTAATCAAACCCACAATACGCAGCCTGCGATGCTGGCCGCCGGTGTGGCCATTTGGGAGGTCTGGTGTAGACACAGTAATGTCCGTCCCGCGTGGATGGCCGGGCACAGTTTGGGCGAGTATACGGCCTTGGTTTGTTCGGAAGCGATGTCGCTTGAAGACGGCATAAAGCTGGTTGCGGTAAGAGGCCGGTTGATGCAGGAAGCCGTACCCCCAGGCGTCGGCGCAATGGCGGCGATTTTGGGTCTTGAGGATCATCAGGTTGTTAAGGTTTGCGCCGATGCTGCTGAACACGAAATAGTTTCCGCAGTTAACTTCAATTCGCCGGGACAGGTGGTTATTGCCGGTAATGTTGCTGCTGTCGAACGGGCAATGAGAGCGGCAAAAGCCGCGGGAGCCAAGCGGGCGGTGCTGTTGCCGGTCAGCGTTCCTTCCCATTGCGCCTTAATGGAGCCGGCAGCCCGTAAACTGGATGAACAATTGCAAGGTACTGTTATCGATACGCCGAAAATGACGCTGATTCATAATGTGGATGTCGCATCGCACAGCGCCCCTGAAGTCATCCGTAACGCATTAAAAGAGCAACTTTATAAGCCGGTGCGCTGGGCCGACGGCATCAAATTCATGCACGATCAGGGTGTTACCTGTTTTGTCGAATGCGGCCCCGGCAAGGTACTAATCGGGTTGAACAAGCGCATCGCCAAGGATGCCGAGCACTTGTCCATTTATGACCCGGAAACATTAAACACAGTATTGGAGCAACTCCATGGTTAAACAAGTAGCTTTAGTAACGGGCGCCAGTCGCGGCATAGGCCGTGCAATAGCGGAAAGGCTGGCCCAGGATGGTTTTTTGGTTATCGGCACCGCGACCACAGATGGCGGCGCCGATTCAATTTCCGCCTATCTGGGCGAGCACGGCAAAGGCTTAAAGCTCGATGTCGGCAATACGGAATCTATCGCGGAAGTCATGACCATTATCAATGACGAGTTTGGGGCGCCGACGGTGCTGGTTAATAATGCCGGTATCACCCGCGATAATTTGTTGATGCGGATGAAGGATGAAGAGTGGGATGATATTATCAATACCAACCTGACTTCGGTTTTTCGTATGAGCAAAGCAGTACTGCGAGGCATGATGAAAGCCAAGACAGGTCGTATTATCAATATTTCATCAGTAGTGGGTTCGACCGGTAACGCCGGACAGGCAAACTACGCTGCGGCAAAAGCCGGGATGGTCGGGTTTGCCAAATCCATGGCCAAAGAAGTGGGATCGCGCAATATTACCATCAACACAGTGTCGCCTGGGTTTATTGATACCGATATGACCAAGGAGCTAAGTGATGACATTAAAAATGCTTTGCTGTCATCTATCCCTCTGTCTCGTTTGGGCAAAGCGGAAGAAATCGCGCATACGGTTTCATTTTTGGCTTCCGATGGCGCAGCCTATATTACCGGCGAAAATATTCATGTAAACGGCGGCATGTTCATGCCGTAAGAGGTGTCGCCTATAGGCTGTATCAGTATGTTCATGCCT
>JALNYY010000183.1 GCA_023229605.1 Methylobacter sp.
TTATCGTGCCAGTCCGTGTTGATGGTTGGGTTGGGCGTCTTTGAAGCACCAATGCCAAGGCTCATATTGGTAACCACAGTTATTGCCAATGGGATAAGAGAGATAATAGCCAAATTCTGCGGCGCGCGCACCGAGCCAAGCAAACGCAGCGGTTTG
Source organism: Methylobacter sp. (assembly GCA_023229605.1). Classification (GTDB taxonomy): domain Bacteria; phylum Pseudomonadota; class Gammaproteobacteria; order Methylococcales; family Methylomonadaceae; genus Methylobacter_A. Next base: position 157 of record JALNYY010000183.1, read on the forward strand.
CTCGAACTCTACTTCAAGCGCACGGCAGCCGGGGGTTGATACGTCAATGGCTCGGCCAGTGTGGTGCTCGCTAAATCCTGGCGGGGCACAAACGGTGAGAATATCTTCGACGACCACCCCAGTTTCAAGCTTTCGGCGAACTATCTCGGTTTGTCGGTCGATGCTGCGAAAGGCTGAGACAATGAATAGAGCGATGCCATCAACGAGCGCCGCCGCCTTGAGACGGCGCCATGCTTCGGCAGCAGCTGGGGCAAGTAGATGATCTCTACCGTCCGCTCCAACTTCGGCACTTTCAAGGCTCGCCGCTTCCTCGCACTCTCGCAAGCCGCGTGCGGCTAACAGTTCGCTCGATATTCCAAGTGCAACAAGGTGCGAGTGCATGCGGATCAAGACGCCCAACGTAATATATACGACACCATTTGTCGTATAAAAAAATCGCATTGTCGTATAATCATTTTTGATTAAAGTTATCTTATTGTTTTCAATGGCTAGATTGTAAGGTAAAGCGACAAGTCATGCAAACAAACACGACATCGACGCAACCCAAAAAATTACTCGACTAAGTCCGTGACAAGATTCGTTTTAAACACTATAGCTTGAGTACGGAGAAAACTTATATTGCCTGGATTAAACAGTTTGTTTTATATCATCACAAGCGTCATCCTTTGGAAATGGGCGCGCTTGAGGTGGAGGCGTTTTTAATCTATCTGGCTACCCAGAATCAGGCGCTATCGGCCACTTTGTTTTTGTACCGCGAGGTGTTGGCAGTGGATTTGCCATGGCTGGATAATTTTGAGCGCTCGAAAAAGCCCCGGCGTTTGCCGGTGGTGCTCACTCTCCAGGAGATACAAGCCTGTTGCATGAGGCATCCGGGGTGCCTGAGCCGGGGGTTGATGATCAAATTGTTATACGGCACCGGCATGCGATTGATGGAAGCGGTGCGGTGTTGTGGGTGAAAGATGTTGAGCTGGAACGCAGGGAAATTATTGTGCGCGATGGTAAGGGCGGTAAAGACCGGGTGACCATGCTGCCGGAGAGTCTGGTAGAACCGTTGCGCACGCAGTTGGCATTGCGCCGGGTCTGGCATGAGCAGGATGCCGTTTTGGGCAAGGCGGATGTATGGCTGCCGGATGCGCTGGCGGTCAAATATCCTAACGCTTCGAAAGCATGGAGCCGGCAATATGTGTTCGCGGCCAAAAACTATTCCATTGATCCGCGCAGTAAATCGGAACGAGGCCATCATGCGGAAGAAAAGCAAGTGCAGCGTTATGTCAAGCCGGCAACTCCGCGCACTTTGCGGCGCATATCTTTATGATATTCGCACTGTCCAGGAATTGCTGGGGCATAGTGATGTCGCCACGACCATGGTTTACACTCATGTGTTAAACAAAGGCGGCAAGGGTGTGGTGAGTCCGATGGACCGGTTGTAGAGTTATATTGTTGGTACATCGAAATTCGGTTTTTAAAATCTCCTCACCTTAGCCCTCTCCAGCAGGAGAGGGAACAATGGCGTCGAATTTGAGTATGGTATGCCGTTAAAGTTAAGCGGTTATCGGTAAGTTATTTGCCGTTAGTAGTGTCCAATCGCTTTACAACCCCAATCCCCAGCAACAAAACCAACGCCCCCCACAATAAACCCGGAACCAGGTCAAACCAGTTCTGGTAGAAAGTGGCAGGCGGGTTCTTCAGGTAAGGCACTTCGTATAAGCCTGCCCAGGCCTGATGTATCGGCGAGCGTTCCAGGATTTCTCCCGATGCCAGCGATACCGTGGATATGCCGGTGTTGGTGACGCGCAATACCGGGCGGCGAAATTCCACGCCGCGGGCCAGGGTCATGTACATGTGTTGGTAGGGTTCCTGCCATGCGCCGTACCAGGAGTCGTTGGTGACGTTGACGATGAACTGCGCGCCCAGTTCCGCCAGCGAGCGGGTAAATCGGGGGAACAGGCTTTCGTAGCAAATTTGCGCGCCCATTTTATAGCCGTTCCAGTGCAGTAACTCGGTCGGGCCGTGGCCTCTGGCAAAGTGGCCGGTGGGCGGCAGCCAGTTGCGGACTTCCGGGAAAAACTGTTCGCCGGGTATGTATTCGCCGAAAGCCAGTAGTATCGATTTGCTGTAATGCGGCGGCACTATCTCGCCGTCCTTGTTCAACACGAACAGGGAATTGGTGATCAGTCGGGATTTCTCATCGATACTGTAAGCGCCGGTGATCAGCGGTAGCTGCCGATCATGGAGAAACTGCGCCAGCGCCACCGGGTAGTCGTCGGATTTAAACCGTTCGCCCAGCAATGCGGGGAATGCCGTTTCAGGCCACATCGCGAAGTCGATTTTTGCGTTTTGATGAGCGCTGAGCGCGTCATCGGTCAGCGCGGTATAGCGGTTGAAGATTTCTTTTCCGTAGCCTTTGCCCAGTTCTGCGGCCAGTTTTTCCGCGTTATCGATATAGGCCTGAACCAGCAGCGTTTTAAACGACGCATCCGGTGGCGGTAGCCGGTTTTTCAGCCACAATCCGCCGATATTCAGCAGGATGAAGCCGGTCACGACGCCGGCTAAAATGATTTTGCCGGCGCTTTGGTTGCGTTTTTCCCAGGCAATATAAAGCGGCAGGTTGCACAAGAGCGTAGCGGCGCTGAGCCCGCTAAAACCGATCACTTCCGCCCAATGGTAAACGGGGATATTTGAACCGTACCAGGAATAACCGAAGTTCCAGTCGAACAGGGTCAGCGAATAGGCTTCGCAAAGAGTGGTGATCAGCGCCATCAGCCACAGCGAAAGCCGCTTCGACCATTTAAATTTTTGTTGCCCCCAAAACCACAGTACGCCGGCCAACGGTACAAACAAGTGGGCTATCAATCCGTAAATCAACATGCCTATGACGGCTACAGGCCAGTCCAGGTGGGCAAATTCATGCAACAGGTAAGTGACCCAGTTGAAGCCGATCAGCGTGAATATGAAGGATGTGATTAAGCCGCCGACAAAAACGTCCCTCAAGCGGGTTTGCCGGTTCCAGAACATCCATAACGGCACGAAACAGAATAACGAAGCCCAAGGCGGGAAGGGGATGTAACTGGTGCCGATCAGGATGCCGGACAGGATGGGCAGTAGCCAGTATTTAAGGTTGCCGGGGGTAATGCTGTTCATGGTGTTAGGGTACGGTGATGAAGTTGTCGCCAGAGACGCTTTGCGACTCGCACCGCTGGAGCGCCCTCTCATTAAGTTAAGGATGGACAGTCCCTTCTCCCTCAGGGAGAAGGTTAGGATGAGGGGGGCAAATAAGTTTTTTCCTTATTTTTTATTCTCCTCACCCCAACCCTCTCCAGCAGGAGAGGGGGCTTTTTTCTTAAATTTAATGGCATTGACGCCGGAGCGTGGGAACGATGAGTGCGTTTACAACTTAACTGCCGTGAATCTCCGCATGTAAAGCGCGGTATTCGTCGGTCAGTTTATGGTTAGGCACATAATGCACCAGCGGTCTCGATTCGGTGTGCGACTCCCTGACCTTGACCGATGGAGAAATCATTGCAGCCAATACCGGCAGTCCTTCTGCAATAAGTTCCTCGACTAACTGGCGGGGCAGATTGGCTTGTTTTTGGTATTGGTTGACGATGATGCCTTCAACTTCAAGATTCTGGTTATGGTCGGCTTTAACCTCCGCCACCACTTGCATCAATGAATACAGAGCTTCCCTGGCAAAGGTGTCGCAATCGAAAGGAATCAGGCATTTTTCGGCCGCGATTAAGGCTGACTGGCTGTAGAAGTTCAGGATAGGCGGCGTATCCATATAAATCTCATCAAAGCCTTCGAGCTTTTCCAGCGCTTCCTTCAATTTAAAGATTTTCATCCGCGATTCCAAACGGCCTTGCAACGGCTCAAGCTCGGGGTGGGATGGAAGGACAAACAGGTTGGGGAACGGGGTCTCATGGATCGCGTTTTCAAGGCCGGAACCGGATGAGCCGCCGCCAAACAGGGATAGGCTCAGCGTATCTTTAAAGAAGTGGGCAATTGTCTTGTCGCTATCGCTGACTTTGTTGCCTAGCAGGTATTGCGTTGAATTGCCCTGAACATCGAGATCGATGACTAATGTACGCTTACCTTCAACAGCACTGATGGCGGCTAAATTGCACGTAATAGTCGATTTGCCGACGCCGCCTTTCTGATTGAAAATGACTCTGCGCATGTTATCCCCGTTAAATCAAATAGTTGAAAGTCGCATTATAAGGCTTGGGCCGCTAATATCAAATGCGGATAAAAGTTTTGCCGTGGCATTGCGGGCATTCCGGGATTTCACTGGGTGTTTTGAAAGCGATTTCCTTGCCGCAGTCGTCGCAGATAAAAGTGCCGGGGACAGTAATGTCGCCGCTGTGATAGGTGTGCGCTTTCGCTAATTGTTCAATTTTTGCCAGTTCCAGACGGGTTTTATCGGCAAGACTCAAAAAAGCATCCAGAGCGAAGTTTTCAATCAATTCAATATCGAATTTAAACCACTCGGACAGCGAGTCCTTGTCTTCTTCAGCCGACAAACCATGCGCCGCATGCTCGATGTCGCGTTTAACAAACTGTGAAACCTTGTCCAGCTCCTCACTCGTCAAATCGCTGTCTTTTGCGGTTTTTTCTTTTGAAATTTCCAGCGCTTCGGCAAAAGAATGCAGCGTATCTTCCATGGTTTCATGGAGATGATTCATAATGTCCAGATAGGCGGTGACAAGTTTGTTTTTATTCATAGGGTTCAACTCCTGAAATTGACGCTTTAGATTTAAGCAACTGTACGGTATTCTAACGCTTTTGACTGGTAAAAGACGAGAAGGATGCAAGAAAATTATAAGCCGCTGGCAATCGAGCAAGAAGTACAGGCCGCCTGGGACGCTTCGGGCGTGTTTAATGTGTCGGAATCGTCTACGCAGGATAAGTATTATTGCTTGTCGATGTTTCCTTATCCCAGCGGCAAGCTGCACATGGGCCATGTCCGCAACTACACCATCGGCGACGTGATCAGCCGCTATCAGCGCATGCTGGGCAAAAATGTTTTGCAGCCGATGGGTTGGGACGCGTTCGGCCTGCCGGCGGAAAATGCCGCGATGCAGCACGGCGTACATCCCGCCGACTGGACCTACAGCAACATCGACTATATGCGCGACCAGCTCAAACGGCTGGGTTTCGGTTATGACTGGAACCGCGAACTAGCTACATGCGATCCCTCTTATTATAAGTGGGAGCAGTGGTTTTTCCTGAAGTTGCTGGAAAAAGGGCTGGTTTACAAAAAGACCGCGCCGGTCAACTGGTGCCCGCACGACATGACCGTTCTGGCCAATGAACAGGTCATCGACGGCTGCTGCTGGCGTTGCGACACCCAAGTCGAGCGCAAAGAAATAGCCCAGTGGTTCTTAAAAATCACCGCCTATGCGGATGAGTTGCTCGCCTCGCTGGAAACGCTGGACGGCTGGCCGGAACAGGTCAAAACCATGCAGGCCAACTGGATAGGGCGTTCCGAAGGCGTGGAGATGGATTTTCCGGTACCTGAGTTGAATCAACATTTGAGCATCTACACCACGCGTCCCGACACTTTGATGGGCGTGACCTATCTTGCCGTGGCGGCGGAACATCCGCTGGCGCTGAAAGCCGCAGAAACCAATGCTGAAATCGGCGCGTTTATCGATGACTGCAAGATGATGGAAACTTCGGAAGCGGCCATGGAGACCATGGAAAAACGCGGCATCGACTCCGGCATCAAAGCGGTTCACCCGATCACCGGCGAACAAGTCCCGGTGTGGATTGCCAATTTCGTATTGATGGGTTACGGCACCGGCGCGGTGATGTCCGTTCCGGCTCATGACCAACGCGATTTCGAGTTTGCGAAAAAGTACGGCATTGCGATTAAACAGGTGATTTTTGCCAAAGACGGCGGAAACGACGATTGTTCGGAGCAGGCTTACACCGTAAAAGGCGTGTTGAAAAATTCCGGCGCGTTTGATGGTTTAACGTCTGAACAGGCTTTTACAGCCATTTCCGAAGCGTTGGAAAGCGATCAAAAAGGCCAACGCAAAACCAATTTCCGTTTGCGCGACTGGGGCGTTTCCCGTCAGCGTTACTGGGGCGCGCCGATTCCGGTCATTTATTGCGACGACTGCGGCACGGTTCCGGTTTCCGAGCAGGATTTGCCGGTGGAGCTGCCCAGGGACGTGGTGCTGGACGGTTCGCAATCGCCTTTGGTTGCCCATCCGACTTTCTCCCATACGACTTGCCCTAAATGCGGCAAAGCTGCGCGCCGGGAAACCGATACCTTCGATACCTTTATGGAGTCGTCCTGGTATTTCGCACGATTCGCAGGAAATAATCCAAACAGCATGCTCGATCAAAGCGCCAAATACTGGCTGCCGGTCGATCATTATATCGGCGGCATCGAACACGCTATTTTGCATTTGCTATATGCGCGGTTTTATACCAAATTGCTGCGCGATGAAGGCCTGCTGGTTTGCGACGAACCGTTTAAAAGGCTGCTGACGCAAGGCATGGTGTTGAAAGACGGCAGCAAAATGTCCAAATCCAAGGGCAACACCGTTGATCCGCAAGGCTTGATTGACCAGTACGGTGCCGATACCGTGCGTTTGTTCATCATGTTCGCCGCGCCTCCGGAGCAATCGCTGGAATGGTCCGACAGCGGCGTAGACGGCGCGTTCCGGTTCCTGAAACGGCTATGGAAACAGGCTTACCTGCATTGCGATGCCGGTGGATCAACTACGCCGCTGGATAAGCAAACCTTAACCGGAGAGCAACAGGCGGTGCGCCGTCAGTTGCATCTGGCTATTCAGAAAGCAACCGACGATTTCGGCAGACGCTATACCTTTAACACGGTTATTGCAGCGAATATGGAGCTGATCAACACCTTGTCCAAATTTGTCGATGATACAGGCAACGGCAAAGCGATCCGTCAGGAAGTATTGGAATCCATCGTATTGATGCTGTCGCCGATAGTGCCGCATATCTGTCACCAACTGTGGCTGGATTTGGGCCATCAGCAAGCGGTGGTCACTGCATCATGGCCTGAGGTCGATGCAACGGCTCTGGAGCAGGATACCCTGGAGCTGGTATTGCAGGTTAACGGTAAATTG
>JALNYY010000016.1 GCA_023229605.1 Methylobacter sp.
TAACTCAGGTGCGTCTGCAAACCTGTTGACCATGGCGATACTGAAGATTCGCCACCCTGAGGGCGGTGAAATCATTGTTCCACCGCTGACATGGATTTCCGATGTTTCATCTGTGCTGCAAAACGGATTCACACCGGTATTTGCCGACATTGATCCAAGCACTCTGGCGATGGACACAACCCAGATTCTGAGCAAAATCACTGATAAAACCCGGGCGGTATTTCTGACCCATGTACAAGGCTTCGACGGACTGACTGACGAACTGATTGATGAGCTGCAACGTCGTAATATCCCGCTGATCGAAGATGTCTGTGAATCTCACGGCGCTACCCACAACGGCAAACGCGTCGGCAGCATTGGCTGGATATCGAATTTTTCGTATTACTACGCCCATCACATGAGCACCATCGAAGGCGGCATGGTTTGTACTAATGACCCCGACGTCTATCAGCAAATCCGCATGTTACGCTCCCATGGCATGGTTAGAGAATCTAACGATGAAAATGTACGCGCAGCTTATATAGCTGAATACCCCGAGCTGAACCCGGACTTCATCTTCGCTTTCGCCGCCTATAATATGCGCAATACTGAGATTGGCGGCATTATGGGGCGCAGTCAGCTTAAACGTCTGGATCAAATCGTCAAACGGCGGACTGAAAACCTGGTTCGGTTTTTGGAGCAGATCGATGCCTCAAAATACCGCACCGACTTCAAGCTGGAAGGATCCAGCAACTACGCTTTCAACCTCATTTTGAAAGAACCGGATAATGCCCTGGTCGAACGCCTGATGCAAAAAATGCGGAAATCCGGCGTCGAATTCCGCAGAGGCAGCGCAGGCGGCGGCAATCAGATTCGCCAACCTTACCTGAAGGGTATTGTGCCTAATGGGCATCATCTTGAGTTCCCTGAAACGGAACACGTCCATTTCTATGGCTTTTACATCGGCAACTTCCCCGATTTGAAAAATGAGGAAATAGACGAGCTCTGCGCAATCCTGAATTCGATCTGAGGTAGCGCTGTGACCTCAGCTGTAATTCTTGCTGGTGGCTTGGGTACGCGTCTTCGCAGTGCGGTACCGGACTTACCCAAACCGATGGCGCCGATCAGCGGACGTCCGTTTCTTGAGCACCAGCTCGACTACTGGATTAAACAAGGCGTCGGTCATTTTGTGCTGTCCGTTGGCTATCGGTATGAGGTGATCATTAATCACTTTGGCAACAGGTATAAAGATGCCGAGATCGATTATGTCGTTGAGGAATCCCCGCTTGGGACCGGCGGCGGGCTCTTGTTGGCCGCTGAAAAAATCAGCAAGGATGAACCGTTTTTGCTTCTGAACGGCGACACTTATTTTGCTGTAGACTTGAAGACATTGATCGAATTCTCCTTGGCAAACACTGCAGACTGGTGCTTCTCTTTGTTTCGCACCCATGAAGAGGGGCGGTACATGGGTATGAATATTTCGCCGCAAGGGCAAATAATCTCGCTCAAATCAGGCACGGGCCGACCAGGCCAATTGGCAAATGGAGGCGTGTATTGGGTTAACCCGCGCGCCTTGCTAAGTGAGCGATTTTCACCAGGCGACAAGTGCTCTCTGGAGGATGACATCTTCATGGCCGCCATGACTTTGGGCCAGCGCTTAATGGGCGTTGAGTTCTCGGGCGCGTTCATTGACATTGGCGTACCCGATGACTATCATCGTGCACCAGATCTGCTTTCGTCATAAAAAGGACATCTTTTGAATACTATTGCACGACTCAAGAAAAACCTGGAGGCCTCCATACAGGCCAAACAACAGATGCTTGCCGATGCAGAATGTCTTGAGCTGTTTTCCAAGGCTGTAGGAACCGTCGTCGACCGGTATAAGCAGGGTGGACGTATCTACATCGCAGGCAACGGAGGCTCGGCAGCTGACGCGCAGCATTTGGCGGCCGAGTTTGTCAGTAAACTGGCGCGCGACAGAGCCCCATTACCAGCCGAAGCCCTTACGGTGGATAGCTCCATACTCACCGCTATCGGCAATGATTACGGCTATGAGCAAGTGTTTTCCAGGCAACTGGCAGGCAAGGCGACGGCAAAGGACGTCTTCCTTGGCATAACCACTTCCGGGCGGTCCCAGAATATTCTCAAAGCACTGGAACAATGCCGTACCATGGGCATACCCAGTATCGTTTTTTGCGGCGGCGATGGCGGTCAGGCAAAAGCGATGGCCGACCATGCCATCGTCGCTCCAGGAAAAGCAACAAGCACCATTCAAGAACTGCACATCCTAATGGCTCACACACTCTGTGAATGTGTCGAAGTAGCGATGTTCGGCGAATAATTTTTTTACAATTAAGTTAAAGGAACACAATGAGCTACAACATCCTCGTCACCGGCGGCGCCGGCTACCTCGGTTCCACTATGGTTCCGGATCTGCTTAACGCCGGACACAAAGTGACAGTGCTGGACAACTTCATGTTCAAGCAGACCAGCCTTAATCATGTTTGTAACAACCCCAATTTTTCTGTCGTCAAGGGCGATATTCGCCTTGAAAAAGTAATGGCGCCGCTACTCAAAAAAGCCGACATCGTTATTCCGCTGGCGGCATTAGTCGGAGCCCCACTGTGTAACCTCGACCCCATTGGCGCAACAACGATTAACCACGATGCAATCACGCTGATGATAAAGCTGCTGTCCAAGGAGCAAATCGTGCTGATGCCGACCACCAATAGCGCTTACGGCACCGGCGACGAAAACAACTTCTGCACTGAAGAGTCGCCTCTACGCCCTATCTCTCAATATGCCATAGAAAAAGTGGGCATCGAAAAAGAACTGATGCAACGCGAAAATGCAATCAGTTTCCGTCTTGCCACCGTGTTTGGCATGTCGCCACGGATGCGGATTGATCTACTCGTAAATGACTTCACCTACCGTGCCGTTAACGATCGATTCGTCGTTCTATTCGAAGGCTACTTCAAGCGCAACTACGTGCATGTACGTGATGTCTCGCGCGCTTTCCAACACGCCATCATCAACTTTGACAAAATGAAAGGCGAGATTTTCAACGTCGGCCTTTCCGAAGCAAATGTGTCGAAAAAAGAACTCTGCGAAACCATCCAGAAGCAAATTCCTGATTTTGTCTTCCTCGATGCCCCCGTAGGTAAAGACCCCGATCAACGCAACTACATCGTGTCGAACGCAAAAATTGAAGCAACCGGCTACAAAACTTCGATGTCGCTTGATGCAGGTATAGCAGAGTTGATCAAGGGCTACACCATGATCAAAAACACTCAATACGGCAACGTATAGGGACTGCGTACTCGCTGAATATGTCTTACTCTCCTCCTGCCTCATGTGCCGGTAAAACTACCGAGCAGAACACAACCCAGCAGGAGGCGAGCACAGAAGTTGCTCCAATAACAATCAACTCGCGCCGCCTGGTTTGTGAAAACACCGTTTATTCCGTCTTCTTTGACCATATAAGCGATGCTCAGGGGCGTGAAGTACTGAATTATTTGAGCGTCTCGCCAAAATGCCAGATAAAAAATATGCTTACCGGTGTAAGTGTATTGCCGGTCAAAGATAATCAATTGGGTTTGATTCAAGTGTTTCGACATCCAATGGGCCGTTGGTCATGGGAAGCGCCCAAAGGCTTCATCGATTTAGATGAATCGCCGGAACAAGCCGCTATGAGGGAACTTTACGAAGAAACCGGGTTTGAACTAAGTGCAGAAAATCTCTACAGTCTCGGCCAAACCACACCTGAAGCCGGGTTGATTAACGGAAGAATTGGACTATACGCGGCAGTGCTTGACGTTAAATGTGTGCCTGATTCCGTTACACATGAACTCGGACACGGAAAGCTGGAATTCTTTGATCGCGGTCAAATTGCCAAGCTCATAACGCTCGGGCAGATTGAAGACGCCTGCACCTTATCCGCGTTATTTCTATATTTCATCCAGCAACAAAATTGGCTTGTCTCAGGGAAGCTTAACGAAACAAGAGAGAATATCTAGTGGATAATCGCCTATTTATCTATAGCGGGAATCACGGTAAACAGGAAGGCATAGAGGACTATTTCACGCTGTTTAAAAACATACTTGGCTCCAGGGGACTCCAAGTAGAAATGTCATCTACACTTCGCGCGAACTCGACCAATATTATTATCGACGAGTTTACCAACTATATCGAAAATAGCCGGATAGCGGAGTTTCGCAAGAACAACCCCAATAATCGATGCGTCTATGTTTTAACTGAATTTGCCGAGAGCAAGTTCGGGGTTGAATCACTCAATCATTTTGGTGGGGTGGTTGATTCAGCCATCATTGCATTAATTAATGTTTACTTACGATTGTCACGCGACGATTTTACCCCTGTGCGGGTGAGAGATTACGCTACCCTGCTACTACACACTCCTGTTTTGGCAACCTATTTCTCGATAGCCACAGCAAAATTTATTGTGTTGAAACTGCTCGGGAAAAATGCACCTAATCCAGCAAGCAACTTCCTCGGTAAACACCATCATCTGTTTTACTTCCATATGCGCTATCTGGGGCTCAAAGCACATCTAAAATACGCAGATGCAGTTATTTCCAGCCATGAACTGATCATGCCGGGCTTTAAAGATGACTTGGGAGTCGATGGACAGAAGCTGCATTTTTTGGGCGTTATATATCCGGAATTTAACAAACAACATGTCTTGGATTCACTGATGGGAGGTAAAGAGCTATTTATCGAAGTTACAGGATCCGTTACCAAATACCGCCAAAAATGGATGAATCGGATTAATTTCCAGCTTAGACTGCTAGGCATTCATAACGTCTTTAGTTATTGTCAAGCTTTGCCGTTTTCACTGTTGTCGAAAAGCAAGCCGATTAAACGCGCAGCCTATTCTTTACACCCGCCGCAAACACGCAAATGGAAGTATGCCAGCCCTACGCGAATTTACCGAGCTTTGGAAGTCGACCATAACTTGCCGGTTTTGACTACCCATTTTGCTCAGAATCCTATTGAAGATGTGTGTTTCATACTAAAAGACAGATACTCTCTCGAAAAAATGGCCGAGATGTTTTTCAACAGAGAGGCCAGACTCAATTTTGTAGGGCCAAGAATAGAGACGTACAACGAAATTGTGAAACAACGCAATGACGTTCTGACCCAAGCGCTAAAAACATGAAAGATCTCGAGCGGATGCAAAATAAGCGTATTGAACTATGTTATGGTTGATAGAAAATCCGTTTTCGATTGCACATGCGCATCCAAATGTAGAGCTATTTTGCTTTTATGCTTCCCGAGATGTTGAATCAGCCCATCAGCCAGAGTTTATACTAACACGGTTTCATTGATCAAAAATGTCGACTGCCCAACTTAGCGCTATCTTGGAGCAATACCCGCCAGAAATGACTCATGCCTGTGATATTTTTTTATCGCCTTTGACAGCGGTGCGACTCATGCATCAGAGCAACCGCGGGCCCCGCAAGAAAGCCAAAGACGAACTATCGTATCCAATTTAATAATACAAACAATAGAATAGCGATTAACAAATATGCAAACAAAAATTTTTGAGAAACTGATGGAATGGCGTTATAACGCCATGATAGTCGTTCTGCTCTATTTGAGCTATTCCCCCTATCTGCTCTTTGATTTTGCGTATCATAATGATTACGAGATTTGGTCCTATGACAACAAAATTTGTTGCAGCGGATTCCCTGAGACCCCACACCTGATTAATATCGGTCGCTTCCTTCAGGTATATCTCCAAGGCATGTATCTTTGGTTTTTTACTGACCTTCGAAGTCTGGTTTTCGGAAGAGCATTTGGCATATTGTTTGCCTGCATCGGAGCAATTATGCTCTCATCCGCGGCAAGAAAAAACGGAATGGGCACGTTAACCAGCGCGGCCTTTGGTGCGGCGGTTTTTCTGTTGCCGCCGGCTCAAGTCAATCTCGGTTGGATAACAAATTTTGTACCTGGCCTGCTCAATGCCGTTCTTGTTTTTTGTGCGGCAGCCATTTTTCCTGACCTGAAGTCCATACTCAGCGGAGAGAAATCGCCACGGATATGGCTGGGGATCTGCGCTCTCCTCCTGCTTTCAACTCTTTTCATTTATCCACCGACCGTCGGTTTCTTCCTACTTCCAGTAATGATTCGGATCATGTATTCCGGGTTCACCAAGCGGGAAGACCGATTGCAAGCGGCATATGCCCTGATCTTCTTTGCGCTGACTTGTGCTGTCTACTTTTTGATGCATAGGTTTGTCATTATGAAGATATTTGACATTACCTTTCCCCCATCATCATTTTACCGATTCGACATAGCCGTTGGGATATTAGGCAATTTCACAAAGTTCTTCCATGAAATTGTTCCGGTAATGCTTAACCTCTGGAACCCAGCTCCTTCACCCGTTATCGCGACATTCGTTTTATTGTTGATAGTTGCGCCTGCCGCATTTTTGGTCTATCGGGATTACCGTACATTTTCCCCACGTGAAGTGCTTATCCGCGCTACGATTATCACATCAGCTTGGCTGCTACTATTCATGGCTATCAATGCACCGGGACTCATGGCGATTGGAAAGCCTCCATCTTTCTATAGGGCATGGCATCCGGGCATGGCTGCTGTGTTGCTTCTTATTTTTCACAAGATTGAATTTTTTCGCTCGGAAATTATCAAAAAAGTCATTGTGTTTGCATTCCTGTCGATCGGTTGCTTGTTTTCTTTCGACTCCAGCATGCATCTGGCAACAACTCTGTCGAACCAGTTTAAATACGCTGTTGCGCAAATTGGAGCACAGTTCTCCCCTCCTGAGAGGGAACGCTATGTCATCATTGAAAAACGTCCCGACTCCGTGCTGTTCGGACGCCCTCGATGGGGAGAACTGGGATTCATCCATATTTTGTCAAAAGGGCATGGCATCTACATCCTCAAACATTATTTTGATTACGGAATTCATCCAATTACTGAAAGTATTGTCGTGAAGCAGGACAATAATCTTTTGTTGCTGGAGCCGGAGGTGATGGAAAAATCCAGCCAGTTTTTTCCCAGGCCCCCTAGCGATCCTTACAACACGCCATATAACAGTGCTTTTGATTTTAGAATCGATACATTCTTTGAGAAATCCGGTCCTTTGCCCATGACAATGGACATCGTCGGAACAAGGCCGGCAAGCATTGAATGCTACAAAATCCACGCAGGCATTGAAGAATCGCCTTCGCGCGCCCCGCGTTCCTGGCATATCGTCGGCTCTAATGACAGACAAAACTGGACTGTTCTTGATCAACAATCAAATCAAACCGATTGGCGTGCAGGTGAAAGCAGACTATTTACCCCCAAACAACCGGGGAGCTACAAATTCTATCGCCTTGAAGTGGATTCATCGAATCATCCTGACAACGTTCGAATTCCCGAGATACAGCTGTTTACCCGGAAAAGCGCCTGCCAGGGACCCAAACTGGCACAAGAGAGCGCTGTGGATCCAAGCCTTTTAAAATCATTAGCATCGATATCTGAGACCATGCCCGTTAAACTGGCAGGCACAGCGACGGAATCAGGGCTGTCCGATCCCCCGTTCAGGCTTCAGCGCGCGCTCGACAATATTTATTACACCTTTTGGGAAACCCTGGGTCTTTTCCCAATTGATGTGGACTTGCGCTTTTTTGAGAACAGACAGATCAAGTGTTATGCATTTCAGGCCGGCGCAGATAAAGCCGGTGACCGCATGCCCCGGTCCTGGAAATTTATGGGATCGAATGATGGCGAAAACTGGAACCTACTGGATGAAAGAGATAATGAAAGAAAATGGGCTGACAGCAGCCGTCGCACTTATCCGATAGCTTCGCCCGGCTCATATCGGTCTTATCGGATTGAGTTTTTATCTACCAATGGGGGTAGCCATCTTAGATTGTATGAGATAGCTTTGTCGGAAGACCGCGAGTGCGCACATACAATCCCTTGAAAACCCAAATTGCGCCTGCTGCCTGATTGACCGAAGGTTTCATGGCGCTCGGATGGAATATAACTATCTTTTTAACAGCTTGAATCAAAGGAAAAACAATATGCCAACATTCAAAAAAACAGCATTTTTAGCAATATTTGTGTTTGCCATCGCCATGGCGGGTTGCTCCGATGAGGAAGACGCTTCTGAAGAAGCTCCGGAAGCACGACTGGTAAAAACAGTTGGGCACTACAATATAGTCAAATACAACGGTGTTGTTTATGGTGCGCCTCATGGTATCGAGATCGACTGGGAAGACGACGACCTGAAAAATATACCGGGGATGATCGTCGAGTCTTCCGTCGATAAAACTGAAAAAATCATCAACAGCATACCAGCCGCACAAGAACCAAAGGTAGCCGCCGCACCTCAAATGTTAAAAACAGTTGGACGGTACAACATCGTCAAATACAATGGCGTTGTTTATGGTGCGCCACAGGGTATCGGGATCGACTGGCAAAAAGACGACCTGAAAAATATACCGGGGATGGTCGTCGAGTCTTCTGTCGAAAAAGCGGAACAAATCATCAGTAGTATACTCAGCCAACAAGAGTCAAGCATTGCCGCCACACCGACCATGGTAGCGGAAATTGGCCGATACAACATCGTCAAATTCAATGGCAATGTTTATGGTGCGCCTCAAGGTGTCGGAATCGACTGGCATAAGGATGATTTGCCAAAAATTGAGGGAATGATTGTCGGCTCCTCTGTCATACTAGTGGAAATATCTGCTATCGGCCGCCAAATCAGTGACAAAGTATCCCGGTTAATTGGTGCCAAGAAAAGTTGAAAAGCAAGATAGGCAAAATGAATCGCAAGACTGGTCTTGCTTTAGTGAACTGTCCAGACGACCTGATCTACAGTCCTGCTAAACATGACCCGTCTCTGTTTTCAAATTGATCTGCTAAGGAATCAACGCGCAGCTAAGGAGAAATCCCAGCCGACAAAAAAACGAACCATACAGCAAGGTTTAGGGATAACGGGAGACGACTACCATGAGCAGAGCAGCCAAACCATTCCTCATTGCCCGATGTGGACAATTCGACCGAAAACCCGTAAAATCGCCCCATCAATTTCTGGTTTAGCGCAAATAAAATCAATTAGTTATGTGACTTTCCTAGTGCTGACTGGTAAAACGGTATTGATTTAAATTACTTTTTTGAAAGACTAACCGGACACTTAGCGCCAACTGATGAACAGGATCCGCGCAACGGACAAAATCAAGACCACTGGACTTTACTATCTATTTTGAACCGGCGCTCCTTCGGATACGCTGCTTGTTATCGAAGCATTTTAGATGCCAGAAAAAGGGTAATGTGAAGTGGCTTGGTTCTTGTAAAAACAATTTCACATTAGTTGAATTGTCCGCCCAGATCCCTGCTTATGCGGGTTCCGTTTTTCCACCGCAGTTCGACTATTGCAGCATGTTTAAAATACCCCATAAAAAACAGGTGTCGTCAATCCTTTCTGGCCGCACAAAAATCGTTTCAGATCCGAATTTTATATACATCACCCAAGCAAAATGGCGCCACAATGAGCAACGTTAATCCGTGCACTAACCCGGTATCGATTCACTCCGCCGGAAAGATCTTCTCTAACAACATTTTCATATTTTGCCTGTTTTCATTAGGATTCGTTCTCTGGAGACACGGCTACTCTTTAGTTTGGGACGACACCAGTGTCTATAAGCTTGCGTTGCAATCCGCGAAAGACAATGGAACAGAGGATCTTCTGGCGTTGTATCAAAAATATTTTTTCGCTGCGTTTAGCTCGGTATCACCGAGTGGTTATCGCCCTATCGCCGGTCTCTTGCAGGGATTTTTTGTACTGTCAATTGACTCGCTTTTCCCCAGTTGGGGGCACCTGCTTTTCATCTCCTGCTTCATTGGAGGCCTTGCGGTTGCGTTCAAAAGTGTTACGGCGCGTTTTATCAAGTCAAGGCAACTTGTTTTCTTCTGCTTGGTACTATTCATGTTGTCCAGCCCGATCGCTCAGTCCAACTGGATTTCGTACAGCGGAATTCCGGTACTGGTTCCGCTTTTTACTTGTATCGGCCTGCTGCTTTATTTTGCGATCGGAGATAATCCAAAAGAAGGATCGCTGAAATTAGGGCTTCTGGCTTTGCTGGTCATTTTTGCCACCTTGTATCGCGAATTCATGATTGCGTTGCCGCTGACGATACTCGGAATGGAAATAATTCAGACCCGGCGCATAACAAAGATCTCGCTGTTAGCTGGAATTCTGATCCTCTTTTCCCTCTTCCCAACGGTCATTCCGCGCCTTATGTTCCATATGTACTCGGATCTAACCGGCCTTGGCAAACGACCCGAGGATAACAACTGGCTGGTGCATGGAATGAATCTTCCATTAAAGACCACTTTTCAGCTGGGCAACGTGCATCAAGAATTGTCTCGCACCTTCGTCATCAAAGAAGAGGTGTCGCGCCACCTCCTTAGCATCCCGTCGCCCTCGCTGCTGATTTTGACTTTTTCCGGATTTGTCAGTCTTGTTCTAGTCAAGCTTCAACGCCAGATTGTTGCCGGAAAACTTAATCTCGACGAAATTATTGGTTTAATCGCGTCAGTGCTTGGCCTGGTTACCTTGGCAGGCATTGCAGCGACTCATGCTTTTTGGCCATACCATTGCGGCGTCCTGACGCTGATCTTGATCGCATGGGTTGTTGATCGGCGATTGGCGGTGTGGATCGCGGTTTATCTTGGCCCCTTCTATCTTGTCTATACAGAAAGATTGCATCTGGCCTACGTCATGATGCCCTTATCGATAGTCGTGGTTGCCGTGTTAGAGCAATGTTGGGCCGCACAACCATTTAGCGGCAAGCCGCGCATACTGGTTCGATATGGCGCCGGTATTGCGATAGCCATTGGCGTATTGGATGCCTTCGCCAATCCCATTGCTGTTCGGGAAGTGATGTCGCAAATTTCCGATGGCGTGGAAATTGTTGCCGACAAAATTGGCGAAAGACCTTCGGAGAGACCGGTTGCGATTATCGGTAACGCTGTGCATGTGGATGAGTTGCGGCTGTATCTGAATAACAATTATCAACTGCTTTGGACAATTCCCACTGGACATGACCGACCTCAGGATGTCGTTGAAACGCCCGAACAGCTTGAGAAATTTTTAAAGGCCAAACTGCCGACGACTGACGTCTATTTTCTGGATTTCAAGCAGGATTACCTTCCACGTAAAAAGGACTACCATCAGCATCGATTCGTGGCCGCTTGCAGCGTCAACACAGACGATTTAGGATCATTACGGTTAACTCGGGCTGAATATTTTATGCCGGATCCTCTTCGTTGGTTCGGCAAAAGAGAATATTTTGCATTTTTTGGCCCGCCGGATCTGGTGGATGACTTTTATTACGGCCCTTCGCCGCGCCCTTTGTTCGGAAAGGTAGAAGTCGATTATCATCTGTATAAGGTGACATCATCAGAAGTCAAAAACTGGCTCCCTTTGGGTCGTGTCAGCATTATTGATAAAAACTATCTAGGCTTTTCGATCGTTTCGCAAAACGACCGTTTTTTTGCCGTCCCTGTCGGAGAGGGTAAGTTTGCCTATGATCGCGCTTGCCGTAAAGGTTATTCCACATTCCTGGAAGCCTCGAGCTACGATGAAATTGAGGCGATGGTTAACGGGGTTAAGCGTTGAACAATAATAATTTTGGGATTTTTTTGCGCGACCGCATTATTCCCCCCACTTATAATTACCTATGAGCTTATGGCATGACTTATAAATCAACACCCAAAATTACATTACCGCCCTCGCAAGAACATAATTTCCACCCAGCATACCGCCCGGATATTGACGGACTCCGTGCGCTGGCAATTCTGTCCGTTGTTATTTTTCACGCATTTCCGAAAGCGTTGCCAGGGGGATTTGTTGGCGTAGATATTTTCTTCGTCATTTCCGGCTTCCTGATATCTTGTATCATTTTCAAAAGTCTGCTGCGTGGTGATTTCAGTTTCACTGAATTCTACGCTCACCGTATCAAGCGGATTTTTCCTGCCCTTATTCTCGTTTTGGCCGCTTGCTACGCTTTTGGCTGGATTGCGCTCCTGCCTGAAGAATTCAAACAATTGGGCAAACACATGGCGGCCGGCGCGGGATTTGTTCAGAACATCATACTTTGGCAAGAATCCGGGTATTTCGATATCGCCTCCAGGCTAAAACCATTGCTGCACCTCTGGTCCCTGTCAATTGAGGAACAGTTTTACCTGATATACCCGCTGCTGATCTGGGGAGCATGGCGGCTGCGTCTGAATATCCTGATCATGGTGATCTGTACTCTTTTGCTAATATCTTTCGGCCTTAACATCAGCACTATAGGGAAGCATGCAGTCGAGACATTTTTTGTTCCCCAAACACGATTTTGGGAACTCCTTGCGGGATCTGTGCTGGCCTATATGCAGATTTTCAAGCTGCCCCGGTTTACTGAGTGGCTGAAGCGGTATATGTTTCATCCCATGATTTTTCAGCAACCGCCGCCGGTCGAACGGCGTAATGCAATTCTGAGTAACCTGCTATCGTTCGGCGGCTTATTGCTAATCCTAGCCGCCATTTTTGGCTTGTCCAAAGGGAAGCTGTTTCCAGGGTGGTGGGCTTTAGCGCCTGTTCTTGGCGCGTTTTTACTTATTCTTGCCGGGCCGACCGGATGGGTCAACCTGAATATCTTAGCCAACCGACTAATGGTTTTTGTCGGATTGATTAGTTATCCGCTGTACCTCTGGCACTGGCCGCTGTTGTCGTTTGCCCGAATCATGGAAAGCGGCAAAACATCAGCCATCATGCGCATTTCTATTATCGCCTTAAGTTTTCTATTAGCTTGGCTGACCTACCGGTTAATCGAGAAACCAGTCCGGTTCGGCCGACCGAGTTGGCCTCAAGACAGCGGCGCTGTGCCTGTTAATCGCAGTGGCAGGGTATACCGGATACTATACCTTCAAGAATGACGGTCTGACGTTTCGACACCAATGGATCAGTGGCAACGCAACACAAATTGGCTTGGGCAGAACTTTTGAAACTAATGCGAATTGTAAGCTGGCTCACCCTGTTTTTGATCATTGCTGTTACTGTGCCCAAGCAAAAACGGACAAACCCACGATTATTCTAGTGGGAGATTCACACAGCAATAGCTTGTATCCTGGACTGGTAGAGATAACCAAAGAAACCGGCGACAATGTACTGAATCTTGCCGTTGGCGGCTGCCTGCCATTTTTTGATGTCGCATCATTTCAAAAAGGTGCGCAAGACAGATGCGCTGATCAAACGAACAACATTCTGCGATTTGCGGAAGAAAACAGCTCTATAAAAACATTCGTGCTGACGTCCAGAGGCGCGGCATATCTTTCCGGCGAGAGTTATGGAATCGGCTTAAAAGAGGACGGCGGCCATGACAGAATTCTTAGCCTGACAACCAGGCCTGATATTTCTGATTTCCATCAAGTGTTCGAGACCGCAATGAGAGCGACAATCGAACGCTTATTGGCGAAGAACAAGCACATTATCTTCGTGATTGACTGGCCAGAAATAGGTTTTGATCCCCAATCTTGCGTTGATAGCCGGCCTTTACGTCTAACTGATTGGGTTAAGCAACCTTGTGCATTACCCAGGCAGGATTTTGAGCAACGTAGCCGGGAATACCGGGAACTCGTTTTGTCTGTGTTGAAAGATTTTCCGTCAGTGAAAGTTTTTGATGCGCCTGCGCAATTGTGTGATGATCAATGGTGCTGGGCGATGAAGGATCACATGCTGCTATATCGCGATGACCACCATCTTTCTATAGAAGGGTCCCGTTACTTAGCAAAGGAACTGGTGAAGCTGATCGAGCCAGCCACAAACTGATTGTAAGCCACTGCCCTCGATCGGAAGTTCAGGTGAAAGACGCATCATTTTTTCACTGCGTCTATTTACCTGAAGTTTCCGCATTACCATGCCACTATGCTGTTGCGTTCGTCGACCTTGAAACAACAGCGAGTTGACGTGATTTCCGGCTTGTCTGAATCGCATGCATGATCGCCCGCGCACTGCAATTCAGCGCAGCCAACAGTGTCGCGACTATTTCGACAGAAGTTGGTCAACTTTAGCTTTCAGCTCATCAACTGAAGAGCCGCCGATAATCCTATCGTCGCTTGCCGAATTAAGTCTGTTTTCCTTAAGGGGAATATCATCCGGTACAGCCAAAAACTTGTCCCGGTATCCGCAAAGCTTATAGTCCCGATAGTACTCAAGAAACGTAGGGTACAGGAACGTGCTGTCCTGCATATAATATGCGATCTTGGATACACCGGGATCAACTACGGTATAAGCATTGTAGGTCACTGAAACTTCTTTAAGAAACGGCCTGTGGCTGCGGTCACGCCCGAAATAGATGTCGTTTTCCAGGTCCGGCGGCCCTAAAAATAACTCCATTTGCCGGGGAAGAAGGTTTCTCAACGGATCGACAAAAGGATACCAACCCGACATGGAATAAATACTGCCCAGCAAAGCCGTTTTAACGGTATTGCGGGTTACGTATTTATGAGCATGGAAACCTCCTTTGAGTTGGGAGAACGCCTGATCCATGCTGAGCATTAAAATACGCTCCGATCCGAAGTGCATTTTCATAAAACTTTCCAGCTCGGCCGGTTTCTCCAGGGTTCGTTCCGGTGGTACGCCAACCCCGACGCTCCAATAAGGCAATATATGATTTTGGGAATAAAAGCGAATATCCTCTGCATGTAATGCGTTAGCGATCACTATCGTGCCAGGCGGGGTATTGGTGCGCACCCAGTCCGCCATACGGCGTATCCCGCCATAGAGGGAATGAACGGTGACATAGCTTCCGTATGCGTTAAGTGTTTGATCGAAAAAACACATCAGCAGAATCGGAACGGCAATCGCTTTTTTCCAGACGGCACGGCCCGATTGTTTCAGAATATCCAGCCAAAACCGTTCGGTCGATGCAACGATCAGGATTACGCCGGGTATCAGCGGATATGCCAAATGCACATGCGCGGAGAACACCTTTAAAAAAGGCAGCAGCGATACCAGAAACCAGACATTCAGGAACAACACTCGGTGAAATTGGGCGGTTGCATGCTCGCCTTTGACAGATTCGTTGCGATTGTACAGCGCCTGATACAGGGTTAACAGGCAGAAAGCCACGATCAACGAAAACCAGACCCAGGGCTTTCCCAAAGATACCAGTACGATTGCTGTGAGTCCGATTAAGACAGCTAACGTTCTGGCCTCTCTTTTTAACGATAAAAGCAAAGCAACGCTCGACAATAAAAAGAATGAAGGCGGCAAAGTGACCAGGAAAACCTTTGCGACTTCCCATTTCGCCCGGGCAAGTGAACTCCAGAGGGACGAATCTGCACTTGCCGCCGTATTCAGTTGCACGGCCAGGGAGCCGAGCTTGAACACCGGAACGAGGGGCAGCTTCGGCAAAAACCCATGCAGCAGCGCCGTCGGGAATAGGGCATGCAGGAAGCCAAGCAGGGCCAGAACGCTTATCCAGGTAACCCGGCGATGCTGCTGAAACTCAAGAAAAATGATAAGTCCGGCCACTATCCCGATGTATTCCCGAACCCATGGCCCCGTCACGAGAGCGAGCGTTAGTCCAAATCCCCACAGCTGTCGATGCTGCTGCGCTTCGGATGTTTTTCGATACAACCACAGTCCCAGGCAAATGAAAAGAGGGACGGTAACCTGAATGCCGCCCGAAAACAGTATCCACGCGCCGGACACCATCGGTGGCGAAAAAAAGAACAGCAACAGGATCGCATACGCAGCCAGATCGGTCTGAACGTATTCCCGCGCGATGATGAACAGAAGAACCGCCAGCAAGCCAAACAGGACGGCGACACCGGCAGTCCAAATTTTCCCCAAATACGGTTTTGGCTCGGTTGGTGAATAAGCCTCGCTGAATATCGCCACGCCTGTATAGGAAAGTGCGGCGCTTAGCGGCCTGTAGCCCCCGAACTCGAGACAAGAAAATGCTCTAGTGAAAATAGTCGTCATCAGATTCGGTTCACCCCAGCGCAAACCGAAGGCGCCTTCATCCCGGCATGTTGGCGCTATTGCATCAGACGGCTTGGCAATACTATTCTGGAAACCGTACAGATTCTCCGCAGTCTGCGGACTGTCATTCCAGACCAGCCCCTCTGTCGATCTGACCGTGAAAAAACAGGCTGCGACCAGTAAGAAGATCAAAACAAGGTGAGAGCGTTGACCCTGCCGACTTTTCTGCGTTTCCGATTTTTCTTGCATGATTTTATGTTTACTCCACGACTTACTGCTTGAATTGAACGCCTTTGCAACAGACTCTTGTGAGTTAATACAATGCCTCATAAAAAATTAGAGGGAATAGATTCGGCCAATCAAAACACAAGCTAGAAGAGTGTCCGACAAGAGCATTCAACCATCTAATCCGGCCAAGAATGATACCATACAAAAAACATCCCTTGGTGAAATGGGCGAAGAGTGCCGGGGATCGTGACTCATGCCCCTACAATGCTGGGTGCTTTCAGTTATGAGTTGAATTCGCTCTTTTTAAATGGTACTTTAAACATTTTAGGGAAATTGATTTTTACCAAGCGCACCCCCTCGGTTTTCGCAACTTCCAATGTCGCTGGATTAACGCCAAAACATTATGAATGCCGGATTGTTTAATCTCCCTAATCCGCGCACCAAGATCATTGCGTCGTATAATCTATGTAACTATTACAAGACTGCGGTATTGGCAAGGTCATGTATTTTATTCTGCATCCAAGCAGATTTCCTTTAGCCAATCTAAATAGAGATCGTAATCTCAAGTTTATTATTACAGGTGGATTGTAATGCAGTGGAAGATTTCGGTGATTTTTTCGTTCTTCAATGAAGAAGACGTGCTTGAAGAACTGTTACAGCGAATGGCAGCGATGTTTGCATCGCTGGGCGAAGACTATACCTATGAGCTGATATTCGTTAATGACCGTTCGACCGATAGCTCTCTGGATATTTTAACCCGACATACGCAGCAGGATAAGCGAGTCAAGGTTGTTAATATGTCCAGAAACTTCGGCGTATCCGAGTGCACTCTTGCCGGCATGAAGTTCGCGTCGGGAGACGCGGTTGTCATCATGGATACCGATCTCCAGGATCCCCCCGAAGTCATTCCTCAGATGATCCGGAAATGGCATGAAGAAAAAGCGGATATCGTCTATACCGTGCGCACAGCGCGCGAGGGAGAGCCCGCAGCGAAAATGCTCGCAACAAAACTCGGCTACAAGATTCTGCATTATATCTCTTCAATTGATTTACCGATCGAATCCGGCGATTTTAAATTGATGTCTAAACGCGTGGTAGCCCAGATTATTCGCCTGGAGGAGACGGGACCTTTTTTACGCGGACTGGCTCGCTGGGTCGGGTTTAAACAGGTGCCGGTCCATTACAAGCGAGATTCCCGTCATGCCGGCGATACTCATTACATATTTTACAGCAGCCGGGTTCTTAAAAATTTCCTCTCGGGGGTGACCTCCTTTTCAGACGCACCGCTTTATCTGATTTTCGTTTTGGGCCTGATCGTATCCTCCGGCGCATTTTTGTTTTTGATTGCCGTGATCTTTATGAAATACTTGGGCTGGAACTTGCCCGGATGGTCTGCGATTATGGCGACACTCCTCACATTTGGCGGAATCCAGATTTCGTCGCTTGGCATTATCGGCCTTTATATTGCGAAGATTCACATGGAGGTAAAAAGGCGGCCGAATTTTATTGTCGATAATACGATTGGTTTTGAAGGCAAATCTGTGGTCGTTTCCTATAGAGAGCAAGAATCTTTTACCTGTGATAAATAGGAAGAACCGGCACGGCAATCGGACATGACGCAAACTATCCCGTTAAAAATTACAAAATATTCAACGGACTGTTATTTATTAAAAATATTTCTTCCAAGACATTTCAAATGGTAATGACCCGACAAGAAAAATGGGCAGCGTTCTATTTAGCCTTGACCGTCAGCATGTTGTTGCTGATCAAGATATTCCTGTACGACAATTGCTATGCCTTTGATACCAACGACGATGTCAATCACACGTTCGTAAACCTAAAAGCCGCTCAGGATATTATGAGGCAAGGCGCCTTGCCGAACATCAATCTATACAACAACTTCGGAACTCCCTTGCTGGGAGACGCACTGACCTTCCCTTTTTCGCTGCAATCGATTACTTACTGGTTTTTGCCTGACCATCAGGCCATGACGGTCAATAGAGGTCTGATCAGCTTCCTGACGATCATCTTTCTGTTCCTTTTTTTGCGGCAGTTTCTCAGTCAGCTTTCTTCCCTGGTTTGCTCCCTGCTGGTTATTTTCTCTCCGGGACTATTCTGGAATCTTGCCCACCACCACTACCAAATGTCATTGCTGGGTCTGTGTTTCATCCTTTATATACAGACGCGCAACCTTAGTTTGGACAGGGCAACCTACTTGCTGTTGCTGTGGATCGGTTACTCAACTTTCTTTCTCAGTGTCAGCATCCAGCCGGTTGTGCTGGCGACGCCATTCCTGCTGATCTTTCTGCTCGTCAAAGATGGCTTTCGAGCCATCAAAGCTTCGGCCTTAAACTTTATCGCTTTTATTGCCGCCGCCGTCGCGACTTGGCCGCACACCGCCGTATTCTTTGAAAACATCGCGGGAAGCACGCGTGCGCAATGGTCGCCTTACTCGGGCATTCTTTCGACGACTCGTGAGCAATTGTTGGCGTTGATTTTACCTCCGGGAGAATGGATGCATTATGGGATTAACGGCCATTTTTCGATTGTCACCTATTTTTCAATTGCTTTTCTGGTTTTTGCAGTAGTCGGCATCCTTACCTTGATCCGCAATATCCGGCAAAATGCGCCTCTGCTGCGACTGATCTTAATGCTGGGCGTTATTCCTGCGATTGGCGGTTTCATACTGCAATTTTATGGCGACCAAATTCCTTTTGTTCGCTCTGTGGATTCAACCCGGGTTTGGTGGTTTTCCAATGTTTTTCTGGTGTTGGCCTTGGGAAGGTTGCTCGATTCTTGCTGGCAACGGGTATTTCCCTGGTTTTTTCAGTGTTTGATCGGCATCGCTGCTCTTGGCATTGTCTATGTCTATTTCAGATTGCCCCGACTGATTCCCGAATTCAATGAAATGGCCTTCATATACCACATAGTGGCCTGGGGCACAGTCATCGGTCTTTTCGCCATATTGCTTTCGTCATTTGGCAATGGCCTGCCCTGGAAACAGAAAGCTGCCGGCAATATTGTTACAGCCTCGCCAGCGAGTAATATGGGATCCATTATCGGGAAGAGCCTGATCGTTTGTGTGCTGCTTCTCTCGCTAATTCCGACCCTGGTTCATGTTCTGGCCTTGAACAAACACTCCTGCACCAAAGGAAATCACTTTTTTGCCGATGCGCAGGAAGCGACCTTTCAACCGCAAAACCTGCTCAAGGCGATGGAACCTGGATACAGGATGGCCGCCGAAGAATCTCCGGGGACGGGGCATGATCTGAAAGCCATTTTTGGCGGTGTTCTTGGCAGCAATGCGCGGGCGATCATCTCCAGTCAGGCGCTGATGGAGATTCTTGACCGGGAAAAACTCGTCACACTGGATGCCAATTACTTCTTTTCTGCGCCGTGGCAAACGAATAAACTCAGCAAACTCGGGATTCGCTACCTGCTTCTAAAACAACCAAGCGCCGAATTGGATGCCCAGGGATGGAGTATCATTGCCAGCGACGGGAATTCAGGGCAGCTTGTTTACGAAAATCCATCCAAAGTAAGCCTTGTTTACCTTCTACACGATGACGAGCCGTCTTTTCTGAGAAGTTACGAACTGGTGCCGAACGGGATCCGGATACAGCTGCCTGAACAGCTTAACGACAGTATCTTGGTGGCTTCATTTTTTTATCGGAAAGCTTGGCATGCCTGGATTGACGATAAAGAAGTCGCCCCGACCATGAATGCGCTGGGCATGATGCAAATTCCGATTAAACCTGGAGATAAAACAGCGCTTTTTCAATTTCAAGGGTTAACAGCCTGGGATTTTATTTTTTCATTTTTATGTTCTGTTTCCATCCTTTTGATTACTTATTTTGTGCCGTCTTTGTGGAAGAAAGGTAAATGACCATGCGCCAGCAAGAAAACCGAAATATCATCGCCTTTTTACTGCTCTGGACGCTGATTGTCGCCACATTGTTTTTGCAGACTTCAGGCCGAATAGATATTCCTGCTCTTCATTTCCCGCAGGCAAAAGGCATCCTGTTGGGTGCTGAAATGAACTACAAGGAAACCAACCTGATCGGCCTCAGGGAAGAGGTGTACGCCATTCCACATAGCTCCGGATTTATTCATCCAAACCGGAAAAAATTATTGAAAAAAAATGGGATATTTGTGGCTCATTCTATTCAGGAAGCAAAACGAATGGTCGATGCCGAAACTCAAAATATAGAGCCTAAACTGGTATTAAAGGAAAAGGACTTTCAAGGCTACAACCTCTACAGTTTGGGCAATCAAATTTACGCCGTTCCTGCAATGCATCCTGAATCCGGCGCCCCAACTGCCATTGGCCAACCGTATTCCGAACGTCTTGTCGGTGACAACATAGAAGATGCGAAAAAATTTATCGCTGCGGGCAAATAATGTTTCGTAAAATTTCCCTGATCATCGTCGCAGTATCCATTGGCATTCTGATTCTGGCCAAAGTTTTTATCTATCCGGACTGCTTTTCATTCGATTCCCACGATGAAGCCAATCATGCTTTCCCGAACTTATATGTAGCAAAAACAGCAATTCTGTCTGGAGAACTGCCGACCATCAATTTTTACAATAATTTCGGGGCGCCGTTGCTTGGCGATGCTCTAACTTACCCTTTTGCCATTCAGGCCATCACTTACTACTTCCTGGACAGTCACCTTGCAATGACGGTCAATCGGTTTGCGATCGCAATAGCAACTGTTATTGCGGCATTCGGCTTTTTCCGTATTTATCTTGGGTTTTTCCCGGCATTAGTCAGTGCGGTGTTAATCTTCTTCAATCCGGTCTCATTCTGGTATCCGGTACATCAATACCAGATGGCTGCATTGTTCTTTTTTCTGAGCTTTTATTTGTTGAATAAATTCAATATTCACAAATCGGTGCCCTACTTTTTCGCGCTTTTTGCGCTATTTTGCACTCTGCTTCTGAGTGTAAGTATCAATCACGTTGTTCTAATGGTTCCTTTCCTGCTGACCTGGAGTTTCTTCAGGAATGGATTCCGGATAGATCGCGTTTCCGTTGCTCCTCTCGTTGCCCTGGTTTGTGCCCTGGTTTTTTCTTATCCGCAAACAGCCGATTTTGTTCATAACTTTCAGGCCAGTGCGCGAGCAAGCGAAGGGGTTTATGACAGTATTTTAACGAACTCCCGCGAATTGTTTCTTGGCCTGATTATTCCGCCCGGAGAATGGATCTCTTATAACTATGGCGCTCAATTACAGGTCACCACCTACCTGTCGATCCCGGTGATGCTGGCAATATTGTTAGGCGCTTGGCTGATCCGCAAGAAAATACTCTGGAAACAAACCACCCTGTTTTTTTGCGGCATTCTACCGACAGTATTAGCCATTGTCCTGTACATGAACTCCGGACTTAGACTTGCGATCCCTCTGGTGAAATCGGTGGATATCACTCGCGTATTCTGGTTCTCACTGCCTTTTTGTTACGTCTATGTCGGTTACTTCATTGCATATGCCAGACTGAGGCTGTTGCCGAAAAGCGTGGCGGTGCTTCTGCTGGCCGCAACCTCGGCTTCGTTGGCGGCTATCTGGACTCTGCCGGAGACCTTAGGAGTCAGCGTACTGCATAGCATTATTCTTTTGCTGGTCGCAGCCGGAGCGATTGCATTATTACTGGCCCGGAAAAATAAACAGCAGGCAAGCAGAACGCCGGACATTGGCGCCACCCTGTTGATTGTTGCACTGATTCTGACCCCGATTCCCGTCATTGTCAGGGTTCTTGGCTTAAACGCCGGTGCTTGCGCTGGAACCCAATACTCGGCCAATTTCGAAGCCTCCCGGTTTACCCCCTATTCCCTGCTCAGCCTGATGGAGAAAGGCAACCGGCTGGCAACTGAAATACATACGCATAAAGGACACGATCTACGGGTTGCCCCTGAAGGAATTCTCGGCAGCGATGCCAGGGGGATCGTTGTAGACAAAAAATTTGGTAAATTTCTGGAAGAAAAGCATCTGGTCACGGTAGACCAGATTCCCTATGGCTATTATTTTTCACGGCCTTGGCAAACCGATGAGCTGAGTCGACTTGGAATTCGCTACCTGCTTGTCAATCGATCTCCCGATCTTGAGTTGGAAGAGGCCGGGTGGAAGCGTCTTGGCGGGGAGAATGGCTTGAGTCTTTACGAAAATCCAGCCAAGCCTAGCCCTCTTTATCTAATCGGAGATCATACAAGCACCCCGCTTTTCCTACGTGATTACCGTTTCTCGGCTAACCATATTCAGGTTTCCTTGCCCGAACTTAATGCAGCATCTACGCTCGTCGTAACTATACTCAACAGGCATGGGTTCGAAGCGGAAATTGACGGGAAAAAAGCAGAAATTGCGAACCAAGAGAACGGTTTCATCGGCCTTCACTTGCAGCCTGGAGATAAGATGGTCGAAATCAGACACCATCCTTATTCCTGGCATCATGTTATTGCTGGAATGATTGTAGCGGCTTCGGTGTATGGGTTGTATGGCGTGTTTTTCTTTCGCCGTCGCTCAACAGCCAGGCTATAAGAAAGTTTATTGAAATAGGAGAATTCAGTGCAAATAAGTGAATATGAACTGGTACGCCAGGTACAGGGCCGTCACTGGTGGTGGCTGGGCCGCGAGAAAATTATTGAGACGTTGGTCGAAAAGTATATAGACACATCAGTCAAACTTGAAATAGCGGATGTCGGTTGCGGTTTTGGCGCCAACATATCCATGCTCCGGCAATACGGCGATGTAACCGGCCTTGAGCTGAACGCTGAAGCCCTGGATACCGTAAAATCGCGATGGGGCGATTCGGTCAATACAGTCAATTGGCAGTCCCCTGATCCTTTGGCGGCACGTTTCAACTTCATGCTGCTTGCCGACGTATTGGAACACATACCTGACGACAAAGAAGCGGTCGACTGGATCAGCGAGCATCTCATGGACGACGGCTACACAATGATTACCGTCCCTGCGCACCAGTTTTTGTGGACTCAGATGGATGAAGTACTCCATCATCATCGGCGTTACACGCAAGAAACACTGTTGACACTGTTCGATGACCGGTTCGAAATAGTGTATTGCAGTTACTACAACATGCTCCTGTTTCCGGTCAAAGTGTGTTTTGTGATGTTTGACCGGCTGAAACAGTTTCTGTTTCCTTCTGCTGTCAAGCGTTCGTATAATGATGTGCCGCCAGCCTTTATCAATAGCATTTTCAAGCAGATTCTCCTGCTTGAATCTTCATTTATCCGCAGGGGCAAACTACCGTTTGGCATCAGTCTCGTATGCCTTGCCAGGAAAAAGGCAAGCAATACGCAATCTGAATAAATTATTCTTTAATGATTGTGATGAAGTTGAATGAAAACAATCGCAATCTTCTGACAAAGCCACAAGCTGAAAATGCCCTCTCTGTCATACGCGGAGAGGACAATGAATAACGACAACGGAGGTATAGTTTGTCGACACATTCTCCACATACCTACTGTCACTTGAAGGATCATAGTAGAGTGGGTATAATTTAAATATATGTAATATCTAATAAAGTTGGCTTGAATTCAAAAGGCTCCGCAATACATAAGCAGTCCAAAATCTTGCTCACATACGTTAAATTTGCAAATACCACGCGAATTTATTCCAAGCAAAGGAAGCAAACTTTGACAGCGACTAAGGAACATTTCCAGACATCATCCAAACGAAAGTGGTCTAAGGATACATGACTTACAATTGTCAGAATCCCTGCCATTGCCGGGCCGTTCCAAATATTGAAACAGTAGTTTGCTTACACAAGGTGCAGCGGCTGCCTTGCAAAGAACAGCGCAAAACTTCTGGAAAAAACCGCTGTTTCCAGGCCACTTCCTGACCGGAAATATGCCTGTAAACGCAATTCGATAACTTTAAGGCGCTGAATCGCTGCTTGCTCAGGGCTTCTGAGTTACAAGGTCAATTTATGGTAAAGTCAAAAAAAGGCACCAAGAAAAATCTATTCCAAACGATCGCAGTTTATAACCGGCTCATTTTCGGCTTGCTGTTTTTAATTGGAGTGGGAGTCGTGATCTACTTAAATTATCAGGGCATGATCTCGCCTAATGAGATCATTCTCTATCTGCAAGGGCATAAAACAACTGCGCCGCTGATTTTTGTCGCCATCTATGTACTTCTGGTAATTTGCATGTTGCCCACATTGCCTCTTAATCTGGGAGCGGGCTTCTTATGGGGAGCGTGGTGGGGCATGCTTTATTCAGTCATTGGTGCATCGGCAGGCGCTTTAGCTGGATTCTTGATTTCCCGCTACCTGATGCATGATTTTTTTAATAAAAAGTTTAAACATTCCGCTTGGATCTGGATGCAAAAAGAGGCTGAGCAAAAAGATTGGAAGCTTGTTGCGTTTACCAGAATTAATCCCATTTTTCCTTTTGGCCCTACAAATTATTTTTACGGAATTACCAGGATACCACTCAAAAGATACCTTTTCGGCACAATTTTGTTTATTACTCCACCATCATTGATTGTTGCAACCATGGGGGCGTCGATAAACGATATTATGGCGAACGCGCAAGCTAAAGTGTACTCAGAAAACATATTATTGGTTGGAGTCGGGGTAACTCTTTTAGCCATATTAAAAATGGTTGTTTCAAATAGATCAGGCAAAAAATTAAAAACGCAAAAGAATCAGGCAAAAAATTAAAAACACAATTCCAACCGTTCGTTTATGATGTCTTCAGCCCTTGTATTATTCCAACCAACTGCCTTTTGTCATAGAAACGGAACATTAGCTTAGTGAAAATACAGGCTTTCTGAAATCGCATAGCGTCTGGCTGAGTAGCGGGCCACTAACTTTCAGGCATATTGAATGATTTTAGTAACGGGCGGCGCCGGATTCATCGGTGCGAATTTTGTGTTGGACTGGCTGGCTCAATCCGACGAAGCTGTCGTCAATCTCGACATACTCAGCTACGCAGGCAACCGTCAGAATCTCGCCTCACTGTCCGGGGATGATCGGCATTTTTTTGTACAAGGCGACATCGGCGATTCCAGCCTGGTGAGCAGCCTGCTGACCCGGCACCAACCCCGTGCCATCATCAACTTCGCCGCAGAAAGCCATGTAGATCGATCTACGGCCCGGAAGACTTCATTCAAACCAACATTGTCGGCACCTTCCGCCTGCTGGAAGCAGCACACGGCCACTGGAACAACCTGCAAGGCGAAAACAGGCAAAATTTCCGCTTCCTGCATGTCTCTGCCGATGAAGTTTACGGCTCACTCGCCAAGGATGATCCGACATTTTCGGAAACCCATCGCTACGAACCGAACAGCCCTTACTCGGCGAGCAAAGCCGCCAGCGACCATTTGATTCGCGCTTACCACCATACTTATGGGTTGCCTGTATTGACAACCAACTGCTCCAACAACTACGGCCCGTATCAGTTCCCGGAAAAGCTGATTCCGCTGATGATCGTCAACGCTCTCGCGGACAATCCTCTGCCTGTGTATGGAGATGGCCGGCAAATCCGGGACTGGCTTTACGTTAAAGACCACTGCAGCGCCATTCGCCGGGTGCTCGAAGCAGGCAAAGTCAGCGAAGTTTACAATATCGGGGGCTGGAACGAAAAAACCAAC
Source organism: Methylobacter sp. (assembly GCA_023229605.1). Taxonomy (GTDB): domain Bacteria; phylum Pseudomonadota; class Gammaproteobacteria; order Methylococcales; family Methylomonadaceae; genus Methylobacter_A. The sequence continues at coordinate 25,828 of JALNYY010000016.1, forward strand.
ATCGACATAGTCCGAACCGTTTGCGCACTGCTCGACGAACTTTGCACCCGAGCAGACGGCAACAGCTATCTCGAACAAATTACCTATGTTACAGACCGCCCTGGCCCACGACCGCCGTTACGCCATTGACGCGAGCAAGATAGAGCGTGAACTCGACTGGAAGCTGGCCGAGACTTTCGATACAGGCATTCGCAAGACTGTCCAGTGGTACCTGGAAAACCGAAACTGGGTGAACAATGTCCAATCCGGCGCTTACCGTGCCTGGGTTGAAAAGAACTACACGGGGCGCAGCTGATGAGAAAATCCGCCTGTTCAACAAAAATAGCCGAAGGCGAATGCTGCTGAAAATAAGGCTTGCCGGGTAAAATCAAGGCCCTTAGAAGAAATCGTTAAGGGCCTAAAACTGCCTATTGATGCAACACAGGTTTTTTTAGCCCACCTTACTGCTGTTTACGATCATCTCGGCGAACGCGAAAGAGCTTGTGAAGGCCGGAGAAATCGCGTTGAGCACGTGGGTAGAATGCTCAGTATGCTGAAAAATATAATCCATTTCCAACTTTCCTTCGCGCAAATTGACCAGCTGCGGACGAATACCGGCTTTCGGTGTTGGAATCATGTCCTCCGAAGTAATGGATGGCAGCAAACGCTGGGCCGCAGCAACGAAATTGTGCTTCAAGTACTTGGATATCTCCAGATGGGCCATATGCCGGAAGTTATGTCGATTACTCAGGTACATTCCGGCTAACCGGTAGCCAACTTCCATAGCCTCCAATGGCCGAATGCCTTCAATCAGGCCATAATTCTCCCGGCCAAGCGCGGGTATCGCGGTTGGCCCGACATAGACATCTCCGCTGATAACGCGGGTTAAATGCACACCCAGGAAAGGCAGATCGATATCCGGCACCGGGTAAATATTGGCGCGGACTAGATGCTCTGCTTCCGGCCGAAGCTTCCAGTAAATGCCTTTGAAAGGCACCAACGCATATTCCTCAGCCAGGCCAAAGTTCTTAGCCACGACGTCAGCGTAAGCTCCGGCACAATTGAACAGATAACCGTAAGAAAGCTTTCCTTGATCGGTGACTATCTCTCCGGGTCCTCCAATTTTTTTAAAGCCATTACGCCACAAAAACTGCACGCCCTGTTGTTCAAGCAGAACAGTCAAGCGATTAACCACGGCGCGACTATCGATCACAGCCGTATCCGGTGAATAAATTGCTGCCGGGCCCCGTGCAGCATATGGTTCGATTTCCATCAACTCTTTTTCATCAATGCGCCACGCGCGTATTCCGTTCTCGGCTGCATTGTTCAAAAGCCGTTCCACCGTCGGCAATTCTTTATCGGACGTAGCAACGATCACCTTGCCCGACTTCGAGCACGGGATACCGTGTTCCTGAGCAAAGCCCATCATCCGCGTGGCGCCAACAGCGCAAACCTTGGCTTTAAGCGTGTCGCTGCCGTAGTAAATGCCGCAATGCAAAACGCCGCTGTTGCGACCGCTGGCGTGTACGCCCGCATTAGCCTCTTTGTCCAGAATGCCTATTCGGGCGGCTGGAAAGCGTGTCTTTAGTTCGTGCGCAACCGTCAAACCGACAATGCCAGCACCTACTATCAAATAATCATATGAATTTTCAGTCATTTACTTTTCTCATAAGCCGTCGCGGCGACAGATTAACGCCCGGGAGGTTGGACAAACAGCATTTCATTAATTGCGAATAGAGAGTCGGCCTGCAAATCCGGCTCCGGCGAAATGGTGACGTGCGATGGCGCCATCAATACAGCCCGACCTAGATTCGCCGCTCTTGCAGCAGCAATATCGGAGGCTTTGTCTCCAACGAGGATAGAATCCTCAAGCAAAAGCCCTAGCTCATCCCTGGCGCGCAAGATCATGCCTGGATTGGGCTTGCGATCGAAGGATTCAGCCTTATATTTTCCGATACCGTGCTCGGCATGGTATGGACAGAAATACACACCATCAATCGCGATACCCTCTTCAGCAAAACGGCCGCACATCCACTCCGACAGCACCTGAAACTGAGCTTCAGTATAGTAGCCACGGCCGATTCCGGCCTGATTAGTGACGACCACAATCGCCATGCCTGCTGCCACGGCGCTACGACAAAGATCGAATATACCGTCAATGAATACGAAGTCATCAATGCGGTAAACATAGTTCGTCTCTACATTAATGACGCCATCCCGGTCAAGGAACAGCGCAGGGCGCTTTGTCGAAGAGAGGGACATTGACTGGCTCAGGAACTGAACAGGCGGGCGATATTTTCCCGGTTCGGCTGACTGACAACACCTTTTTCAGTGATCAAGGCGGTGACCAACTCCGCCGGCGTAACGTCAAAAGCGGGATTACGTATCTGGACGCCTTCCGCCGCCCACTGACACTCTCTAAACCCGGTTACTTCATCGGCAGACCGTTCCTCGATAGGAATCGCGGCGCCATCAGGAATAGCCAGGTCGATCGTGGACAACGGACAAGCCACATAAAACGGGATGCCGTGACGCTGCGCCAACACGGCTACCATGTAAGTGCCAATCTTGTTCGCCACATCCCCATTCGCCGCCACGCGATCGGTGCCGACCACGACGGCATCGATCTCGCCCCGGCTCATTAAATGCCCGGCCATATTGTCGGTGATCAATGTTACAGGAATCTTCTCTTGCACCATCTCCCAAGCCGTAAGCCGTGCGCCCTGCAGGAAAGGCCGGGTCTCGTCTGCGATAACCGAAATACGCTTACCGGCTTCCACCGCGGAACGGAAAACACCCAGAGCCGTGCCATGTCCCGCTGTAGCCAAGGCACCTGCATTGCAGTGCGTCAGCACCCGCGCGCCGTCCGGCAATAAGGCTGCGCCGTAAGCGCCCATAGCCCGGTTGATGCGAACATCTTCGGCCGATACTTCATGCGCTTCAGCAAGCAGACGGTCAGCAATTTCGTCCACCGTGCCTTGCTTGTTGGCCTCCCACACTTCGCGCATCCGTTTCAGCGCCCAGAACAAATTCACCGCCGTAGGCCGACTTGCCGCAAGCACATCGAATCCTTTTTCCATGCCCGCAGCAAACGCGTCACGGTTGGCTTGTCGCAGAGCCATGGCTTCCAACGCAACACCGTAAGCGGCGGCGCAGCCAATTGCAGGCGCACCGCGAACCACCATCGAACGAATGCCTTCCGCAACCTCGGAGGCTGAGCTATAAGGCAAATATTCAAACCGTGCAGGCAGCACTCTTTGATCGATCATCTCAAGACGCCCATCACGCCAGCGTAATGTTTCTACAGACTGGCTATCGTTACTCACATCAACCATTGTCAATCGCCCTCAAATTCACAAAGTGCAAAAACTTTGTGTCCATGCTTTTCCAGCCGGCCGCGACCGCCAAGATCAGGTAAATCAATCACAAAGCAACATTCCACAATCTTGCCGCCCATGCTCTCGATAAGCTTGCATGCCGCCTCAGCCGTGCCGCCGGTAGCAATCAAATCATCCACAAGCAGTATCCGCTCACCTTGGGATACCGCATCCACATGTATCTCAATACGATCAGTGCCGTATTCAAGTTCATAATCGTGACCAACCGTTTCTGACGGTAGCTTGCCTTTTTTGCGAATGGGTACGAAGCCCACACCCAATTGATAAGCCAACGCCGATCCAACTATAAATCCCCGCGCCTCGATCCCGGCAACCCGGTCAATTCTTACACCCGTATAGCGGTTAACTAATTCATTGATGGTGACTCGAAAACCCACCGGGTCTTTCAATAGCGTTGTGATATCCCGAAACATCACCCCTTCTTTAGGATAATGGGGGACGGTACGAATACGTGATTTTATTGGCATCCTAGATTTTCCTTGTGAATAAACATTGTTATTGATCGGTCCTGACTTCACTGACCATAGCCTTTGGATTTCTCCAGCATCCCCCGCATTTGGCAGTCCGGAAAGAACATTCGATTCCCCGTAAGACAATCATGTAGTGACTCCAAGCACATGTAAAGCAAGACCGAAAAGCTCTTGACCCCGAGAGGGCATAATGCTTACATCGTATCATGTCATCGCCGGCAACCGCAATCATGAGTGAGAAGAGACGGCAGACTAAAGAGACTGCATAATCGAGATTGCGCGAAGCATGACTGGCTGGCTGGCTGTAGCAATCATGCGCCTTTATCTTTTCTATATTAACCTGGAAACGGCATGGATAATCGTCTTTTGATGGTCAGCCCCTTAACACCAATCATTGATCATTGCGAGTCTGATAATTGATCGACTCTCACCCAGTATGACGAATCTTTTGGCAGATCCTCGATTCTTAGACCTCTCAACGTTAAAAAATCTGGATCTCCACAATTTGAAAATATGGTAATTTTCAGGTACCTCGCCATAGCAGGCTGCACAAACTTTTCATCGTGCCAACCTTGGGCCGCATTCGATGCACAGACATTGTCAACATCTGCAACAGGCAACCATGATTTTCCATCGTTACTGGTTTCAATACGTATGGCTTGGGGTGCGCGTTCCGGCTTGCTTTCCTGGGGCAACAATCCCAGAAGGCTAATTTCGCGCTGTCCGTAAAAGTCTACAGTGATCGACTGAGGGTATTTAGGCGGTTTTTCTGCATGCCAAGCTGCTTGCTGGCTTCTAAACAACTCCTCAGGTCCATATTTTTCGAGTTGAGACGTTACGTTAATTTTTATTTTTGGGAAAAGATGGTAATGACTAACCTCTCCCTTATCATCAAATAATATGAATACTCCGTTTTTATCTTTATTCAGCTCATAACTTGAACAGTTATCTTTTTCCAAATAATATGAAATTAACTGTGTGCTTTTTGAATATGAAGAATCAAAACCCGCAAAGCACCAATTAGTATTTTTGCGAAAAAAATCTTGAGTAGAATTTTTTTGCGTCAACCAAATTCCAGAGTCAGTTGCATACTTATCCAACGAGTTATGAAGCTTATACCAATTAAACAATATAATAATACTTAAAAACAGAACTAATAACATTTTCTTCTGCTTATTCATAAACAAACAACCAGATGCCAACATCAGCAAAAGAAAGAATGCCGAGAACGAATAATAATAGGTAGCTTCGTGTAGGTAGCCGACTGATCTTAAATATACTCGCCCTATCCCAATTGAAATCAAAAATGATAAATAGGCTGACAGCGAAAAAATAAAAATTATCTGTGAATTAACAACCCCTAGATTTTTATTGAAGTCATTATTGGAATTCGATACTACTATACGATGCTTTCGGATGAGGGTTTCACGAAACTTTATCTGTATAACAAAGTATACAATATAAACTAAGCCGATAACCCCTCCGGATTTTATTGCTAAAGAGTCGCTATTAAAAGCCCAGACCAGTATTCCACTGCCGCCATCTTGCATTGCAACAGTAAAGGGGAATATTAGGGCGGCAACAGAAGCGGAGTGAACGGACCATATTGAAGCAAGCATTTGCATGGGCTCGAAACCAATAGATTTATCTGCGACGCCAAGTATGCTGCCAGGCGAATAATAATAGAAATCTAAAATATTTAAAGCAATATAAGCGATGGCCGGGGCGATAATAGCGATAAAGAATTTCTTTTTTTGCTGGGAAGGTATTTCCGTTCTTAAAAAAATAAAACCTGCAACTGAAATAATTGCCGCTGCAGCAACTATCTCATGAATACAGCAAGCAATAAATAAGAAAAAAGCTCCAATCGCATAGGTAGAATGCTTATTTGTCCTTTGATGAATTAAAAGACTGCGAAGACTTAAGCCCCAAAAAAATAAAGCCAATAAATAAGGACTAATGTGGCGCCACAACACAATTTCTTGAGAAACGTATTGAACTATGAACAAAAGTGCAAACAGAAAACTGACTAAATCATTCAAAATACTTCTTAGCAGAAAAAATAATACTGCGGCTGCCAAAAAAAGATAAATGATACTTAACGCTCCGCTGATTTTCGGCTGATCACGAAAAAAAATGTCTGCGGCCCAAATCAAAAACATATGTACAGGGCGGAATAAATAATAATCTCCCGCCCCAATTAACCGAGTTCTGTTATAGCTTAATGTGTGTATAAGCCAATCAAAATTGGAAGTGAAATATGTTTTTTCTGCAAGGAATCCTGATTGATCCCTTCTGGGTACATCTATCAATCCATCCCAGTAAATTACAAATGTCATAAATAACAATAAAACAAAAACCAGCTTTAGTGAAATTTGAATATCTTTTAACATTAGTAATCAAAAAGTTTTATGAGAAATGAATAAAAATACGATAATTGCACAAGCAAACGACCTTACCCATCACTTTGCGCGACGCTCTTGCCAGTCGATTCAACCTATATATCCTCAGATATGCTAAAAACTGGAACCTGTTCCGCAATTCATAACTCATTACGAGCTTGTGTTTGCGAATCCACTAGGCACTCCTCTATACGCAATCACTGGTTCCGTACCCATTCCTTATGCCACTGAATTAGGACCGGCGTGCTAATTATTTAATCTTCAGACCTTTCAGAGTCAATAAACTTGGATCGCCACAATTTGAAAATATGGAAATTTTCAAATAACGCGTCTTGACGGGCTTGGCAAAACTGATATCGTGCCACCCCTCAGCTGCGTTCGATATGCAAGCATTGTCTGAACCTGCTACCGGCTCCCATAATTCTCCATCGTTAGCAACTTCAATGCTTATAACTTTTGGTGCGCGGTCGGTTTTTTCCTCTTGGGGCAACAACCCCAGCAACTGAATTTCACGTTGCTCATGAAAATCTACCGTTATCGACTGCGGGTACTTCGGATTGCGCTCAGAATGCCAGCCAGGACTAATCTGCGCAAGTAGACCTTGAGGGCCATAGTTTTCCAGTTGAGATGATGCTGTGATGTCTGGCAATACCGGTCGCTCAATGGCCAGGAGCTCAATCGTCGGATATACCGGTTTTGAGGTGAGAATTGAATTGTTTATTTCGAACGGATTTTCTATGCTTTTAATTGGCACATCACCATATGTGATTCCTAGCGCTACTTTGTCGCTATACATGAGAGTGTTTGTTACACAATTTTGATCAAAAGAACAGTCAACTATCTCGATTGATTTACCTAACGGGTGGTCTTCTCGCTCCCTAAGTAGCGCGTTGATCATCCATGAAATTGAGATAGGATTTTTGGAACTTGACAGAACTGCATTTTCACCAATCGCCGCCGTCCCTTGGAACAATTCTTCTACAAAAGCCGGCCTTTCCTTTACAGGAAGAGTAACCAATAAATACCTATTATTCAGATAGCCCTTGTCCTCCAACCACTTGCCTAATGTTGAGCGCATATTTTGAATTTCGATTTCAGAAACAACGGCTTCTAAAAAAGAGAGTTTATTTTGTACTATCGCTACAGGCACCACAAAAACTATTAACATAAAAACCGGCGCCATCCTCCGAATTTTTGGAGAAAGGTTTTTTACAACAGAAAAAGTTAATCCAACAGAACTCGCACAAAAAAACAAATACCAAGGTATAAGATGTCTGCCACCAAGCGAATCCATTCGACTAAATAACCATGGTGAAATTGAAGCAAGAAGAATAAAGCAACCAAGAATGAACATGAGTCCGCTGAAAGCAATGGCGGATAATAAATTCATGCTCTTGTTTTTATATGCACACCAAGCAGTGTTTGCTGAAAAAAGCCCAAGCACAACCACAGGCAAGCCATGCGGCGTATTAAAATTTAACAGCGGCATTGCATAAAAATAATTTCCCGCTTCTAATATGCGTCCCCAGATTATGCCGGGACTCAACTGCACCGCCACTGTGTACCCCCCCAAGTCAGGGCTGTAACCAGTTAGCGTCACCATTAAGGACGTAATCTTTACGAAAATATAATAAAAAACTGCAGCAACGAAATAAAATAAAAGCGTCAAAAAGAACTGCTTAAGCCTATTTATCCAAGAACTTTTATCATCAATACTGAATGCCATCCAAGCTAACGGAACAACTAAAAATGCCCATGCCGGATAAATTAAACAACTCGACACAAACAGAAAAAAAGGTATCCAAAGTTTTGTTATTTTAAAGTCTTGGGCAACTACGTTTTGGTCGAACCGTTTTCTTAGCAGGCTAAATGATGCAGCCGCCAAAATAATAGCCACTAATACCATCCCGGCCGACATACCTTGCAGATACATAAAAGAATATCCTGGAGCCATCAAGAAGGCCGAAGCCGCCAGAATCCCCATGGATAAATTACCCGTAATTGGAGCCAAGGCCACCCCAAGATACATTGCCGTAAGCAGCGCAATAGAGAGAACTATTGGTCGCATATAGATAAAATCCGAAATCTTTGCTACCGTTGCATGCTCCACACACTCTGCTATCCAAACCAGCGGCCTTCCAGTCTGGACGTAAAACTTCCAAGTCGTTCCTGCGCAAGCTTTTGCGCGGTCATAAGCAGTCTGCTCTTGAGTTGAATATCTAAAGGCTCGCCACTGATCTTGTGTTACATAGTCGAATTGTAATGTCGGCAAATAGGCGAGAAAGACAAGAAGCAAAGAGCCCACTATTACGAACTTTGAAAGTGTGTCTTGAACGTCCCAATGCTTGATGACTTTAACCAGAAGCCGTGGCCGTATCATTTTGCAGGTTTCCAGAACCACAATTCCCTAATAAACTGAAAATAATAGGCCGCTCCCCAGCGCAGAACCTGCAATTTTCTCTCGCCGCCAATTCTTGCCGGCTCATCGCCAGGAATTTCTGCCAGCTTTAGTTTGGCCTTGGCCGCTCTAACTGACAATAACGGTTCCCAACTGATATTGGTGCCAAACAGTTTTTCAGGCAGCGCATAAGCATCTTCTCGATCCAGACCTAATTCGTAAGCCATAGCCTTTCGATAAGCTCGATAGATAACCATTACGTCGGTATAATGGCTGCCATGAAGCAAGTTTACCGTCCGGGTGAACAGCCAGTTACCAAAAGCAGTGACCACATCATCATCTTCACTCTTGGCGTTACCTAGATAACGCGAGACTATGACCATGTCGTAACCCTCTTTCATCTTTGTAATCAACTCTGGAATTAACTCAGATCCCGAATTACCATCTGGACTGAATGTAATGACCACATCACCGGTCACCAAAGGCCACACTTCGTTGTAGGCGTGGCGAAATCCTTTCTGTTTTTGTACATAAACCTCGTACCCGTTCTCTTTAGCCCACTCAATGGTGCCGTCTGTAGAGCCGCCATCCACAACGATGATTTGATCTACCCAGGACCTATCAATCTGCGGCATAATTGCTTTCATACCATTGACTTCGTTGAGAGTCATAACCAGGAGAGTTGTTTTCATTATTTATCCGTTCGTTTCTTGAAAGTACTTGTTGTAAATTTAATTCCAACTAAAAAGATCCCGACAACAGAGGCAACAATATACGCCGGACTATTTCGTTGAAATCAAATTGCTGGTTAGTAAAAGGTTTGAGGCGTATCGCCGATATATATCCAACCGTAAGACAGAAGGAGCAAGAAAACAAGGCTACTGTAGCTAACAGGCCTTTCCGTCATGCCAGCAAGAACGGATAGCTCTTTGATTCCCATGTATTATATATTGCCATCGTATCATGCTGGCACTTACAAACGCAATCATGCAATGAGCGACGACCGCAGGCTTAAAGGCGACGACCAAAAGCCTGCAGCCATCCCCAAAATCTAGGTCACAACGCGGAAATATTGCAGTAAAACGACTGCCTTACCTGCCTCTGCTATTTCCTGAAACGCTGAGATATGGAGTCTCGGGACAGCCACATTTTTAGACGAAAATTTATTCACTAACGACACGAAAGTTCTGCATTATTGCCCAAGCACCCGACCAGCAACGGCGTCAAGACGCTTCATCATCTCTGGATCACGCGCCTCCGGCGGGGTTATCAACGCGTGCTCTAGTGCGCTGCGACATGTACAGGACGTAGCTGCAGCATCCGAATGTAACAAAGGAGTCACTTTCTTCACCATACTGCGGGCATTATCAGCATTAGCCAGCAACACCTTAACAATCGCTTCCACGGTTACATCATCATGATTGGGATGCCAACAATCAAAATCGGTCACCATCGCTACTGACGCATAGCAAAGCTCTGCTTCTCGTGCAAGCTTGGCTTCGGGCATATTTGTCATGCCGATCACATCGCAGTTCCAGCTTCGATACAGCTCCGATTCGGCGAGACTGGAAAACTGCGGCCCTTCCATCACGAGATAGGTACCGCCACGGGCAACCTCAATCCCTGCTTCCCGTGCAGCCACCTCAAGATGATTACCGAGTCGGTCACAAACCGGGTGTGCCATGGAGACGTGCGCCACTAAGCCGGTACTAAAGAAGCTTTTTTCGCGGGCAAAGGTTCGATCGATAAATTGATCAACGATCACAAACATGCCTGGTCGTAAATTCTCGCGCAAGGAGCCTACAGCACTGACCGAGATAACGTCTGTGACGCCAGCCCGTTTCAACGCATCAATATTGGCGCGAAAGTTGATCTCGCTTGGCGGAATCCGATGTCCACGTCCGTGGCGAGGAAGAAATACCATCTGTTGCCCCTCCAGCTCACCGAACAGAAGCTCATCGGAAGTCGCACCAAACGGGGAATGGACCCGCTCCCAGCGTTTGTTGGTCAGCCCTTCAATATCGTAGACGCCACTTCCACCAATAATGCCAATTACAGGCGCTTGCTTGTTATTTGTCATGTATCTTTATCCTTCAAAATTTAAAAGTTTTGGTATTCTATTTTTGCTAATGAACAAATGGCCTCAGCATTCCTCGTCCCGCCATGTATCTGCCAATAAACCAAACCCACAAGTAAGTGCGCCAGCCCAAAGGTAGATCACGATCCATTAAAAAATCTCTGGAAAAGGAAGCTATCGCACCAAACAAACTACTAGGGCATGGTTTCTTTGCTCTAGGGCTTGGAATATATTTAAATTGAGCGTCGCCGCGTAAAACCCGCAGTAAACAGCTCGCCGATTCCCGTCGAGATTCAATTAGTGCAAGGAAAGCTGGATCGTCTGCGAAGCGGCCACGATTACCGTAGGTTTCATCAAAAGGCGCCTTTCCCGTCCGGTAATGTAGATGCTCGAATACGACATCACTCATATAATGGATGCGATCAAACCCGGCGTGTTGAAGCCGTTTAAAAATATCGAACAGGTGGTAGTCAATGAATGCGCCTTGATATTCATTCGGATAAGGTTCTACCAATAATTCGCATGTGCGCCGTGAAAGAATCGGGAATGTACAAAGATTCCCTTTCTTGAAAAGGTCGTTGCCGTAAGCCAAGTAAATTTTGTCCGGAATGCTTGCATCCAGCTCAGCAATCTTCTCGTCCCACCCATGAGTGCCAATCACCATATCATCGTTAATGAGAATAATGATGTCGCCTCGCGCCTGTGCCAGACAGGCGCTGTTATAGCCCCCCATGGATAATGACGGACCTATAATCCTTACGACATGGATATTTTCACTGTCCAAATGATGGCTATCGGTATCATCATCGTCAACATACAGTATGACCTCAACCCGATCTAAATGCGTCGTTGTCTCGCCAATACTCCTGAAGAGTCGGTCTACAAGGGCTTGCCGCCCGCGCGTGGGTAATAATAACGAGATTGATGGAAAGTTCATTGAATAAAAAATAAAAATTAAGAAGAGGTTATTCGCCCTCAAACCTCTCAGTATTATGAAATATGGACCATTACAACTGACTAATATCTAACTGCCAAAAAACGAGCCATGCTGAATTTTCCAACTGCTTTGAACCGCATTTAACCAAACACATGAAGTTGAGATAAATGATGTTTTTCTACAGAAATCACGAGGAACCGTTACAATAATATCATTAAACAGATACTCCTGTAGTGTCCACACTCCGTTACTTTTGAACCAAGAGATCTTTCATATAAGCAGTTGAATATGCGAACGCAAGGTGCCGTCCGTCGCGATGGAAAAAATACCCATTCGGCCCCTCCGGCGGATGAGATAACAAAGTCAATGCCATGCTGACCACAGAATAGGGACTCTCTGTTGATCCGCGATTCATTTCCGTACACGCTTCTCCAGGCACCAACACATTGACCTGAACATCATGGTTAGGAAAGTGCTCGACGCATTCTGCGGCTAGGGAGGCACCAAGCGTATTTACGGCAGATTTACTTACATTATAGGGACCAAACCCTGGGGTAGAGGCCCAACCCGCCTCCGATGACATGAAAATTATACGAATCATGCCGCTATTCGTCATCAAAGGCAAGGCAGTGCGGCTTGTGAGCCACTGGGCAGTAACGTTTGTTGCAAAAAGTTCAGACCACGCGGCAAGACTCAAATCGGCCAGCGGATATGGACCGACGCCAGGCTGAGGAAAAGCCGCATTATTCACTAATCCATGCAGATGTGAAACGTGCTGTGAAATTATTTCTACTGCATGAGCAAGATCGGACTCAACCGAAATATCCGCCACGACAGGTATGCAAAGATCAATGTTGATACCGAGAGCTATCCCTTCGTCTAACGTCTCTTGTAATTTTTCTTTTCTCCTTCCAGTCAGGAATACCTGCGCGCCGGCAGCCGCAAGCGCCAAGGAAATTGCGCGACCATAGCCGGTACCGGCCCCGGTGACCCAAAAAGCGCACCCATTGAGTCGATCCCATCTGGCCCGCGGCAGGCCAAAATGATGCTCCCGCCAAAAATAGGGGTCTACCTGTTGCAATATACCCTGAGTAGAAAAAACTTGATCACTGACCTGAGGGCGCTTCCACCACACTTTAAGCAGCCTGCCTTTTCTCTTTGCTTCGCGTGACCACCTCAGACTCAACGGCATCGCGGGAAACATCACGAATAACGCCAGGCATTTCGATGACATCCACTTGGGTTAGATCAATGGCGCCTAAATCATGCGGTATTCCATAAACCCAGCCTTCATAAGAGACAATGTTGTAACGTTCCGATTCCATCGTCGCCAGCAACATCGGTTCCTTGGAAAGGAAGTCGGTAGCCACTCGTGTGGATTGATCGGCAACAACCGTTTCCTGCATTGCTGATTCAGATTGGCTTTCGATCATGGCAACCAAATCTGTAACATTTGTTTCGACCAACATTCCTGGAATCTCTGCAATTGCACTAGATTCCCAATCGATGGCAGCTCCATGCGGTACGCCGTAATAAACACCGTCAAACTTGACGATATTAAAAGCCCCGATCGTCCACATCAATTCAGGTTGAGCGCTCTTTGTCACTACCGAGACGATATTAAAATTTCCCTCATCGCCTTCAGGACCGCCATCCTGTGTTGCCGACAATACGCCGTTATCAGTTGTTGTATTTCGTGAGTGAGCAAGCCCAGGCAAAAAACGTTCCGCCATCCGACGAATAAACGTACCACCATGAATCGGACGTGAACTCTCTGGAATCGTTACTTCATCGTTGCTTGCCGCTTCATCAACAAAACGCTTTGCCGTACTAAGCGCATCTGCTAGAGCCTGCTGATCAACGGCCAAATAACTCTCTCCGAATCGAAGAATTTTTGGCTTGGCGGGGAGTTCGCCTATCCCGGATGCCTCGCCCAAACTGTCTGCGCGCATATAGGATCCAGAAGCGCGCTGCTTTTTTTGATCATCATACTGTCCGCGCGAATTCGCCCATTCTGCGCTTTCTTCTATGGACGCAATTACTTCTTCTTCGGTAGTAAACCTAATAATTCCTGACAGCTTGGCGGTCTCTGGATCTGTAAGATCAATGTCCGCCAATGCATGAGGCACACCATAGTACCAACCGTTATGGAATATGACATTGTGAGTGTCTGTCTTTCTCACCAGCTGCGGCGGCTCCCCGGCGATTCCAAACAAAGGAGGAGCAGCCGCCGGTTTTGCTGTCTGTTCAGCCTTGGAGTCTAGCGATTTCTCTTCGAGAGGAGAGCGGTGACTAGCCAAATCAACCGCTTGCTCTTCTTCGGTCATATCCGGGGCAGGAAGCGTCTTTTCTCCACCGGCGATCTCAAACTCCCCAAAGCTGGAATTATCGTCTCCCTCGGCCCCACCCGTGCGCGCCTTATCACGCGAGAATTTGACATCCTCAATGATGCGATTGGCCCAAGCTCCCACGTTAAACCCTGCTTCGTAAAGAGCAATCACGATTCGCTCAAACCGCTCCTTCCTGACCTGGGCGTCGATATAAGGTTCCGTGCTATGCCACTGATCTGCCGGCAACGCCCGTGGGTACTTTGCATAGACCTGTTCCTTGTCCCCCTTAAAGACGATGTTATGCGCCTCCGGGTCAATCCAATAAACGCTGCCATTGACCAGAATCAGCGGATTGATATTCGCCAGTCGTCCAATATATTTGCTGTTCTCAAGAATCAACTCAATACCTTCTTCAACATCCTTGTCGGTCTCTCCCGGAACGCCGATAACCCAATTGATTTCGGTAAAAATACCGACTTCCCAACAATCCTTTAGGTTCTGGGAGATCATTTCAACGGTGTAACCTTTTTTCTGCAGGCGCAACGTATTCTCTGAGAAGGCGTCAATGCCGAATCTGAGAGCGACAAAGTTGGCGGCCCGAAGCTTCTCAAAGAATGATCTGGTTTGGTTTTTATTGACCCGCAGCTGCCCGGTAAGCTTTACCTTGCGGTGAAGTCCTCTTCGTATGATCTCATCACAAATTTCCTCTACCCGCTCGGGCATCCCGCCAAGATCGCTCTCATTGAACATGAACAGGTGACAACCATGATTAACCAGCCATTCGAGTTCATCCACAAAATTTTCCGGTGTGCGAATCCGCCAATAGAAGCGCTCGGCACAAAAGCTGCAACGAGACCAGCGACAGCCTCGGCTTGCGATGATCGGAGTCAACTGATAATCATTGAAATTGCGATAAACTTTCAGGTCGCACCATTCATATTTGGGAAACTCGATCTTATCCAAATCATGAATCATCGGAGCAGGAAGGTATTTAAATTCCGGAGTGTCGAAGCGCGAAAGAACACCTGGCTGATTAAAAGGCCGCTCTCCCCGAGCCAAGGCCTCAAGCAACGGTCCCACCGTCAGATCGGCTTCACCGATACACATATAGTCGCATTCCGGGAATGCCCGGCGACCAATATCGGCGTTGTAGCAGCTGAAGCCGCCCACAATAATAATAATATCGGGAAATCCCGCTTTCACACCTGTTGCAATTTCCCGTGCAGCCGCCTCATTACACCCCTGAATGGAAAGGCCCAGAACCTTCGGCCGGGCTTTTACAACTGCTTCTATGGTTTCATCAATCAACGGCCTGAAAAATTCAAGCACTTCGTTCCGTCCCGTTACCCCCGTTGCCCCACCGCCAGCTGCTGTCCATAAATCATAGTGCTCGGCTTGCCAAGGATCCTCCGGCAACGACAAATCCCCAGGCAAAACAATGTGCCCGCCCATATCGTACAGACGATGAATATGGAACCGATGGTAGGAGATGATATCAAGATCAAGGATCTGAAATGAAACATCGGTTTTTTTCAAGGCATTGTTCAAATACGCCAGCCCGTTCGGCATCAACGACAGGTTACGTGAAGGAGAATCTACGATCGCGAAATCAAGTCCGCTTTTGAACTCTATTTCGGGTATCGCAATGGGATATATGTTACGCTGAAGCGCTGTCCATCCTCGGGCAGGGAGGATTGCCGGGGCAATTTCCGCCAAGATTGTCGGCTCGATGACGCTAACCGATTTAGGCAGGCGTTGCTTAATCTGCATCCGTGGAAATGTTAGAGTCTCGCATAGAAATACTGTCTGAGCAGCTTCCGGCAACAGTCCAATATCCACGGCGACTGAAGCAAAGCCGCATTCGTTATCATATCCGGCAGGGTCCTCATAAGCTATCGCACCGATAATATGGCCACCAATATCAGGCGCATGGCGAAGAAAATAATCTATAAACCGTTTCGACCCGAGAAAAACCAGGCCGGGAAAGTTTTTCAGATGTGCGGCCAGCGCGTCTAGACATTCAACATCCTCAGCGCCATTGTCAAATGCAAAACACTGGTGGGGGCTAAATACTACACGGGTTCCTTCAACCCTTACTGTGGCTTGATTCTCTTGCAGCGTCAAAATAACAGTGGTATCGCTCATTTTCAATCTCTCATGTTCAGTAACAATAGGGTCTTGGAATTATGGTGCGTTCTTCAAACTGCGATCGAGTACTTGGGGAGTTCTCTAACCCGGTCTATCGTTGCCAATAATTCCATTGCATCCCATTCACAACACGCATCGCATAAGCCGCTAACTTCGTCGGGAACGGTTTTTTCCCCGATCGCAGGAATTCCGATCAGCGGCTTGTTGTGCTTCCGCGCCATTTCAACTTCCATATCAAACCAGCGACGGGCACTTTTGATTTCATACACACCAGTGAGCAAGACAACGCCATGCACAGGAATAATTTGACTTTCAAGAAAATCACGGATAAATCGTCCGCCAACTTCTGTATTTGCATTCATTGCTGGATCATGCCAAGGCAGACTGAAGTTTCGCCATGCAATTCCTGGTGTATTGTCCAGAAGTTCGGAAAATTTCGTCCAGTCGTCATGAAAACGCCAGGCATGGGTCAAAAAAATATCGTGGTACTTTAGTTTTTCCATAGTAAATACGCATAAAGTGCGTTCTGAATCCTATCGTTTGGATGGATGCGTTTGCACCATTTTTTAAAAGCAAAAAATCATTTGATCCAACAGAACTGGGTGAGTGGCCGCTTCCGTCGTTAAATTTAAGTCGTCCACGCCGTAACAGACGGCATAGAGCTTATCAAACACGTTATTTATGTTATAGCATATATAAGTTGACAGCAATAGCGGAGTCTCTTAAGTACACTGAGTATCACCACTCGATCCACCGCTACTTATCAACGATTGCAGCCCGAAGTATCGAATAGGCGCGCGCTCCTACGACAGACCGGATATTGCGGCGAGTGAGGCCCCATAGACGGGATCGCAGATAACTCTTTGACGTCGTTTTCACCTGCTCGACAAGCTCGCTGTAGCTTCCGGAAACGAGCAGCTCGGGATGGTGTCTTCCCTCCTCGGTCGTTAGATCCAAGTCGCCTATAACACGAGGTGCGGCATAGAAGCTACCCTTGAATTTCACGATATTATAGCCCCGATACGAGCGTAGCAAGGTCGGGATTTCCGCCGGTCCTGTATGGCTGGTTCTTTTGACCGCAGCGAGCGCCCCTTTAGCGGCATCCAGCTTCCTATAGACACGCTCTCCGAGCAAGCTGTTAATAGGCCTGCGAACAAGTCCCCGGAAACGAGATCGCCAATACCCCTTAGATACCGTTTTCACCTGCTCGACAAGCTCGCTGTAGCTTCCGGAAACGAGCAGCTCGGGATGGTGTCTCCCCTCCTCGCTCGTTAGATCCAAGTCGCCAATGCCATAAGGTGCGGCATAGAAGCTGTCCTCAAATTTTACGATATTATAACCGCAATAAGAGCATAGCAAAATCGGGGTTTCCGCCGGCCCTGTATGGCTGGTTCTTTTAGCCGCGAAGAGCGCCCCTTTAGCGGCATGCAGTTTCCTATAGGCCCGCTCTCCGAGCAAGCCGTTAATCAACCGCCATAGATGGGATCGCCAATACCCCTTAGATGCCGTTTTCACCTGCTCGACAAGCTCGCTGTAGCTTCCGGAAACGAGCAGCTCGGGATGGTGTCTCCCCTCCTCGCTCGTTAGATCCAAGTCGCCAATGCCATAAGGTGCGGCATAGAAGCTGTCCTCAAATTTTACGATATTATAACCGCAATAAGAGCATAGCAAAATCGGGGTTTCCGCCGGCCCTGTATGCTTGCTTCTTTTAACCGCGAAGAGCGCCCCTTTAGCGGCATGCAGTTTCCTATAGGCACGTTCTCCGAGCAAGCCGTTAATCAACCGCCATAGATGGGAGCGCCAATACCCCTTAGATGCCGTTTTCACCTGTTCGATAAGCTCGCTGTAGCTCCCGGAAACGAGCAACTCGGGATGGCCTCTTCCCTCCGTTGTCGTCAAATCCAGCTCCCCTATGCCATAAGGCGCGGCATAGAAGCTGTCCTCGAACTTTACGATGTTATAACCGCGATAAGAGCACAGCAAAATCGGGATTTCCGCCGGCCCTGTATGCTTGGTTCTTTTGACCGCGGCGAGCCCTCCTTTAGCGGCATCCAGCTTCCTATAGACCCGCTCTCCGAGCAAGCCGTTAATCAACCGCCATAGATGGGAGCGCCAATACCCCTTAGATGCCGTTTTCACCTGTTCGATAAGCTCGCTGTAGCTCCCGGAAACGAGCAACTCGGGATGGCCCCTTCCCTCCGCTGTCGTCAAATCCAGCTCCCCTATGCCATAAGGCGCGGCATAGAAGCTGTCCTCGAACTTTACGATGTTATAACCGCGATAAGAGCACAGCAAAGTCGGAGTTTCCGCCAACCCGGTGTGATTGATTCTTTTGACAGTGACAAAATCCCTCTTAATAGCGCGAAGTATTAGATAAGCACGCTCGCCAATCAAAGAGTGAATATGTTTACGCATGGGGTCCCAAAGTCGCGATTTCAGATATAAATCGATAATTTCGCTGATTAGCGACAACCATAATCTCAACACCGCCCAAGAAGAGTAGCCGTCTTGCCCGGTCAGGTCAGCGTATCGGGATTCCAACTCGGACCCAATATGACGATCCTGCATACGCAAAGCCCAAATTTTCGGGTTTTCCTGTAGCGGCTGGAAACGCCCAACGGAGAACGCCTCAACAGCCGTTAACGCATGCCCATGGATATGCGGATAAGCTTTTTCCAGCAATTGCTTCAGCGAAGCTTTTTGTCCATTTGTGCCTATAGGATCGGGATGCGCAAAATGCCACAGCGCCACTGAACTGTCGTGCCATATCTCCGGCCAACCTGCATTGACGAGACGCCATGCCAGATCATAAGGGCCGCAAAGATAGCCGACGTAGCTTGGGTGCTCGTCAAATCCACCAAACCGAACGGCATCCTCCCTGCGCACAGTCACGCAGGCCCCTTCGTTGACGATCAAAGGCCACCATTGCCAGCGCTCTGCGTCTTTGAGGTCCTCCGCATCGGAAAGACCGTCTGGATATAGCAACGATGTACGCCACTCATAATGCATCAGAACCAAAGGCTGAGCTGCATCGCCCCGGTCGATACCAAACGATCGAAAAACGGAGCGCACAAAATCAGCGGGAAAAACCGCATCGCTGTCGCACACGCAAATCAGGTCTCCCCGAGCCTGCAACAAGCCGATGTTATAGCCAAGATGTTTATGATATGTGCCACTCTGATTACATGTAATAACCACATCAGCTTTCTCCATCACCTCGTCCATCACCCGGTCATAGAGCTCAACCCAGATCAGTTCATATTGATCTCTGGGAATATCCTGTTTATTTAGCCAATCTAGGGTTGTAAAACGCTCACGACAACCCCAATCTAATAATATGAAAGAAAGGCGCGGCGAAGTTGGCGCCGAATTTTTGTGAACGATTTCATTCATTGCTTTGCTTTCTCCATATGAACAGGCGAGCCATTAAGCCGCCTATCCTTAAAAATGGGTTATTAGAAATACTCTCTGTTTGTTGTTTGATGGCATCAATACGCGACAATAGCTCGCCCAGGCGGAGGTCTGCTTCAACACCGTGAGCGTCGGTTAATTCCTGCTGCTGCTTGATAGCGTCAATACGCGATAATAACTCACTCAAGCGGCAGTCCGCTTCCGCACCGTGAGCGTCGGTTAATTCCTGCTGCTGCTTGATAGCGTC
>JALNYY010000017.1 GCA_023229605.1 Methylobacter sp.
GGAGCAGCCGGTTTTATTGTTAAACGGACTAGGCGATAGACTGGTGGCTCCGGCCTGCTCGGAGGCGATACACAAAAAATGGAACCTGGAGCTACGCAGCCACTCCTGGGCAGGCCATGACCTGACGTTGGATGACGGCGCATGGGTGGCGACGCAACTGAAAGACTGGGTGGATATCAAAAACAAAGTCAATGAGGAAAACGGGTAACCGCTCATGACCTACAACAGATATTAAAATCGAATATTCGAAGCATGGAATGCCCGATTAAATATCTTTTATACGCCATGAACGGCTTGTATATGGCGCAAGTACCGCTTTCCTGCCGCTTCGCCCCCCGCGGGTGTGGGGAACGCGTGTAAATTCCAATACAGCGGTGTGTTCTGTTATGCCGCTGAAGATACCGAAGGACGAGGTGAGAAATAACTTAGTCGTCTTTATGAACGGGCTGTCGGTCGCCTCGATAGAGGACACACATGAAATAACTTGTGCATTTTGTCCCCTATCCCGAAGGAAGAATGAATAAGGTGCCGCTCATGCTTCGACCAGCTAACCACACACGGCTTAACCTTATACTGTCCGGAGTCACCTTGTCTGCAGTGACTCTGTCACAAAACCTTAAACAAACGTTCATGTCTTTGTCATAGAAGAGTTTTACTCTTGCCCCGAAAGCTAATGCTTTTCATCACTGCAAAAGATCGCAGCCGGTTAGTCCGGCAACGCTCGATACACATTTTGCAGAATTTCCTTCAGGAGGATAAAGATATGAAACTGCTCTATTCCATCCATAAATACGACGTTTTCATGTTCACCTGGCTGATCAATGCCAGAATGTACGCCAACCTGACCAAGGCCAGCCGTTATATATCAAAAACCGGCGATGGCCAGCTTTATCTGGTCATCATAGGCTTGTTGTATTGGACTGAAGGCTTTGAAAGCCCTTTTCTGCAAGCTGTTCTGCTGGGTTTTTTAATCGAAAGGCCGATTTATTTCGTGCTCAAAAATAGCCTGAGGCGCAATCGGCCGCAAGCGGCATTGCAAAACTTCCGCAGCATTATTACCCCTTCGGATAAATTCAGTTTTCCTTCCGGGCACACTTCCGCCGCTTTCATGATGGCGACACTGCTCGGATATTATTTACCTCCCTTAATGATCCTTCTTTATTGCTGGGCGGCATTGGTCGGCTTCTCCCGTGTGGTTCTGGGAGTGCATTTTCCGACCGATACGGTGGTAGGCGTCATTTTGGGTATCAGCACAGCACTTTTTAGCTTGGGACAAATCGTTATATGAAAATTTTTTATGGTGTACAGGGTACCGGTAACGGCCACATCACCCGCGCACGGGTTATGGCAAAAGAACTCCATGCCGCAGGCATTGACGTTACCTTTCAATTTACCGGACGCCCTGCACATAAGTATTTTGATATGGAAATATTTAACGGCTACCAATTACGTACCGGCCTGACCTTTAATACCGAGAAAGGGCAAGTCAATTATCTTAAAACAGCGCGAGACGCCAAACCCATTACTTTTATCCAAGATATAAAGTCATTGGATTTGAGCGGTTATGATCTGGTGATCAGCGATTTTGAGCCGGTCACCGCCTGGGCGGCAAAAAAACGGAAAATACCTGTTTTAGGCATCGGCCACCAATATGCGTTTAATCATAAAATCCCCAGAGAGGGTTCAGACCCTATCGCCGATCAGGTCATGAAGTATTTCGCCCCCGCCGATGTGGGCATCGGTCTGCACTGGCATCATTTTGGCCAACCCATTTTGCCGCCGATTATCGATACGCCGGAAACGCCAAAAAGTATTATCAAAAACAAGATCATCGTGTACCTGCCCTTCGAAGACCCGAATGAAGTCGTCCGGCTTTTGTCGCCTTTTGAAAATTTCCAGTTTCATGTTTATTCGCCTGAAGTGGTTCCATCCAGCTTTGATTACATCACCTGTAATCCGCTGTCGCGCGACGGTTTTCAGAAAGATTTATATGATTGTGCTGGCATTATCAGCAATGCCGGATTTGAACTGGCCAGCGAATCGTTACAAATGGGCAAAAAGATCCTGGCTAAACCGCTGCATGCGCAAATGGAACAAATTTCCAATGCCGCCGCCTTGCAGCAACTTGGTTACGGGCATGTTATGAACGATCTGGATACCGCTGTTATTGAACATTGGCTGCATGATAATCATGCCGTTCATATTACCTATCCCAATATCGCAAAAACGCTGGTGCAATGGATACAGGACGGTATGCCCAAAATGGATGCGGATTTTGTTGAAGATGTATGGAGTACGGTGGAAGTTTTGCAAATTGAGCAATAGCTGGCCGTTTGCAAGTCGCCATGGTCATAAATGATCTGCGAAAGCCTAAATAATATCCGCTTAAACACTAACACCCCATCCGCCGCGCCCCGCTTTATCCATCACAGCAATCGCTTCCTCGCAGCTGATTATATTTTCCTGGTTACCCAGAATATAGTCAGCCAATCGCTCGACAGCCCGCCAATGAGCAGGCAAGTTTATGAACTGGAAGGCTTGCTCAAACAGCTCAGCTAGCTTCTCTTCGCGCCGGCTTCTGCCCGCGATAAAGATGTCCAGATACTCATAAACCTTTTCGAGATCGGATGTACCGCCATAATAATGCAGGGCATTGATGTTAACCAATCGGGCATTAAACGATTCATCATCGCGAAAGGCTACATGTTTCGCTTCCGCCAGAGGCCCGATCAGCAAATTGACCATGTCGGCCTCAAAAGCCGTCTGATATACATCTTGCTCTGCGGCGGAGAAATAACGGGTACTTTCAATCAACGCCACCGGCAGGCTGTGGATCAGGCGGCCTCCCTCCACAACTGCTGCAAAATGATCATATGCGCGATTATTCGAAGAACTGTCTTTTTGGCGATCCAACGCCTTGATGGTGATTTGGAAATGCACCGGGGGCAGTTGTTTTTGCTTATTGTAAAGATAAATGGCGGCAGCGTGGCCGGCCTCATGGAAAGCGATTTGTCTGATCAAGTCTTGATCATTAATAAAGCAGGATGCATCAGCTTGGTAATTCCGTTTCATGACTCTACCCGTAGGCTAAAAAGATGCGGCCAGGGCTGCTGACCGCACGCAGAGGAAGGACAGTAAACTCTCATCCCTTTAAAGGGAGTGACACACAAGAGTTGCACTTAGTCTAATAAATAAAACCGGCCTTGGAAATGTGACCGATTGACGCGCGACAATAAGCCGCGCCAATTGGCATAGTATATGCTTGTTAGTTAACCTTGCGTTATAAAAAATATCTCAACCCGGCATAAATACTGGGTTCAAACAAACTATCCTACGATTTTTGAGGCATTTCACGCAGTGAAATAGGGGCATATGCCCCACACCCCTGAATAAATTTTAAATACACACAGAACCTGATATGACTAAATCAAAACTCATTGACATATTGACAAAAAAGCGGCCTCATTGGGAACGTAAAGATGTGGAATTGGCGGTTGGTTGCATGATCGAGCACATGAGCGAAACGCTGATGGCTAACGACAGAATAGAAATCCGGGGCTTTGGCAGTTTTTCCTTACATTACCACCCGCCTTTTACAGGTCGAAATCCCAGGTCGGGAGCAGAATTGAACGTACCGGCCAGATATTCGCCCTATTTCAAACCGGGCAAGGAACTACGCCAGAGAATTGATTCGTTAAGAACAACTTATCGGATTAAACAGAAAGCCTAGCTTTTTAATCTCCAATAATCCGGCCTCAGGATAGCAATTACAATCTAAAAGCCGCGGCCAAAAAACATTTTTGGCCGCCATCATAAGATCGGGTTATTCCCTTAACCAGCGATGCATGCGCGGAAACGCCTCCCTGCCTAATTGCCCGGCCTTGCCCGGTTCGGCGGTTAGCCCCATCCACTGTAGCAGCGGCACACCGATATTGCCGCCGCTGCTAAAAGTATCTATCAGCCAGCCTGACTCGCCTTTGTAGCCGTGAGCATGAAATACAACTTCCGGCGGCAGGCCTAGAAACACCAGCGCCGCCCAAGACCAAGCTAACGCGGCCATTTCATCTCCGGCATTTTTACTGACATCGTTGTATAAAACATTGCGTTGCGCACCGGTCATCACCGCTAAATGCCCGGCTTCATGCAACAAATCTCCCGGATATTTCAACTTGGTTTCGTCCACCACCAATATGCCTTTATCAATCAGAATACCGGGCAAGACGACATTGTCCGGAGTTTCTCCTGCCTGCACAGGGATGCCTATGCCGGAAATAAAATCGGTGATTTGTCGGGTTAATGGATTTGCAAACACTGTAGCGTCTTTCCTGTTCGTCGATTATAGGGGCCAACCTTATAGGTAGTGCTGTGCGCACCGATTGGGCTGATTTCTGATGGTTTTGGATATGATAACGTCTACTCGTAAAAATCGGCCACTATTTATCAAACCGGGGAACCGCTATTTATCGACATTGCGGTTAAAACCCGATAACGCTTAATCCGAGCGGCAGCCGCGGCATTGAAGCCGAAAATTGCCGCGGCGAATTAGTTGCAGGTCGTCAAATTATAAATAATCCATATATTTTCAATAACTTAAACAAAATACCCCTGTTTCTTGTCAGATGTGGAAATATTCATGTCATCCCAAAGAAATATCCACGTAATAAAAGCCGCCTATTCTGCTGCAAACCTCAACATGTTTAGGGGATCTATCAAATGCCGGATTTACGCAAAGAAATAATCAATATCCTTGACGACAAGCTATTAACGCCGCATTTTCAACCTATTGTTTCCTTAAATCAAAAGAAAATACTGGGTTACGAAGCGCTGATCCGCGGCCCGTCCGATAGCCCTCTGCATAGCCCCTTTAACTTGTTTACTACGGCCGAACGATTTAATTTAAGCACAAGACTCGAATTCCTCTGTCGTGAGATAACCATACAACACTACGCCGATCTCGACATTAAAGAAAAGCTGTTTATTAACGCCAGCCCTTTGGTGCTGCTGCAACCGGAATTTAAAAAAGGCGAGACGCTCAGGTTGCTGGACCAATACGATGTTAATCCCCGCTCAGTGGTTATCGAATTAACCGAACACAAGCCCGCCGATAACTACGAAATCATGCGCGCCTCGGCCAAGCACTACCGAAGCATGGGCTTTGAGATTGCCCTTGACGACTTGGGCGCCGGTTATTCGGGATTAAGGCTCTGGGCGGAGTTGCTGCCGGAATACGTAAAAATAGACAAACACTTTATCCACGGCCTCCATGATGACCCGATCAAGCTTAATTTTGTTCGCTCCATTCAAAGTATGGCGATTTCTCTCAATTGCAGCGTCATCGCTGAAGGTATCGAAACAGAGGACGAGTTCAAAGCCATAGAAAAAATCGGCATTACTAATGCTCAAGGCTATTACTTTGCCCGGCCTACGGCCATCCCTGTAAAGGAAATCAACAAAGCGCTGTTTGCTATCGATCAAACCAAGGATTACAAACCCGTTCCATTTAATAACGCCACGACAGCTGTCCATATCATCAGAGACATCGCGCCTATTTCGGCCAAAACCACCATCAGCGATGTGATGAACCTGTTCCATCACAACAGC
The DNA here is from genome assembly GCA_023229605.1 of Methylobacter sp. Taxonomy (GTDB): domain Bacteria; phylum Pseudomonadota; class Gammaproteobacteria; order Methylococcales; family Methylomonadaceae; genus Methylobacter_A. The sequence continues at coordinate 5,602 of JALNYY010000017.1, forward strand.
GAACTCACCATACTGCCGTTGGTTGACGACAACCTGGCTTCAGGCATTATTTTTCGCGACAAATTTCTTACCAAACTGTTCTCCAGCCGATACGGCATCGACTTACACGGTAAAAACCAGATAAAAACTTTTATCGAAAATACGCCGCTATGTATTGATAAAAACATGCCCATCGATTTAGTCAGTAAGCAACTGACATCATTAATGACGAATGACCCGGCTTTTATCATTACCCAAAACGGGGAATATATGGGCATAGGCACGCTGCTGGATTTACTCGCCGAATTTACCCGCCAGCAAATCGACAATGCCAAACACGCCAACCCCCTTACGCTATTGCCGGGCAGCGTTCCGATCAATAACCAGATCAATCAGTTACTGGCTAACAAAACACCTTTCGGTTTCGGCTACTTCGATCTTGATAACTTCAAACCCTTTAATGATGTTTACAGCTACGATGCCGGCGACGACATCATCAAAGCCGTTGCCAATACGCTGACTAAGTATATTCCGGCAGAGAGCGGCCGGATTGGCCATATAGGCGGCGATGATTTTATTGTGATTTTCACCTGCAATGACTGGTTAATACGCTGCGAAAACATACTGGAAGCCTTTAAAAACACCGTCCCGGCCTATTACAGTGACAAAGACATAAAAGCCGGAGGCATTCATACTGAAAACAGAACCGGAGAAAAATGCTTTTTTCCACTGATCAGCCTGTCCATCGGCCTGGTAGACCCCGTATCAACCAGTCTATGCCACTCCCATGTCGATATAGCCGATTTGGCGTCCGAAGCAAAAAAAATGGCCAAAAAAATTACAGGCAACAGCCTCTTTATCAACAAACGGATGAGCGCAAAAGTTTGCGACAATTTCCAACCCGTCATACATAACCCGGCAACCAAATTACACGCAGTTAATTAACCACCGATGCGCCGCCTCTAGTGCCCTTTACACTCATTAGGGTGCGGGGAGGCGAACTTCGACCTGTTTTACCGGGACGGCAAGCGCATGGCTCTTTGGCGTACCATCATCGGGAACATAAAGAACATGCCATCGGGACACAATAAGAACCAACGGGCAGCAATGCCCTCCTAGCCTTGAAAACATAGCGGCAGCCAAACTTCATCAGTTGGCTGTTGCTAATAGCGATTGGGAAGAACTTTAACAACGAGTCTTTTGGCGACAACCGCATCCCTCGCGTAGGTTATGAAAATATTCAATCGATTGTGCATAGGATCAAGCAACCAAGCTGCATGCAGTTAATTAAGCCTAAAGCGTCTCTTTGTAATAAAAGTTAACCAACAACTATCCGGGAAACAGCGCATGAAAATTAATAAGCACGTAACCGATGTGGAACATATTCTTACCGAGTCTGATTCTATTGTTTCCAACACCAATCTAAAAGGGGTGATCACTTACGTTAACGATGCTTTTATCCGTATCAGCGGCTATTCCAGGGAAGAACTGATCGGGGCATCGCACAATATAGTGCGTCATCCTGACATGCCGCCCGAAGCCTTTGCGGATTTGTGGAAATCAATACAATCAGGCCGCCCGTGGACCGGCATAGTCAAGAACCGCTGCAAAAACGGCGATTATTACTGGGTTTTGGCTAATGCCACCCCTATTTATGAAAACGACCAACTGGTCGGTTACATGTCCGTGCGCAGCAAACCCGAGAGCGAGCAAGTCAAATCGGCCGACGCGGCTTACCGGTTATTTCGCGAAGGCAAGGCCGGCAAGCTGAAAATCAAAGATGGCAAGGTCGTAAAACCCTCTATTTTAAAGCAATTAGAATTCAGCGATTTGACCATCAAGTCCCGTCTGGTCGCGATTATCGGTCTACTGTCTATATTGCTGCTGGTTATCGGCGGCATAGGCTTACTCGGCATGAGCAAGGCCAAAGAAGGCCTGCGTACCGTATATGAGGATCGCACCCTGCCCATAAGCCAGATTGCCTCGATTCAAAAATTGCTGTTGACTAATCGGCTGAATATTATCGCCGGCCTCAATACCCCAACCCCCGAAGCGATTTTGAAAAATACCGCCGAGGTGGAGCAAAATATCGAGCAAATTACTCGGCTTTGGGATGCGTACATGACCACCCAGCTAACAAATGAAGAAAAAATACTGGCCGACCAGTTTGCCGTAAACAGAACAAATTTCGTGGCGGATGGATTAAAGCCCGCCATTGCGGCATTGCGGACTAATGACATAACACTGGCCAGTAAAGTTGTTGCTGACAAAATCAACAGCCTTTACCCGCCGGTTGAGGAGAGTATCCAGCAGTTGATGCAATTGCAGCTTGATGTGGCCAAGCAGGCGTTCGGTACAACCCAGTCACGCCATGAAACTATCCGCAATATTTCCATCGGCCTGATCGCGGCGGGCATCGCGCTGGTGCTGTGGCTCGGTTGGGTTCTGATCCGCGTCATCATACATCCGCTTGAAGCGTCCATCGCCCACTTCGGCCAAATTGCCCAAGGCAATTACAACAATGTCATTGACATAGAACGTCAAAATGAAATCGGCAAGGTCATGGAAGCCATCAAATCGATGCAGACCAAACTCGGTTTTGACGTCGCCGAAACCCAGCGCGTCGCTGACGAAAGCCTGCGCGTCAAAATTGCGCTGGATAACGTCAGCACCGGGGTAATGATTGCGGACAACGACGGTAAAATTATTTATGTCAACAAATCGGTATGCGACCTGCTCAGCAAAGCCGAGCAGGGTATCCGCAAAGATCTGCCTGATTTTTCAGCAGACCAGCTGATCGGCAGCAAGATTGACGCTTTTCATAAGAACCCTGCGCATCAGGCTCAATTGCTCGGTTCCTTAACCGGCACCTATACCGCCAGCATGGAACTGGGAGGCCGGTCTATGCTGGTAACGGCCAGCCCGGTCATCAATGATCAGGGACAGCGCCTGGGTTCGGTAGCGGAATGGCAGGATCGCACCGCCGAAGTCGCCGTAGAAAAAGAGGTGTCCACCATTGTGGTGGCCGCCATTATGGGCGACTTTAGCAAACGCTTCGATTTACGGGGCAAGGAAGGCTTTCTGCGCGAGCTGGGTGAAGGCCTGAACCAACTGTTGAGCACCAGCGAAACCGGCCTCAATGAAGTAGTGCGCGTACTCGGCGCCCTAGCCCGCGGCGACCTGACCGAAACCATCACCAATGACTATCAAGGCACTTTCGGGCAACTTAAAGACAGTTCCAACACCACGGTGGAACGACTCAAAGACATCATCCATCAAATCAAGGACGCCACCGGCTGCATCAACACCGGGGCAAATGAAATCACTTCGGGCAACAATGACTTGGCGCACCGTACCGAGGAACAAGCCACCAGCCTCGAACAAACCGCAGCCAGCATGGAAGAACTCACATCCAGCGTGCAGCATAATACCGAAAACGCCAAACAGGCCAACCAGCTTGCCATCGGCGCTGCCGAAATAGCCGGCCAAGGCGGCGTGGTGGTCGGCCAGGTTGTCGCAACCATGAAAGACATAAAAGGATCTTCGCAAAAAATCGAGGAAATCATCTCGGTGATCGACGACATCGCTTTCCAGACCAACATTCTCGCTTTCAACGCCGCCGTCCAGGCCGCCCATGCCGGTATGCATGGACAAGGCTTTGCCGTCGTAGCCAGCGAAGTGCGTCACCTTGCTCAACGCGCTGCGGCATCCGCGGAACAAATCAAAAACCTGATTGGGGACTCCGTGGAAAAAATCGATAACGGCAGCAAACTGGCCGATCAGGCAGGTTACACGATGGGAGAAATCCTCAACGCCATCCGTGGCGTCTCCGGCATGATGTCGGAAATAACCGCCGCCTCAGTCGAACAAAGCGCCGGCATCGAACAGGTCAACCTAGCCATCATCCAGATGGATAATGTAACCCAACAAAATGCCGCCTTGGTCGAACAAGCCGCCGCAGCTGCCGAATCGCTGGAAGAGCAGGCGCAAAACCTGGTCGCCACGGTAAGCGGCTTTAAAATAGACGGCGGATCGTCCAGGCTGAGCACTATTCATGTTGTTGAAGATGCAGCAATGGTGCTGCCGGCGCTTCACACGACGCACCATCACCGTCATCGGGAGCATAAAGAACATCTTATCTGGGACAGCACAAGAACCGGCGGCAATGCCATCCATAGCCTTGAACACATCGCGGCAGCCAAGACGCAACTGCTGGCTGTTGCTAATGGCGATTGGGAGGAATTTTAACAATGAAAACTTCCCGTCTCCCATGCACCGCTTTGGGCCCCATACCGGCGCCGGGTAGCAAGGTGCTCTATCGATAAGGCAAGGTCCGCAATGAATACTTTTTATAACGCACAAGCAACCGATAACAACCACATTCCCCGTGGAAAATTTATGACCAAAAAACTGAAAAAGAAACTGTCCAACACCAGGCAAGATCAATACGCCTTAATTAAAAAACAAAGCAACGCGATGCAAAAATTGCACAAGAACAAGGGTAAACTGCATATTTTCAGCTCGCAACTTACCCGCCTGATCGATGCGATTCCCGATGCCGTGCTGCTCAAAGACAGGGAAGGACGCAAATTGGTTACCAATCGGCTGACCAAAAGCCTTTTTAAACTGCATGACGTTGATTGGTATGGCAAGACCGATATAACCGCGGCCTTTGCGCACCAGGAGATATGCGCCGACCATGAGCATGACCGGACCTTGAAATCGGAGCTGAGCCTTGCGTTGGAAAAACGCCAGTTCAAGCTTTACTATCAAATCCAGGTAGACAGTAATCGCCAATTGCTCGGAGCGGAAGCCCTGTTGCGTTGGGAACATCCGCAATACGGACTGCTTGCTGCGGATCAATTCATCCCCATAGCGGAACAAACAAACCTGATACTGCCCATAGGAATATGGGTGCTGAAAACCGCCTGCGAACAACTCAAACTATGGCAAGCCGACCCGCTTAAAAAGAAATTACAGATCGCCGTCAACATCAGCCCCTGTCAATTCAGCCACCCTGACTTCGTTGAACAATTGCGCAGGACACTGGAAGAAACCGGCGTCAATGCGAAGCGGCTTAAACTGGAACTGACCGAAAGCCTGATGCTGCACGACATCTCCAACACCATCAAAAAAATGAAGGCGCTGAAACTGCTCGGCATCCGGTTTTCAATGGATAACTTCGGCACGGGTTATTCTTCATTGAGCCAGCTGAAGAAGTTACCCATCGACCAGTTAAAGATCGATCCGTTCCTGATGCGCGACATCGCCATCGACAGCGGCGATGCAATGATCGTAAAAACAGTCATCGCCATGACCAATAAACTGGAGATCGACGTGATTGCCGCGGGCGTGGAAACCGAACAACAATTTATCTGTTTAAAACACCTAGGATGTTCCGCTTATCAAGGCCATCTGTTCGGCAATCCTATGCCTCTCAATGAATTTGAAAAACTGCTTAACCAAGCGGCATCGTCCTAACTGATGCCGGAAACGCCTGTCTACAATACTGTAATATTCAAACGTCTTCCCTTGCGGGGAGCATGGGAACGAGAAAAATTTCTTTCAGGATTAAATAATGCCCACCAACAAATTCGTTATCAGCAACCCCAAAGCATCAATCACCAAACTCCCTGAACAAGGCAGGGAAAAAAATGATTTTATTGATGATTTCAAAGAATATTATGTCCACCTGCTGGGCAGGGATGAAAACTGCCGCTCGCCTTATTATGCCGGCGAAGCCTTATCGCTGGCGATTCGCGACCGCTTGATGGAACGCTGGAAAGCCACGCATCAAACCTATAAAAGCAATGACTGCAGACGGGGTTATTATCTGTCTATGGAATTTCTTATGGGACGGACTTTGAGCAACGCCATGCTTAATCTTGGGGTAACCGACACGGTTACCCAGGCCATGTACGATCTCGGCATTTCCATTGAAGAATTGATCAGCAGCGAGCAGGATGCGGGACTCGGCAATGGCGGCCTGGGCCGTCTTGCGGCCTGTTTTATAGACAGTTGCGCCACCTTGCAGCTGCCGGTCATCGGTTATGGTCTGCGTTACGAATACGGCATGTTTACCCAGAATATTGTTAATGGCGAACAGGTTGAAAAACCCGATCATTGGCTGCGTCACGGCAACGTTTGGGAGATTGAACGGCTGGAATATTCGCATTGCATTAAATTCGGCGGCCATACCGAAATCCAGACCGATGAGAACGGCAATCAACGGCATTGCTGGATGGCCACCGGCAATGTATTGGCAGTGCCTTTCGACACGCCGATACCCGGCTATCGGAATGGAACCGTCAATTCATTGCGGCTGTGGAAGGCGGTGGCCACCGAAGAGTTTAACCTGGATGAGTTTAATGCCGGCGATTATGCGGAAGCCGTCGCGGCAAAAATCACCGCCGAAAACATCACCATGGTGCTGTACCCCAACGATGCCAATGAAAACGGCAAGGAACTCAGATTACGGCAGCAGTATTTCCTGGCTTCCGCCAGTTTACAGGATGTTATCGCCCACTGGACTAGCCTGCACGGCGATAATTTCGATCGCTTTGCCGAAAAAAGCTGCTTCCAGTTAAACGATACCCATCCAAGCATTGCAATTGCCGAATTGATGCGCCTGCTGATGGACATGCACGGCCTGGCCTGGGATGAGGCATGGGCAATCACCAAAAACACCATGGCCTACACCAACCACACCTTGTTGCCCGAAGCGCTGGAAAAATGGCCGGTGATATTGATGCAACGGTTGCTGCCGCGGCTGATGGAAATTATTTTTGAGATCAACGCCCGTTTTTTGGCTGAAGTGTCGATGCACTGGCCCGCAGATAATGAGCGATTAAGCAGGGTGTCGATCATAGAGGAAGGCGACCAGCAACAGGTAAGAATGGCCCACCTTGCTATAGTGGGCAGTTTTTCCGTGAACGGGGTTGCCCAACTGCATTCCCAGTTACTGAAGCAAGACTTGTTCAGAGACTTTTATGCCTTATGGCCGCATAAATTCAACAACAAAACCAACGGTGTGACGCCGCGGCGCTGGTTAGCCGCCTGTAATCCGGAACTGGCAAGCCTGATAACGGAAACGATAGGCGACCGGTGGATTACCGATTTATCGCAACTGAAAAAACTGGAGCCCTACGCTGACGACGCCCAATTCCGGCAACGCTGGCGCGCGATCAAACAGGCCGCAAAACAGCGTTTGATTGACTTTAAGAAACTCAAACACGACACCGAACTGCATTTTAACGTTGATGCCTTATTCGATGTGCAGGTTAAACGTATTCATGAATACAAGCGTCAGCTGCTGAATGTATTGCATGTCATCCATCTTTATAACTGCATTAAAAAAGGCGACGCTGACCGTGTGCCAAGATGCGTGTTAATCGGCGGAAAAGCGGCGCCCGGCTACCGTATGGCGAAAAAAATCATCAAACTGATCAATAATGTCGCCCAGGTCATTAATTCCGACCCCGATGTAGGCGATAAACTGACCTTGCTGTTTTTGCCGGATTACCGCGTTTCAGCCATGGAAATAATATGTCCGGGCGCTGATTTATCCGAGCAAATATCCACCGCCGGCAAGGAAGCTTCAGGCACCGGCAATATGAAACTGATGATGAACGGCGCGATCACCATTGGCACACTGGACGGCGCCAACATTGAAATTCGCGAAGAAGTGGGCGATGAAAACTTCTTTTTATTCGGTTTGACTGAAGAACAGATTGAAGCAAGACGGCGCCATTATGACCCGGTCGCCATTATCGACCAGGATGAAGACCTGCAACAAGTCATGCATCTCCTGGAATCCGCCTATTTCAACCAGTTTGAACCCGGCATATTCGATGAGCTGATCAATTCGATAAAAAGCGCGTATGACCCCTGGATGACTATTGCCGATTTCCGCAGCTATATAGACGCCCAAAAACGCGTAGAAGACGCCTATCGGGATGAAGATTACTGGACCAAAATGAGTATCTTGAATTGCGCGAACAGCGGCAAGTTTTCCACCGACAGAACGATCGGCGAATACAACCGGGATATTTGGAAATTAACGCCGCAACCGGCGTTAAAACAGAAATGACTATTCACCCAACACCGTCATACCGGCTGAATGACTTGGCTTTGCGCTTGAATCCGTGCAAATGCACCACGATTTTCTGCTGTTAACATAAACCCGTCCGACCGGCTTCATCGAGACAACCGCCCCTGCGTAGCCGTAGGGGCATCGTCTATAATTCCTCTAGCGCCGCACTCTCTGTCTCCTTTGCATACGTTCACACTTTCGCTCCAAGTACAAAATAATATGAGGCTCTAGGCACAACAAGCGAATTTGACGACAACTAACAAGATAGAGTAAAACATACCCCCACTCGCTACGCTCCAATAGAAGCGGCAGTTTCCACTGGAATACGCATTTATTCGACAACGCCTTCTCTTATCGGTGAAGCATCACAGAGACTTTTATGACGACATTACTTTGGCTACAAACCGGCTCCTGCGGTGGCGACACAATGTCGATTCTATGTGCGGACAGCCCGTCTTTGGAGGAACTCGTGGATGAATACAGCATCGAGATGCTCTGGCAACCTTCGCTGTCCGTGGAGCCGGCGAGCAGACTGGATGCTTTAATCGAAGCGATCATCGCGGATCAACAAGCCCTCGATATTTTATGCATCGAAGGCAGCATTATCACCGGGCCCAATGGCTCAGGCATGTACGACCCGTATCGGGGACGTTCCAAAATGAGCCTGATCCGACAATTGGTCGAAAAGGCTGAATACGTGGTAGCGCTGGGTACTTGCGCGTCATACGGAGGCGTCCATGCCGCACCGCCCAATCCCACTGACTGTCTCGGCTTGCAGTTCGACAAACAATCTCCCGGCGGGTTATTGCCGATCGAATGGCGCTCGCGCAAAGGCCTGCCGGTCATCAATATCTCGGGCTGTCCCGCTCATCCCAATGCAATGACCAAAACTTTGGCCATGCTGGCCTCAGGACTGCCGATAGAACTGGATCATATTAACCGCCCCAAAGCCTTTTTTAATAGCACCGTGCATCAGGGTTGCACACGCAATGAATATCATGAGTATGACGTAGAAGACACCGAATTCGGCGGTAAGGCTTGTATGTTCTTTAACCTGGGCTGCCAGGGACCGGTCACGATGGCCATTTGCAATACCGAGCTTTGGAATAACCGCAGCAGCAAGACCAGGGCAGGAGTACCGTGCTTCGGTTGCACTTCGCCCGACTTTCCCCAGACTCAGGATCTGTTTCTCACCGAAAAAATCGGTACCATACCGGTACATCTGCCGCTGGGCGTAGAACGAGCCAATTACATGGCTTACAAAAGTCTGGCCCACGATGCGGCCCCTGACCGGGTGCTGAACAAATCGATGGATCCTTAATTCATGTCCAGAAGAATCATCCAAATCGACCTTAACCGGGTCGAAGGCGATCTCGATTTCCAACTGGAAATCGAAGACGGCAAAGTCGTCGACGCCCGTTGTATCGGCTCCCTCTATAGGGGATTCGAACAAATCATGATAGGCCGCAAACCCAAAGATTCCCTGGTCATTACGCCCCGCATCTGCGGCATCTGCGGCACCGCGCAATTAAACGCCGCGGTTCTGGCGCTGGAACACCTCGGCGGCATTCCGGTACCGCCTGCAGCCGTCCGCATTCGCAACCTGTGTTTGATGGCCGAGACCGTACAAAGCGATCTGCGGCAATCCTTTATGTTCTTCACCGCCGATTTTTGCAACCCCAAATACGTCGATCGGTCGTTTTATCAAAAAGCACGGACGGCTTTCCTGCCGTTTAAGGGCTGGGTTCACCGCGGCGCTCTCGAACATTCGCGTCATATCGTCGAGATTATCGCCTTGTTTGGCGGCCAGTGGCCGCACTCATCCTATATGTTGCCTGGCGGTGTGACTACGCCTGCCAGCAGCAGCCACATTATCGACAGCCTGTCCATCCTCAACAAACTGACCCGCTGGTTCGAACAAAACGTCATTGGGACAGACCTGGATTCCTGGCTGGCCTTGGAATCCGCCGACGAATTCTTCACTTGGCTGGCAGCGAAGGACGTTCACGCCGACAGCGCCATCGGGCTGTTCACGCTGATGAGCCGCGACATCGGCCTGCATCAAGTGGGTTTCGGCACGCCCCATATGCTCAGTTACGGCGCATACGACGACCCGGACGATGCCGATGCTTTTCCTCCTGATCGCAAACGCTTGTTCAGCGCCGGCTTCCTCAATGGCGATACAGGCGATATCGAGCCTTTCGAGCAAGCCGAAATCACCGAGCATGTGCGCTATTCCTGGTTTCAACCCTATCCGGGCGGCCGTCATCCGTTTCAGGGCCTAACCATACCGGATTATCAACCCCATTCCGATCGCTATACCTGGTGCAAAGCGCCCCGCTATCAAAACAAAGTCGTGCAAACCGGTCCCCTGGCCGATGCGCTGATCGACGGCGAGCCGCTGATCCGCTCGTTATACCAGGCGGAGGGCGGCAATGCCTGGCTGCGCCAGTTCGCCCGCTTACACCGTACCGCCCGGCTGTTGCATAAAATGCGAGAAACCCTGCACGAGCTGGCCGCGCATCCTAACGACACGCATATGATCCCGCCCGGCAAACAAGAAATCCCCGACGGGGAAGGTTTTGGGCTGGTAACCGCGGCGCGCGGCGCGCTGGGTCATTGGCTGCAAATCACCGACGGCGTTATCAGCCGCTATCAAGTTGTCACGCCAACCGCCTGGAACGCATCGCCCAAAGACAGCGAAGGCCGGCACGGGCATTGGGAGAGCAGTTTGATCGGTTTGGTCGTCGACGATCCGGACGATCCGGTGGAAATCGGCCACATTATCCGTTCCCATGATCCCTGTCTGGTTTGTACAGTACACTTACTCGACACGGGTAAACGCGTCACCTTATGGCCTTAAGCTATGGGGACACGCCATATCGTATGTTTTGGTAACGAACTGCACGGAGATGACGGCTTCGGTAACCACATCCACGCGCAGCTCAGCCGGTTGCGCTGGCCGAAGGATGTCGAGGTTTTCTATGCGGGCATCGCCGGACTCAATGCGCTCCGGTTTCTTGAAGATTGCAGTCAGGCGATTTTGGTCGATGCCCTGGCTAATTTCGGAAATGTCGGTGAAATTTGTGTGTTGAGGCCGGAAGATTTAACCGACAGACCCGAGCAGCTCACCGGTCACGGCCTGGGAATTCCGTATTTGCTGGAGGCTCTTAAAGTTATTCGGGAACCACTGCCGGATATTCTGATCGTGGGCGTCGAAATAGCCGCCATCAAGCCTTTCTCCCCCAGCCTGTCCGAAAAAACCGAACAGGCCGTGGCCGAAACAGTCCAATTGATACGAGGTCTTTTGTCGGAATGAGCCGTCAAAACCCCAATTTTCGCAATATCATTGTCGAATCGCTGACATTACTCGATTCGGATACCCCACCGCGCTGGAAAGGCCGCTTGCAATTATCGGGCGAACATCACCCTATCGATATTCTGATTTTCAACATTCAGGGCCAGTTTCAGGCCGTCCCCGCCCTTTGCTCCCATGAAGGACACGATCTGTCGCATTGTCAGCTAGTCAATGAGAATATCCTTGTATGTCCGGCACACCGCCAACAGATCGATTTAAAAACTTCAAAATTCCATGTTCAGGAACACAACGGTCAATTTCTGGTCTCCCTGCACGAAGAAGCCAGCCTGTTGGGAACAGCTGAAAATATCTCCGGCAGCAAAGATTCCAAAACAGTGGTTCAACTTCGGGAGGAGATCGATAAACTGCGATTAGCCCAATTGAAACAGAAAAGGCAAATTCAAGTCATCACCGAAAGCATGGATGCCATGCTCAGCGAATCGGAACAGCAAAAGGTAAAACTTCAGGAGAAAGTGAATCAGCAGCAAGCCCTCAGCCGCTTTGTCGACCGCGTCATGGATACTATGGACGATCTCGTATTCGTCATCGATACGGAAGGCCGCATTCGGCAACTGAATACAGCGGTGGAACGCGAACTCGGGTTTACCGAAACTGAATTATTGGGGACCGGTATCGATGGCTTATTGTCCCCTATCGAACAACAGCATATTGCCGAGCACTTGCCGGCATTGCCCTGGCCTGTCTGTTCCATACTGTTGGAAACCATCCGGCTTAACGGATATTACGCCGGTGAACATGAGCTTCTAGGCAAAAAGAGAAGTGAACGAAAATCCATCTATTGGCTGAAGAGCAGTTTGCTGCACTCGGAACAGGGAAAACTGGAAGGCGCCGTCATAACCGCCTTGAATATCACCGAGTTGAAAAATAGGGAAACCCGGCTGCAACTGGCCGCCAAAGTCTTCGAGAGCAGTAGCGAAGGGATTTTTATCACCGATCCCAAGGGTACTATCATGGAGGTTAATGCAGCATTCTGCTCGATAACCGGCTATGAGCGCTCCGAAGTGCTGGGCAAAAACCCCCGCATATTTAAGTCAAAACTGCACGACCAGCCCTTTTACAAACGCCTATGGCAATCGCTATTGAATAAGGGGGGATGGAAAGGAGAAATCTGGGATCGCCGAAAAAACGGCGAATTCTGTCCGATGTTGCTCAGCATCAGCTCCGTTACCGACAAACGGGGCCAGCTAACTCATTATGTGGCGATTTCCACGGACATCAGCCACCAAAAACAAACGGAACAGGAACTCAAACAGCTCGCGCACTACGATGTGCTCACCAACCTTCCCAACCGGTTTCTGTTCAAGGATCGATTTGAACACGAAATCTGTTCTGCACAACGTAATAACACCCGTCTCGCGTTGTTTTTTCTTGATCTGGATCATTTCAAGAACGTCAACGATACGCTCGGTCATTGGGCCGGCGACTGTTTATTGCAGATCATCGCAGCGCGTATTCAAAGCTGCTTACGCAAAGCCGACACCGTTGCCCGTATGGGCGGAGACGAGTTTACCATTATCCTGCCCGATTTAACCAGTATCACCGATGCCACTGAGGTTGCCCGAAAACTGGTCGACGCCATGGCAGAACCGGTGCAAATTAAAGACTACACGGTTTTCGTCGGCGTCAGCATCGGCATTGCCGTCTTTCCCGATGACGGTAATGATTTCCACACCCTGACCAAGCATGCGGATACCGCTATGTATGCATCCAAAGCAAAAGGCCGGGGCATGTTTCAGTACTTCGAAGCAGGCATGAATGAAGCAACGCGCCAGAGACTGTTGCTGGAAAACGCATTGCGCTTGGCGATAGACCAAGAAGAATTCCAGCTTTATTACCAGCCCAAAGCCGATAGCACGTTAAGCCGAATAACCGGCGCCGAAGCGCTGATCCGCTGGAAGCGGCCCGGCTTCGGAATTGTACCGCCAAACCGCTTCATCGCTATCGCCGAGGAAACGGCTTTAATCATTCCGCTAGGCAAATGGATACTGAAGACAGCCTGTTTGCAAGCCAATGAGTGGGCCAACAATCTGGCAGGCTTCCGAATCGCTATCAATCTCTCGCCCCTGCAACTTTTGGCCGATGATTTTATTGACGTACTCGACCGCATTCTGGCCGAAACCCATACGAATCCCGAATGGATTGAATTAGAAGTAACCGAAAGCCTGATCATGCACGACATCGAAACAGCGACCAAGCGCTTACATCAAATCCGGGAGCGCGGTATTCACATTGCCATGGACGACTTCGGCACCGGCTACTCGTCTTTATCCTATCTGCAAAAATTGCCCATCCAGACGCTTAAAATCGACCAATCGTTTATTCTGGCTTATAGCAATGACTCAGCATCAAGCGAGGCGGCATTTATCAAGACCATCGTATCCCTGGGGCAAGTTCTGAATATGAAGGTAGTCGCCGAAGGCGTCGAAACCGAATCCCAGTTAGCTCTGTTGCAGTCCTACGGCTGCCACGAGATTCAAGGATATTATCTCTCGCCTCCGCTGCCGGCCGATGAATTCCAAAGACGCTGGCTCGATCATCGCGTTATTGAATCAATCAAAAAATAGCTAAAGCTCGTTGACAGCACTGCAGGGCATACATGATTAATCTAGTAAAAAATTAGCCTGTTTCAGCTGACCATCCGGTTCGGTATCCGTGGTTTGGTCTTTTAAATTAACACCCGAAAGTTGTAATTTTTCGGACTCATCGATTAAATACAGCAGTTTTTTTAACGCCTGCTGATAACTCAGCCCGTTGTTATGAATATTGGAAATGCAATTGCGGTCGGCATCGGTGCTTATGCCTGATCTGGCCTGATAGGTGAAGTAAATGCCCATGCTGTCGGGCGAGCTTAAGCCGGGTCTTTCTCCGATCAGGACGATGCACAGTCCGGCCGCATAGTGTTCCGCAACAGCATCGCCAATCGCCACACGCCCGTGTTTGACGAGACACACCGGGGGCATTCTGTAACCCTTTCGTTGCAGCTCCGGCAGCAATAACCCCAGGAACGGCTCAGCGTGATGTTCAATGGCTGTAGACGATAAACCGTCGGCAACGACGACCACCGCATCAGCCGGTATGGGGACCGTGCGCTGCAAACAGGCTATGGCCGACGCACTCAACAAGCGTCCGAGATCAGGGCGTTGCAAATACACGGTCTGGTTTTCCGCCTGGGTTTGCAAGGTCAGCGTTTGATAACCCTGCAAATTCAAGCGCTGCTCTAGCCCTGCAAAATCCAGCGGTATATTGACCGCATCTCTAGCCAGCGCATGGGCCAACTGAAAATCCAGGCAAGCGCGGGTCGGCAGGCTCATTCCCGCCCGCCCTAAAGCGATACGCGCCGGGGTGAATTGTTTCAGGCTGTGCCACGGATCTTGGATAATCGCCGGTTCATTATTGTTGCTCATCACCGTACCCACTCAGTTTTTGTAAAGACGGTTTAAATAATGCGGGTACACCCGGTTGTTGCAGCAACTGATTGCCGGCATTAAAAATTCCATGTCGCTGCAGCCATTGCTCAAACTCAGGCGCGGGCCGCAATCCCAGCACCTGGCGCAGATAAAGCGCATCGTGGAACGACGTGGATTGATAATTGAGCATTACGTCATCGGCGCCGGGAACGCCCATAATAAACGTGCCCCCGGCAACGGCAAATTGGGTCAGCAGCATATCCATATCATCCTGGTCGGCTTCGGCGTGGTTGGTGTAGCAGACATCGCAGCCCATAGGCAGGCCCAGTAATTTGCCGCAGAAATGATCCTCCAGGCCGGCGCGGATAATCTGCTTGCCGTCGTAAAGATATTCCGGTCCGATAAAACCGACCACGGTATTGACCAGCAGCGGTTTAAATTTGCGCGCGACCGCATAAGCCCTGGCTTCGCAGGTTTGTTGATCCAGTCCTTGATGGGCATTGGCGGACAGCGCGCTGCCTTGGCCTGTCTCAAAATACATGCAGTTATTGCCTAACGTTCCGCGCTTCAGTTCCAGCGCGGCCAGACGTGCTTCGTTTAATAAATCCAGGTTGATGCCGAAACTGTCATTGGCCTGTTGCGTCCCGGCAATCGATTGAAACACCAAATCGACAGGCGCGCCCTGCTCTATGGCTTTCAGGGTCGTCGTCACATGCGCCAGCACACAGGATTGCGTCGGTATTCGATAACGATCGATAACCTCATGCAGCATGTGCAGCAGGCGCAAGGTCGCCTCAAGATTGTCGGAAGCAGGATTAATGCCGATAACCGCATCGCCGCAGCCGTACAGCAATCCGTCCAGCAGGCTGGCGGCGACACCGGCCGGATTATCGGTAGGATGATTCGGTTGCAAGCGTGTGGACAGGCGGTTTTCCAAGCCGATAGTATTCCTGAAGCGGGTAATGACGCGGCATTTTTTAGCGACCAGAATCAAATCCTGGATGCGCATGATTTTGG
Source organism: Methylobacter sp. (assembly GCA_023229605.1). Lineage (GTDB taxonomy): Bacteria > Pseudomonadota > Gammaproteobacteria > Methylococcales > Methylomonadaceae > Methylobacter_A. The sequence continues at coordinate 21,476 of JALNYY010000017.1, forward strand.
ACACAGCGGCCGCCATTTCCGGCGTCAAGCCTGGAGCTATAGCGGTTAGCGCTGCTGTTGTCGCCTGCTCGGACAGCAACCAGTTGCGAAAATCGCCGACCGTCAGATGACTGATAGCCGCAAAAGCGGCGCTATCGTGTCCGTCGATAATCAGGCGGGTGACTTCATCCTGTTCATAAGGCACCAGCGCTTCATTGAGGAACCGTTTTAGCGGCACATCGGCAAGCACCCACTGCGCGGCGACCCGCTCAAGATTACTGACGGCAGCCACACCGGCCAGGTAGTCGCCAGAACGTGCCGGTGCAGCCTTCGCCATCAGGTTGCGCAGGGTTTTAAAATCGTAGGACTGCTGGGCTATGTAGGTCTTATACATGATTGACTTATTGCGAGATATTCGTATGCTTCAAGATAATATTATTTTCACCCTGGAAAACTCAGTTCGTCCACGAAAACCGAAAGCAGGCGCCTGATCTGAGGCCATTCAAACAACTTTTTTTAAATTTGAAAGTTTTATGCATGTTCATAAGCAAACAATCGTTCAGACAGTCTGCAACAGCTGCTCAGTTTTTTGCCTCACAAAAATCAGAAGTTATGTAGGATTATTTATAATAATCAATTAGGTAAAGACTATTGTTTCGGATAAAAATTTTCATCTGTTATATCGTCCAGCGCCCAAGGACATGTTTTCTCAAATGTATTGATGTTTAACCCGGTTTTCTTTGCTGCTTTTACTCTAGCCAGATCATAAGCATTGCTTAAAATATTTTCCAGTCGCGCTTTTATTCCCTGATTCTCTTTTAACACGATTGCATATTCTTTGCGCTGTTCTTGTATCATCAATTTCCAGCTCTTTTTTCTTTTTGCCGGCTGGTGCTCCCATTTCAAAAGATATACCAACAATAAAGATAATCGTCTTTCCAATTCCTGCTCCTCATTTCTTCCCTTTGTTTTTAATTCCTTGATTAAATTCGGTATATCCAACTTGTCAAATTGACCTTTCTTTAACAGTTTGATCTGTTCTCTCGCCCAGCTGTAAAAGTCCTTCATATACTTGGTCATTCTTTTGACTCCCAATATTTTTATAGTACAGCCATAGTAATTACCTTACGTGACAACATGATTAATTTTTTATGTTGATTGTTCCTCCGGCTGAACCTGGCTTATGCACTTTAAATAAAGCAAGATGCGATCTGATCACAACCCGGCCTTCCACTGGCTACGGCTTAATTAACCCTACTTCTAACAATAAAATTATTTTTATATATTTCAATAAGTTGAATATATTTTATTACTCTTTCCACATGCAGAAATATTCATGTCATCTTAAGGAAATATCTATGTAACAAAATCCCCCTATTCTATTCGTTAACATCAACATGCCCGGACGAGCTATCAGATTCCAGATCTAAGTAAAGTTATTTAATACTGCCTGACCGCTTAAACGGAGATTAAAAACCAGTGCTTTTTACCGGCTTCAAGAAATCAAGAAATTTTCTAAACCCCATCTTTATTAATTCAATACCATGGTATCCGATATGAAACGTAACAAGACATTTAATACTCTCAGTCAAGAGAAATTATTAGATCATAAACAATGTATTGCGTTTCATGAAGCAGGACATGCGGCTGCTATTTATCTAAATAATAAAGCCAGACATCTTCCGCCGGTTTTTTTTCAAATTATGTTTAAAGATTTAAACAATGGTTCTGAAGAAGACATAATAGTTTATCAAGTGACGCATGATGACTGTATTGCAAGAGTGCAAGGAGGGAGGTCAATCGAATCATTGCCCTCGCCTATTGATACTTTAGTGCATGAAACTGCGGACAATAATAATGATGCAATGACGCATTTGACAAAAGATTATATGCTCGACTTTGAAATGGACATCATTAACTTGCTTATCGGCCCACTGGCCGAAGCTAAACATATTGCCAATACCGATGACGAGCTATTTAACCATCAACTGGTTAACCTGAAAGCATTGAAAAACTATGGCGGTAATTCTGACCTTGAACTGGCCAATAAATATTTGCAGAGTTTTTCAGCCTGTAAACAACAACAGGCCGAAAAACTGGATGAGTTGTTTGCCGTGGCATTTAACTTCATAACTGACCGGGCAAACTGGACGGCAATTACCAAGCTGGCTAACTATATTCTCGATAGCAATAAAAACATTATTAGCTGTGAAGAAGTCGTTACGCTACTTGACCATTAGGAAATTGTAGTCCTGCCATCGCGGCTTTTAGCACACTTCTGATATGAGAACCCCAATCCATAGATTCGTTGAATAACAGCCAATGGGCTGTAAGCTCACAAGGCCGAATATTTATGGGCAGGCGCTTAGACAAAGGTCACGGATCATGACTTCCTCATCAGCCGGAACGATAAGTACGGGTCTGCATCCGGCAAGGCCTATTTCGTCGGTCCCCGAGTTGTTGGCGGCCAGGTCCAAGGCGAATCCCAGAAAAGCCAGAGGGGCGCAGATTTTTTCACGAACTTCGGCCGAGTGTTCCCCTATGCCGCCTGAAAACACCAGCGCATCAATGCCGCCAACCTTGGCCGCAAAGCCGCCAATCGCAGCCCGCACCTGCCGGCAAAAATAATCGATGGCGAATTTGGCGTTGTCGCTATGACTGGAAAGGAGGTCATTCATCTCCGAATTCTCACCGGCAGACAAAGCCATCAACCCCATCTTGTGAAACACCATATCGCTCAATTGTTCAGGATTGTATCGCTTCGCCAGCTCCAGCATCACGCCGGGATCAAGGTCGCCGCTCCGGGTTCCCATCGGAATGCCGCCTGCCGGGGTATAGCCCATCGTGGTGTCCACGGATTTCAGGTTCTCCATCAGGCAAAGGCTCGCGCCGCTGCCCAAGTGAGCGACGACAATTTTTTTATAGGCGACTTCGCCCAGCATGTCCGGTAGAACTTTGGCGATATAGGCGTAATTGAGTCCGTGAAAGCCGAAGCGGCACAAGCCAAGCTCGTTTGGAATCGGCAGGCGTTTAGACAAATCGGGCATTGTGGCATGAAAAGCCGTATCGAAACAGACGATTTGCGGCGCATTGAAACGTTGCAGGCATAAATCCAGCCCCATCAGATTGCCCGGCAAATGCAGCGGGGCAAGATAGGCCAACCCTTCCAGCCGGGAACGCTCGGCGGCGTCAACCCGCCTTGCCGGATCGACGATGTCCCCGCCATGAACAAATCTATGCCCGACCAGCTCCGGCATATCGCCCGCCAGATCGTGCAGCAGTTGGTCGAAGGCTTCCCGTTGATCCCGCACACGCTCATAGCGAAAATTGCACCGCGCACCGTCAGCGGAAAACAGGCTCGCCTTGATCGACGACGAGCCGCTGTTGATAGTTAGAACAGTCCGTTTCAATACGGCCACACCCAGTTATCAACCTCCGGCAGATCCGTACCGTGTTCGTAAGCGTAATTACGGCATTCGATCTGCATGTCGCGCATATTTTCTTTCACATGCGCACCGGCCACACGTAAAGTAGGAATGCGGTTGATAACGTCGATCACCAGACTGAAACGGTCGATCTCGTTTTGGATCGCGAGTTCCAACGGCGTATTGATGCTGCCTTTTTCCTTGTAGCCGCGCACATGCAGGTTCTTGTGGTTGTTGCGGCGATAAGCCAGGCGATGGATCAGCCAGGGATAACCGTGAAAGTTGAAAATGATAGGTTTGTCCAGCGTGAACAGGCTGTCGAAATCCTTATCCGATAAACCGTGCGGGTGCTCTGCATCGGGCGTCAGTTTATAGAGGTCAACCACGTTGATGAAGCGAATCTTCAGTTCGGGAAAATTCTCGCGCAGCAACACCACTGCGGCCAACGCTTCCTTGGTAGGGATGTCGCCGGCGCTGGCAATCACCAGATCAGGCTCCACGCCTTGATCGTTGCTCGCCCAGTCCCAGATGCCGATACCCTTGGTGCAATGCTTGATCGCTGCATCCATGTCCAAAAACTGCAGATGCTTCTGCTTGTCGCAGACGATTACATTGATGTAATTGGTGCTCTTCAGGCAATGGTCGGCAACCGTCAGCAGGCAGTTCACGTCGGGCGGCAGGTAGATGCGCGTCACCTCCGGGCTTTTGTTGACCACCACATCGAGGAAACCCGGATCCTGATGGGTAAAGCCGTTATGATCCTGCCGCCAAACGGTGGAGGTGATTAAGAGGTTCAGCGATGACACCGGCGCGCGCCAAGCGACTTCCTTGGACATGGCCAGCCATTTGGCGTGCTGGTTGAACATCGAATCGATCACATGCACAAAGGCTTCGTAGGTGGAGAAAAAACCGTGGCGGCCGGTCAGCAGATAACCTTCCAGCCAGCCTTCCAGCGTGTGTTCGGACAGCATTTCCATGACCCTGCCGTCCGGCGACAGTTCGCCGCCGCCCGCATCTTCGGGCAGGTAGTCGGCCAGCCAGGTCTTTTTGCTGGCTTCATAGATGTCGTCCAGCTTGTTCGAGCTGTTTTCATCGGGTCCGAACACGCGGAAATTGTTCATATTCAGGCTCATGATGTCGCGCAGGAACTTGCCCAGCGGACGCGTGTTTTCGGCGCTGGTGGTCCCGGGCTTGGTCACCGTAGCGGCATAATCCCGGCAATCGGGCATATGCAGGGCTTTGCGCAACAGGCCGCCGTTGGCATGGAGGTTGGCGCTCATGCGCAATGCTCCCTTGGGCGCCAGCGCTTTGAGTTCGGGCATCAAGCGCCCGTCCCGGTCGAACAATTGTTCCGGCTTGTAGCTGCGCAGCCAGTCTTCCAATTGCTTGAAATGCTCCGGGGTATCGCGCACGTTGCCCAAAGGCACCTGGTGGGCGCGCCAGAAGCCTTCTACTTTCTTGCCGTCTACCTCTTTCGGCCCGGTCCAACCCTTGGGCGAGCGCAACACGATCATCGGCCAGCGCGGACGAACCGGTTTGCCGCTGCTGCGCGCTTCCTGTTGGATGCGACGGATTTCCAATACGCATTGCTCCATCGTAGCGGCCATGGCCTGATGCATCGCATCCGGGTCGCTACCCTCGACGAAATAAGGCGTCCAGCCGTAGCCCTTGAACAGATTTTCCAGTTCATCGTGCGGGATGCGCGACAGGATAGTCGGATTGTTGATCTTGTAGCCATTAAGATGCAGGATCGGCAGCACCGCGCCATCGCGGATCGGGTTCAGGAATTTGTTGGAATGCCAGGAGGTTGCCAGCGGCGCGGTTTCGGCTTCGCCGTCGCCGACCATGACCGCTACCAGCAAATCAGGGTTATCGTAAGCCGCGCCGAACGCATGGGAAATGCTGTAGCCGAGTTCGCCGCCTTCATGGATCGAGCCCGGCGTTTCCGGCGTACAATGGCTGCCGATGCCGCCCGGAAAGGAGAACTCTTTGAAGAACTGGCGCATGCCGTGTTCGTCCTCACTCTTATTCGGGTAAATTTCGCTGTAAGCGCCTTCCAGGTACACAGGACCTAACACGCCCGGCGCGCCATGCCCAGGACCGGCCATGAAAATAGCGTTAAGCTCGTACTTGTTGATCAGCCGATTTATATGGATATAAGTGAAAGATAGTCCGGGGCTTGATCCCCAGTGCCCCAGCAAACGGCTCTTCACATGCTCCATCTTGAGCGGTTCACGCAGTAGCGGATTGTCCCGCAGATAAATCATGCCCGCCGCAAGGTAGTTGCAGGCTCGCCAATAGGCGTCAATCTTGCTGATTTCTTCTTGGGGCAGTTTGGGCTGTTGGGTGGTCATGGTTTAATCCGGGTTTGGTTTCATAGGGGACAGTTGAGTTTAGGTATTAAACCGTCTCATTGTGACGCCTGTATGACAGGCCGGCTAACAATAAAAGCAATCGTATTTAAAGACCAAGTACAGTGTGGCTTCCCTTTTTCCGGTTTCGAGAAAAATAGAAAACGGAAAAGCCATTTGCTTACCCCGCCCTCAAACCATTCGCAGTAAACGACAGTTTCATAACATATACGAGGTGTCTTTTTTTCTTATCTTTCTTGGAAAGTTCCCTAAAAGCCCTGGCCATTATCCATAGGTATACTTTCCAACGTTAATTTAGCATCAATGTTTACCGGCTTTTGAATAATTTCCTCCAAAAAAGCAACAAGTGTTGACTCGCCAAATGATAATCATTACTATTTACACCCATGAACAAACAACCTCCCTCTTCTCTTGAATCTTTAGATTTAACGCTTTCTACAAAGCAGGCCACAACGCCGGCTTTGCGGCAGCGATTACACAGCACGGAGCTGTTTGGTGCGGGACGCGAAGTTGTCATCGAACATGCCGGCGAAGAATACCGGTTACGCTTAACACGTCAGGGAAAATTAATCCTGACCAAATAATTTCTCTTTTAACATAGTTATTGCACTTTATTGTCGGCAGGTTATTTTCCTCCTACCACCGGCCTCTCTCCTGATCATGATATGGGGAATAAACATGCCGACAATAAAGTGCAAGGAATGTAAGTAAGAGCAGCCAGCCATCCGACACTCAGCCGTCGGTAGCCAGCCAATGTCAAAGACGCACCCGCGTTTAAACGCTGCATATTGCAGCTTCGGCAGACTTTATCCTGCCTAACATTTGGATGGTGAACTCAATGAATTCAAATAAACGACACAAGAAAATAGGACTGTCCGGCCACGGCGATTGCCGCGTGGTGTTTTGCCCGGATTGCGGCACGCTGGAGATACATTTTGGCGCATCAACGATACGCACCAATTCTGAATCGTTACACGTACTTAGTTCGGTCTTGAACCACGCCAAAGTACAGCTTGCCCAGATGCAAAACGCATCACCGGCAATCGACAATACTCAACAAATAAGGAGCGGCCGTGTTCACTAAAATGATCCTCCCAATAACCGCCTTCTATTTCCTGGAAAACCGCCCTGCCCCTATGTTGGGGAATATCGGCCACGGTAGACCTACGCGTATCAATGACCGCCCATGGCTTGCTTTGGGCCTGGTGCTGGGCGCGCATCTGGCGGTATTTGCGGCATTGCTGCCGCAATCGCAGTCCTTGCCGCTTGAGTCTATCCCCGAACCCATCATGGTTAGTTTGCTGAGCGCGTCGCAAAAGCCGGCGTTACCACCTGCAACGCCGGTAGAAAAGATGCAAAACCCCGTCAAAAAGCCGATCAAGACACCGGCCATAAAGCAAGCGAGTCTGCCGGTTACCCCGCCTGTAGAACTGGCATCCATGCCGGCAACCCCGACAAGCTCTCCTGTCGCCGAACCGGAGACGAAACCAACGAACAACAAGCCCGTCCTGAACGCAGTCGAAGGGGCCGCCGACACACAGGCATATCAGTCGCCAAGCTTCAACGCCGCTTATTTAAATAACCCTGCACCTAACTATCCATCAGTGTCACGGCGACTGGGCGAACAAGGCTTGGTATTGCTCCGCGTACAGGTAGCGGCTGACGGCGCAGCCGACTCCGTAGAGCTGCAAACCGGCAGCGGCTCGGCCCACCTCGATCAGGCCGCACTGGAAGCCGTCAAAAAATGGCAATTTGTTCCAGCCAAACGCGGCGAACAACCGGTTGCCGCATCGGTCGTTGTACCGGTCAGATTTTCAATAGAAGGATAAAATCATCATGCAAGCATATCTATTAGACAACCTGAAATTCATCAGCCAGGGCGGAGCGGTATCCATTACCGTAGCTGCGGGTCTGTTAGCCATGTCCATCGGCAGTTGGACTTTAATGGTTATAAAAGCGGTACAGGCGCGACGGATAAAAAGCAGCAGCGCGACTTTTTTAACGCGATTTTGGCAAGCCTCGTCGGCAACCCCATCATCAACAGCAAGCGTCATCAGCGAGGTTTTGACAAAAGCGCAAAACCCGTTTGCGCGTCTTGCCATGCAAGGTATCAGCGCTGCCGATCATCACAAGCGTTACACAGCGCAGCTTGTAACGGCATCCGCCAGAGATGACGGAAGTACCGCATTGCCACCACTAAAGGGTGGTCTATGGACAGATCATTTGCGGCATGATGAATTCATTGCCCAAGCGCTACGCCGCGTCATCGGCCAGGAAGCCATGCAGCTGGAAACCGGTCTCACTTTATTAGCGTCGGTAGGCAGCATCGCTCCTTTTATCGGATTATTCGGCACCGTCTGGGGAATCTATCATGCGCTCGGCGCCATCGCCGTCGGAGGCCAGGCCACTGTGGATAAAGTGGCGGGACCTGTCGGCGAAGCGTTGATAATGACCGCATTCGGTCTGGCGGTAGCGATCCCCGCAGTACTCGCCTATAACGCCCTGGTGCGCGATAACCGCCTGTTAATGGGCCAAATGGAAACGTTCGCCCACGACCTGCATACGTATCTGACCACGGGTGTACCGCTGGCGGATTTATCATGATGAGTTCTTCAGGCGGTTTCGGCGGCGATAACCATCATACCCAGCCTATGGCGGAAATCAACACGACGCCGATGGTCGACGTGATGCTGGTATTGCTGGTTATTTTCATCATTACCGCGCCGCTGCTCACCCACTCAATCAAAATCGTCCTGCCGCAAGCCGGCAGCCAGGCCAACCAGGAAAAGCCCGACGCCATCACCCTGTCGATTAATGCGGAAGGCAGGCTGTTTTGGAACGATGCGCCATTTGAGGAGGCGGAACTTGCCTCCCGACTGGCGACGGAGGCGCAAAAAAAGCCCCAGCCCGAATTGCATTTACGCGCCGACAAAAAAACAAACTATCAGCAATTAGCAATGCTTATGTCCGCGGCGCAAATCGCAGGGATAGAAAAACTCGGATTTGTGACCGAACCGGATTCAAAAAAATAGCAAACCCGGTATTTACGCTGGAGGGCGCAAACACCAACTATTCAGCCAGCCATCGCCTCTTGTGTGACCAGCCAGCCAATAACAAGCTACACATAACAGGCGAAATATATGAAAAATCACAAAAATAGGCCGCTAATGCTGGCTATTGCCGCATTATTGAACGCGCCGCATAGCGAGGGCGCGGAAATCGCCCAGCCAATGCTTCCGGAAGTTAAGGTGAAGGTTGCTGCGGAAAAAGAACCCGCCTACAAGGCGGATACATCCAGCACGGGGCTTAAATTTGAGGCCGCCATCCGCGACATTCCCCAATCCGTCAGCGTAGTGAAAGAGGAGTTGGTCAAATCACAGAACGCCTTCAACCTGCGCGATGCGCTCAAAAATGTCAGCGGGCTTACCATCGCCGCCGGAGAAGGCGGGCGCACCGGCGACTCGATCACCTTGCGAGGATTTTCAGCGAACTCCGACACTTATCTTGACGGTGCTAAAGAAAACGGCCAATACTCGCGCGACACTTTTTTCCTGGATCGCGTAGAAGTGCTGAAAGGGGCTTCTTCGGTACTGTTCGGGCGCGGTTCGACCGGCGGCGTCATCAATCCGATTGCCAAAAAACCGGTGATGGGAAAATCATTCGCCAATGCCGACTTCACTTACGGCAGCTACGACTTCAAACGCACCACGCTGGATGCGGGAACAAAACTTAACGATAATGTGGCCGTGCGGCTCGACGCGCTGTATCAGGATGCAGATTCCTTCCGCGATTACAATTACACCAACCGCTGGGGAGTCGCGCCGTCGATAAAATTCGACATCACCAAGGACACCGACCTGACTTTGCTTCTGCTGCACCAGGAAGAAGACAGCGTGTTCGACTATGGCGTGCCGATGATCGGCGGCAAGCCCGCAAACGTGCCCGTCAATCAATTCTACGGTTTCAAGGACGATCTTCTGCAAACATACGACACTTCGGTTGCGACCGCGATATTCAATCACCGCTTTAACTCGGATTTTTCGGTGCGGAATACATCCCGGTACGGCAATTACGAACGCAACTACCGCACCTTGCTGTTTTCCGGAGCAGCCTCCGGCACCGGGACGGCTGCAACGATAGCGCGAACCCAGGCGCTGCGCTCAAGTCCGCAAGAAAATTATTACAACCAGACCGATTTCACGTTCAAGAAACCGCTGTTCGGTTTTAACAACACCCTGCTTTTCGGCGCGGAAGTCGGCTGGGAAGACTACACTTTCCGGTCCAAAAATTCGACCGGCGTCACTCCGGTTTCCATTTATAACCCGATAGGAACGCCTACCGTAGGTTTAGGACGCGCCAACGATTTTTCAGGGGTGCTGGCTACCGACAGGAACACCAAAACCAATACCGCCGCCGGTTACGTGCTCGATCAGTTTGAAATTACGCCCGAATGGAAGCTGCTTGCCGGAGGACGTTATGATGTCTTTCAGGCGAAACAGGAGGATTTTCTTGTCAACACCAATAATTTCGAACGCACCGATCACCAATGGAATCCGCGCGCCGGGCTGGTTTGGCAACCGAAAGATTGGCAGGCTTACTATTTCAGCTACGGCACTTCGTTCAATCCTTCCGCGGAAACTTTTACTCTCGCCGCCAATACCGCCAACCTGAAACCGGAGCAGAACCAGAATTTGGAAGTCGGGGCCAAACTGGATTTCTTTGACGGACGGCTCAGTGCGACCGGCGCGCTGTTCCGACTCGAAAAAACCAATGCGCGGACCACCGATCCTGCCGACCCGACCAAAAATATCCTGGCCGGTGAGCAGAAAACCGATGGTTTTGAATTAGGGCTGGCTGGAGATCTGCTGAAAAACTGGAGCCTTTCAGCAACCTACGCTTATCTCGATGCCGAAGTAACTAAATCGACTACCTTCGCAACCGGCACGGTAAGCGGGCTATCCAAATCGCTCCAAGGCATGAATTCCATCAATGTGCCGAAAAACAGCGGCGTGGTCTGGACCAGTTACAACATCAATCCGGAATGGGAAGTCGGCGGCGGGGTATTTATGTCGGGCTCGCGTTTCACCGATGCGGTCAATGAAGTGACGCTGCCCGGCTATGCCCGTCTCGATGCGACGGTGGCTTATCACCAGAAACACTTCGATATCCAGGCAAATGCCTTCAACCTTCTGGACAAGACATATTACGAGTCCGGGCAGACCAACACGGCCCTGCCGGGGGTACCGCTTTCGGGACAGCTGACATTAAGGTTAAAATATTAAACTTTCCGCGCCCGTCTGCCATCACACCATAAATAGAGGCTAACCATGCTGCTTGCCATTGAAAACATTCTGACCGCCGAAGAGCTTGCCGGTGCGCGTAACCTATTCGCAAAAGCGCGATTCGTCGATGGCCGGGTCACCGCAGGGGAACTGGCCGCGAAGGTAAAAAACAACCTGCAACTGGCCGCCGACGCTGCGGAAACGCAAGTGCTTACCGGCATCGTTCATGATGCGTTGCATTGCAATCCGCTGTTCGTTTCCGCCGCCTTGCCGAAGGTGGTCTGCCCGCCGCTGTTTAACCGCTATATTCCCGGCATGGATTTCGGTATCCATGTCGACAATGCCATCCGAGTCGGCGCAACTACCTTTCGCACCGACGTATCGGGAACGCTGTTTCTGTCCGAGCCGGAAGAATATGAAGGCGGGGAATTGATCATCGAGGACACTTACGGCGTGCAGGCTATTAAGCTGCCTGCAGGAAGTCTGGTGCTTTATCCGTCAAGCAGCCTGCATCGAGTGGAACCGATTACCGGCGGCCATCGCGATGTCGCGGTATTCTGGGTGCAGAGCATGATCCGCGACGTTGCCCAGCGCAGCCTGTTGTTCCAGCTTGATGCAGGCATCCAGAGCCTGCGCGCCCGAGCCCCGGAAAGCCCCGAGATTGTCCCGCTGGTCGCCACCTATCACAACCTGCTGCGTATGTGGGCAGACAGCTAACAACAAATGGAGATTAACATAATGACGAACACACAAAACCCGGAGGCATTGATCCGGCAACCTAAACGTATGCCGTGGCTCAAATGGCTGCGCCGTATCCATGCCTGGGTCGGGCTGTGGGGCGCGGCGTTGGGTTTGCTGTTCGGTGTTAGCGGTTTTTTGCTTAATCACCGCATGGTAATGAAGATTCCGGCGGCGCAAATGGAACAATCGCAAGTCGAGCTGGTCTTACCGACTCCGCCTCCGGCCGATGCAAAAGCCCTGGCAAAATGGCTGCAGGCCTACGCGGCAATCGGCCGGGAACCCAGCAAAATATCCACTGAACCCGCAAAAACCGTGACCTGGGCGGGCCAAAGCGTCCAACAGCCCGGCCAGTGGCGGGTGGATTTTCATACCCCGCAACATTCTCTTACCGCCGAATACTGGGTGGGAAACACTTATGTTTCGGTAAAACACCAGGATGCGAACGTCTTCGCATTCATCACCCGCTTGCATAAAGGGGTCGGCATGGGTACAGCCTGGGTACTGCTCGCCGATACGCTGGCCGGCGGATTGGTGTTTCTTTCGCTGACCGGCCTGTTGTTATGGACCAAACTGCACGGTTCACGCCTCGCCATGGCCGGATTGGGGCTGACCTCGCTTGGGCTGGCGGTATTTGTTGCGCTGGACTCACTGTAAACACGAACGGCTGCATGCAGCGCTGCGGGATGCCGGAGCGTCACTGCCGTTAAGTTAACCCGTCATTAACCGACAGGGCTGTAATAGCATCCATCGCCTCCGGGTTCCGGCATGCACTGCCGGAACAGCAATGCGCTTGAGCGCGGGACCGATAGTATTTTCTTCTATTCGCGCGCCGAAAAATCCATTTCGACTTTGCCCTCAACCAGTTTCAGGTTGGCTTCAAACTCGTTGCCTTTGCCGGATTTAAAGCCTTTTAGCAGCCCGGTCTCGCCTTTTATCAGCAGTTTTTTAGCCATCGCTACGGTGATTTTTTTATGCGCGACGGTTTTCCAGATCGCCATTTTGCAGCCGTTGCGCCATTCGCTGCAGCTGTAGGCTTTTGCGGTTTCGATGATTTTACCGTTGCACAGCGGGCAATCGGCAATGGCTTCTTTTACTGCGACCCGCTTTCCCGGATCGGCTTTGATATAACCGGTTTCGCCCTGCTTGTTGAGAGTCAGTTGGGCGCTGAACACGTCATCGTTCGGCTTGATCGCGTAACTGTGCAGGGTCCGGCCGTTTTGCAATAATTGGCAGGCCATGTCCCGGCTGACCGGCACACCATACATTTCTTTCCATAGTACAAACTTGCAGCCGGCTTTCCAGTCGCTGCAACCGTAGCCTTTTCTGCCTTCAATGACCGGTTTCCCGCACAACGGGCAGTCGCCCAGGCGGCTCTGGTCGTAAAGCGGCCGGTCCGATTCATCTTTAATTTTTTGGGTAAACCGGATGATTTCGGCCATGAACCGGTCGGGGTCGTAATCGTTGTGTTCTATTTTTTTAAGCTTGGCTTCCCATTCGCCGGTCATGGCCGCAGACTTTAGCCTGTCGTCGGCGATAATGGAGATAAGATGCCTCCCCGACTCGGTGCTGAGCAAAGTCTTTTTTTGCCGCTGGATGTAGTTGCGTTTGATCAGCACTTCAATAATCGAGGCCCGGGTTGCCGGTGTGCCGAGGCCTTTTTCTTTTAACGCCTCTTTGAGTTGTTCGTCGTCGCAGGTTTTACCGGCCGATTCCATGATGCTGAGCAGGCTCGCTTCGTTATAAGGCTTGGGCGGCGTTGTTTTGCCCTGAGTTATCGACGGCTGCTGCGGGCCGGTTTCGCCTTCGACAAAATTGGGCAGGATTTTTTGTTCTTTATCCTGCCGGCTTGGCGCGTCGTTTTTATACACGGCCTGCCAGCCCGGCGATTCGATAATTGTGCCGGCGGTTTTAAATTGTACGGCAAGGTCGGTACCTGCACAGCCCAAAACGGTGGTGATTTGCTTGACGCAGGACGGATAAAACGCCGCAACAAAGCGCTGGACTATCGCCTCATAGACCTTGGCTTCATTGCCCGACAACGAACCCGGCAATGCGGTCGTGGGTATGATCGCATGGTGATCGCTTACTTTGGCGTCGTTAAATATGCGGCTGCTCAGCGTCAGTTTTTCGAGATTGAGCGGTTCGATCAACGCCCCGAAATTCGCGCGTAATTTTGTCAGCAAGGGCTTCATGCCCGGCTTCATGTCGTTCGTTAGGCAACGGCTGTCGGTACGCGGATAGGTGACGTGTTTTTTCTCGTACAACTGCTGGGTGCAGGTTAAGGTTTGATCGGCAGTCAGGCCGTAGCGGATGCTCATGTCTTTTTGCAGGTCGGTCAAATCATACAACAGCGGAGGGCTGACGGATTCCTGCCTGCCCTTCACACTGGTAATCAGGAATTCCCGTTCCACGATTCGGTTTAACAGGGCTTCCGCATCGCTTTTGTGCTCGAATCGCCCGCCGGCATACTGAAAATCAACATCCCGGTACAGGGCGTGTAATTCCCAAAAATCTTTGGGTATGAAACTGCCGATGTCCAAATCTTTTTGCACAATCAGCGCCAGCACCGGCGTTTGCACCCGGCCTATCGTCCATAAGCCGCCTTGCTGGCCGAACTTCAGCGTATAAAGCCGCGTGGCGTTTAAGCCGACGATCCAGTCCGATTCGCTACGGCATTTGGCGGCGCGGTAAAGTCCGTCATAAGCATGGCCGTCCTGCAATGCGGCAAAGCCTTTGCGTATCGCATCGTCGGTTAAGGAGCTGATCCACAGGCGTTTGAACGGTTTTTCCATGCATTCCGTCCAGGACAAAATGTACCTGAAAATCAGCTCCCCCTCCCGTCCCGCATCGGTCGCGCAGATGATTTCGTCGGCGGCTTTGAACAGGCGTTTGATGGTGTTCAGCTGTTTTTGCGCTTGAGCATCGCCCCTGGCTTTTAAACCGAATTGTTCGGGGATGATCGGCAGGGACTCCAATGACCAGCGTTTCCAGGCTCTATCGTATTCATCCGGTTCCTTCAATTCGACCAAATGGCCGAACGCCCAGGTAATTTGATAGCCGCCGCCCTCAAAATAACCGTCGCGCTTGTTGCTTATGCCCAGGCATTTGGCTATGTCGCGGGCGACTGAGGGCTTTTCGGTCAGGATGACTTTCATGAGATAGATTGATCAATAAACCACACGGAACACGGATGACACTGATTTAAACGGATTTTATATACACCATCTAATGCCATTTTATCAGTGCTAATCAGCCCAGTCCGTGTTATCAGTGTGCTGTTAACTAACGCCTAAATAATTCCTACCTTACGAAAGCGGGTCATCATTTAATAATCTTGTAACACGGCACATATTTTTTCCCCGGCAATTTCATCCGGTGCTGTTCAACAAACGAGGCCAACAGGGAATCCATCAACGCCATGATGTCTGCATCGCCGCAAATTTCGAAATGCCCGTATTGTTCGATCGCGCGTATCCCCTCATCTTTTACGTTGCCCGCCACGATGCCGGAGAACGCGCGGCGCAGGTTGGCGGCGAGCAGGTGATTGTCCTGCTCTTTGTGCAAGGCAAGATTCCTCATGTTTTCATGAGTGGGCATAAACGGCTGTTGAAACACGTGGTCAATCTTAAGCAGCCAGTTGAAATAGTAGGCATCGCCATTTTCTTTACGAAATTGGCGCACCTGCTGGATGCCCGCCTGCATTTCCCGGGCGACCTGCACCGGATCATCGATAATGATTTGGTAACGCTGTTGCGCTGATTCGCCCAAGGTGCCCGCAATAAACAGGTCGATTTCCTTGAAGTATTCCTTGGAACTGTCGGGGCCGGAAAATATCAGCGGAAACGGCATGTCTTTATTATCGGGATGCAGCAAGATACCCAAAATATAGAGTATTTCCTCCGCCGTCCCCGCGCCGCCGGGAAACACTACGATGCCATGACCGGTGCGGACAAAGGCCTCCAGCCGTTTTTCAATATCCGGCAGGATCACCAGGTCATTGACAATCGGATTAGGCGATTCGGCGGCAATAATGCCGGGTTCCGTTATCCCCAGATACTGGCCGCTTTTTATCCTCTGCTTGGCGTGGCCGATGTTAGCCCCCTTCATCGGGCCTTTCATCGCGCCCGGCCCGCATCCTGTGCAAATATCCAGGCCGCGCAGCCCCATCTCGTGACCGACCAGCTTGGTGTAATCATATTCTTTACGGCTGATTGAATGCCCGCCCCAGCACACCACCAGCTTTGGCTGAGTCATCGGACGCAGAATATTGGCATTGCGCAGGATATGAAACACGGCGCTGCTGACGCCGTCCGAACTGTCCAGATCAAACTTAGGGTTATTGGTGATCTCGTCGCTGACGTAAATAATGTCGCGCAGCACCGCAAACAGATGTTCGCTGATGCCTTTGATCATTTTGCCGTCAACAAAGGCGTGGGCCGGAGCCGACCTGACATCGAGCTTAATGCCGCGCTGTTCCTGGACTACGCTGATCTCAAAAGCGGGATAGCGTTCCAGCAATTCCTTGCCGTCATCCATCGTGCCGCCGCAATTTAATACAGCGAGCGAGCAGTTACGGAACAGCCGGTACAATCCGCCTTGGCTGGCATCGAGCAGCTTGGTGACTTCGGCCTTGGACAGTACATCCAAACGGCCTTCAGGGGTGATCAGTGCGTCAATTACTGGGTATTTCATGAGATTCCTATTAGTTATATCCGTGTGCTTCCCGGCTGTTTAGCCGTAAACACAATATTTTCCATTCATTCTGCATTCAGCGGTCTGCTTATATTCTTCAGTACAGGCTAACTATCGCGGACTATAAAAATGAATTCAATCGCTAAAAAAATGCTGCTAGTCGCTTTTGCGCTGCTGCCTTGCGCTTGTGCCCATTATGCGTATTATCCCGGTCATAGCGCTTACAGCAGCGGTTACACCATTATGCACAGAAACTACTACGGCGAAAGACCGGATTATTATGATAACGGCTATAGGCGCTTTCCACCCGCTTCCCGTCACTATCAGTACAATGCCCTGCCCCGCTGGGACAACACTTATTCGGGACGTCATCAACAGGACAGAAACCATGATCATCCCTTTAACTACGAGAACAATCATCACTATAATTTTGAGCGTAGAAACCGTTATTAGCGGTTTATCGATCAATAATCGCCCTACCGGAAACAGTGCCTGCTAATTTTTCAATGGCTATACTGGAGATTAGCCTCTATAATGCACAACCTAAGTAGACGGCATTTCGGCAAAACGCGGAACTTCTACTTAGGTTTTGCATGTTATTCAGCACTTTTCAGAAATTCCATTCGCTTTTCTCTTTAAAATTGCCCGGCATGATTTGCAATCAAACATTTTTCATTGATTTATATAGGTAATTTTATGGCAACAGGTACTGTTAAGTGGTTTAACGAGTCTAAAGGTTTTGGTTTTATTTCGCCTAGCGATGGCAGCGCAGACGTGTTTGTACACTTTTCTGCAATCGCAAGCGACGGCGGTTACCGCACCCTGGCTGAAGGCCAAGCCGTTAAGTACGATGTAGAATCAGGCCCTAAAGGCCCGCAAGCGTCGCAAGTAAGCGCTGCTTAAACCGCGCCTTACTTTTCAACACCCAACCCCGCCGTCAGTAACACACGGGGTTGTGGCACAACCGGTTAACCCGGACCATCAACTCACCCCCTGAATTTAGGACATGTCTTTTGAAACGAATTTTTGTAGGAAACTTACCTAGCGAAGCCACTGAAGAAACTGTACAGGCTTTATTTTCCGAATACGGAAAAGTCCGCTCCATTCAACTTGTTTCCGATATATTTAGCGGAAAATGCCGGGGCTTCGGCTTTATCGGAATGGAAGGCCACGAAGCAAGAGCCGCGATAGCCGCACTGGACGGCAATTTATACTGCGGAAAACCTTTAAAGGTTAAATTTGAAGATACGACTGCCGGTAAAAATGGCAGACGCCATTGAAGCATTAACAGCGCAATCCCACTATCTCCCCGATTACTCGACTGCCTTAGCCGCAGCATAACGCGGGAATATAGCTGAGCTATCTGGGCGGCCTGTTCTTCCGGTCGCCCCCAATGTTGGACCACAGTAGCATTTCCCCACGCTCAAGAACATCACCGCGTTTTTTGAGACTACCTACGAACGCTAATTGCATCCTCATTTCATTATTGGGTAAAACCCTGCTTTGCCCGACAACATAATAAATTCAAACAGTTAATTGAATGATTGGACTCGGTCATATTTCAGCAAATAAAGCTTGACAACAAATCCCCGTCCTTGGCTTTTCCACAAGCGCATGCAATATACTTTTTTGTTTCAGCGGCATAGCTTAAAGACTTCGCTCGAGCTATAAAATAACTTGAATAACATCACTTTTATTAGGCTAAATAATTGATAGTTAATGTTATTAATATATCGCCTCGGATACTGGCTACAATCTGAACGATCTAACAAAAAAGCTTAAGAAGTGAATAGTTAGGACATTTATTTTCAGTTTACACACAGAGTTATCCACAGAAAATGTGGATAACTCTAGCTGCAAAACAATATTCACTATTTACCCGTTTAGACACAAAACCAATTGAACCTAAAAGGCGATTGAGTCACGAAAACCATAAAATATTCAATAGCACAGAGGCTGCGAAGTTTTTGCCTTGGCTATTCTTCGCAGCTCATTAATCGATCTGCTTGCCTTTTATTGAATATACGAACTTTTTTATTTATAACTGATGTTACGCAGTTGATCGAATTTACACTGAATTTAAGGAGTCGCTAACGCGACAGGTATTTGCATCGGGTTCTCGCACCCGAGAGCGAGATACTTTCTTTTGCGTCGCCAAAAGAAAGTATCCAAAGAAAAGGCGACCCGGTTGCCGCTTCTCACCTGCGCTCCTCGCTTTCGGCGGAGGTTGCCAGAAGGGTCATCCATGGCCCTCTGGCAACGCGCTGCATCCTTGCAGCGCCCCTTCGGGCTATTTCCGCCGAAAGCTCCGGTGCTCGGCGCGGCAAACGGGAGAAATACCGTCTGTGCGTAACATCAGTTTATAAGATCGATTCCATCAGGGTGAATCCGGATTTGCCCCACCCTGATGGCCGCAACCTTATTCCTGCTTGTCATTCACCAAATCGTAGGTGATATCAGGGTTAAATCCCATAGGCCAGTAAATAGACGCAAACGGGGGCCAGAATATTGAAACGGTGCGGAATTTTGTTCTCAGCCTGCCTTCTTTGACAGTCTTGCCGTCTTTTTCCAAACGGTAAGGTATGCCGGACTCAGGAGGCACGCCCGCAGCAGTCCAGAAAAACGGCTTGGTGGTTACCTTGCCGTCTGCCTTGATGTCTACCGGCTCCGGCCTTTTATAGATATACAGATCGGCGCCCGGTGGAACTTTGAAAGTGCCGGTCGTGGTGCAGCCTGTCACCATGACCAGTACAGCCAAGGCTAAACATATTTTTTTTATCATTGTAGTTCTCCAGGTTGAGTGGGATTAATTATCCCAACGCTTAAAAATCAAAGAAGTATTGATCCCCCCGAAAGCGAAATTGTTACTCATCACATAGTCGCAATCGAATTTCCGGACATCCTCTTTGATATAGTCCAGCCGGGCGCATTCAGGGTCAATATTGTCAAGATTGGCCGTGGCATGAAACCAGCTCTCATTCATCATGTTTACCGCCACCCAAGCCTCCAGCGCACCGCAAGCGCCCAGAGTGTGGCCGGTAAAGCTTTTCAGCGCGCTTATCGGCGTTTTATCGCCGAATACCGCCGCAGTCGCATGGCTTTCGGCGACATCGCCGTGACTTGTCGCCGTGCCGTGCGCGCTGATGTAACCGATCGCGGAGGCTTCAAGCTTGGCATCCTGCAGAGCCAGATGCATCGCAATCTGCATGCTGCCGCTGTCAGGCTGGGTGACATGCAGGCCGTCCGCATTGCAGCCGAAGCCGGCCACTTCGGCATGGATATGCGCGCCGCGCGCCAAGGCATGACCCAACTCTTCCAAGATCAAGGTACCTGCGCCCTCGCCGATGACCAGACCGTCCCGGTCACGATCAAAAGGCCGGGGGCTTTTATCGGGCGCATCATTGCGCAGACTGGTGGCGAACAAAGTGTCGAAAACCGCAGGCTGAATGACCGAAAGCTCTTCCGCGCCACCGGCCACCATCAGTTTCTGCTGCCCGAATTTTATCGCCTCGTAAGCATAGCCGATGCCTTGACTGCCCGAGGTGCAGGCGCTTGAAGTCGTGTAAATCCTGCCGTTGATGCCGAAAAACAGGCTGATATTGACCGGTGCGGTATGGCTCATCATCCTGATGTAAGACGTTGCATTCAAGCCGCCTGTCGCGTGATTGATCAGCATATTGCCGAATTCGGCGATGGCATCCGGGCTGCCCGACGAACTGCCGTAGGCGATGCCGGTCTGCCCGCTATTAAGGCAGGCATCGTCCAGTAAACCGGCATCGTTGAGCGCCAACTCGGTTGCGCGGGTCGCCATTAAAGCCACCCGTCCCATGCCGCGAACCTGCTTGCGGGAATAATGCCCGGGCTTGGAAAAATCCGCAGGCGCGGCCAGCCGGGTGTTCAAGCCCTGGTATTGATCCCAATCCTGCATGGTCTGGATACCGGTAGACTTGTTTTTAAGGCGCTCTGCAACTTGCGGCCAGTCGCTGCCTATCGGCGAAATCCCCGCCATGCCGGTCACCACCACGCGTTTCAGCATAAGCCACCATTGACGGAAATAACCTGCCGGGTCACGTAGGCCGCATCGTCCGACATTAAAAAAGCCACGACGGCGGCGACTTCTTTGGGGCTGCCCACCCTGCGCGCCGGAATCATTTTCTTGATGTCCTCCAGCGGCAGTTCGCCGACCATATCCGTCTCGATAAGCCCTGGAGCCACGCAATTGACGGTGATGTCGCGCTTTGCCAATTCCAGCGCCAGCGCCTTGGTCGCACCGATGATACCGGCTTTGGCCGCGCTGTAATTGACCTGGCCGCGGTTGCCGATCAAGCCGGAAACCGATGACAAGGTCACGATGCGCCCCGGCCTTCGCCGCCTGACCATAGGCATCACCACCGGCTGCAATACATTGTAAAAACCGTCGAGATTGCTGTGAATCACGCTGTCCCATTGTTCGCCAGTCAGCGACGGAAAGGCGTTATCGGCGGTAACTCCGGCATTGCACACCACGCCGTAATAAACGCCGTGGCTTTCAATATCCTGATTGATCTGTGCGCTGCATTGCGCGCGATCGGCTATGTCGAATTGCAAAACCCGCGCCTGGCGGCCCAGCTGTTCTATTTCGGCCTTGACCTCATCGGCCTGGGCGCGCCGGCTGCGGCAATGGATGACCACGTCAAAGCCCTGCCTGGCCAGGTATAATGCAATGGCTTTGCCTATGCCCCGGCTGGAGCCGGTCACTAAAACGGTTTTACTCATATCCTGCTCATGTGTTGTTTAAATAGTCCATCCCGTTCGCTTCCCGCCCCATTGTTACACACCGCTGTAGGGCGTGCCGTGCAACAGTTTCCTTCATACTGTGCCGGCCGGCTTGTTGATCGGAGGTTGGTAAACGTTAAGATTGGCCGTTACCTCCACGCCCTCGCCAGTAATTCTGCACTCAAAAACCCCTAAACTATCATCCTGGATGATTTTTTTCACTTGTATGTTCAGCGTTGAACCGACCTTAAACGCCGCCACATTGCCGCTGTAGCGCCGGGTTCCCAACAAAAAACCCAGCCGTATCGGCTCTCCGGCCTGCCTTGCCATGACACCGACATAGGCCGCTATAGTTTGGGCCATGTATTCAATACCGGCCCAGGCAGGGACGGACTTATCATCGCCCGCCAACAAACCGTCGCCGCGCACCGCAAGTTCGGCCGTCAAGCTTTGGTTATCATAGTCGATAATGCGATCCAGCAGCACCATGCTGCCGCTATGAGGGATCAGACCGGCAACATCGTTCATGCCCGACCCACCACAATAGACACATTATTGCCGCCGAACGCAAACGAGTTGCTTTGACAGGTATTGATCCTGCGCCCCAACGCCCCGCCTTTTTTGACCAGATTTAGCGTCGGCAATGCCATATCCGGCTCGTCATCGTTGATATTGGGGATCAACCCCCCCTGTCCGTCGTCACGGGCCAGCAGCAACCAACAGAAAGCCAATTCCAATGCGGCGGCCGCACCCAATGTATGCCCGGTCATGCCCTTGCTGGAACTTGCCGCGACCGCCGGACCGAATACGGCGTTAACGGCTTTACTTTCCATCGCATCGTTCAAGACCGTGGCCGTGCCGTGCAGATTCAGGTAATCAATTTCCGCCGGTGCTTTGCCCGCATCATCCAGCGCAATTTGCATGGCCTTGACCACATCGGTTGCATCCGGATTCGGCGCGGCAAAATGATAGGCGTCGCTGGTTGCGCCTATGCCTTGCAATATTACCGGCCCCGGTTCTGAGCTCAACACAAAAAGGCTGGCCGCTTCGCCGATATTGATGCCGTCACGGTGCAAACCGAACGGCTTGCACATCTCGCTGCTGACCGATTCCAGCGCCGCAAATCCGTTAACGGTCAAGCCGCATAAGCTGTCCGCCCCACCCACGATGACTGCATCGCATAAGCCCTGCCTGATTAAGCGCCGCGCCGACGCAAACGCCTTGCCGCTGGAAGAACAGGCGGTGGAAATCGTATAGGCAGGGCCCAGTATGCCAAAAAAATCCGCCAAAAAATCGGCTCCGGCGCCCATTTGCTGCTGTTTGTAATGATACTCGTCCGGCAATACGCCGTGATCCGCCAAATAATCCAAAGCCAGTTCGGTATTGCGCACACCCGACGTGCTGGTGCCCAGCACAATGCCGATACGATCGGCGCCGAAACGCGCGATCATGCCGCTGACCGTCGGTTCAATCTGGCTTAATGCCGCCAGCAGCAGGCGATTGTTCCGGCAGTTGTAAATACGGTAACGCTCATCAATCTCCGGCAGCTCGGCAGTAACGGCACCGACCATGCAACGAGTCCCAAACTCGCCGCTGGACGCCAATCCCGACCGGTCGCCGGCCAACAGGCGCTTTAAAACTTCAGCCTTGCTGTTGCCGACCGCACACAACAGGCCTACATCATTCAAGTATAAGGTCATAACTTATCGTTTTAATATGCAAGCGGTAATTGTACTGAAAATTGACCAGCTCAACAGCTTTAGGCCAAACAGGATCGGTGGACAAATAATTGACTTCAACCTGTTTTTTATCCCTGACATATAAAAACCGTTTTTTATCGGTCTCTTCCAACCGCCACTCAGCCGGAAGATTTTTTTGCAGTACGGCAATCGGCCAATAAACCAATTGCAGATCGGAAATGATAAATTCCGGGGCTACCTGCTCCGGCAATAACGGGCTTTTATCGGACACCACGGTTTTACCGTCGTAAGTCAAATTGAACAAACTCAAGCCGTCATTACTGAGCCCGGCCATAGCGATATGCTTCGCGTCCAGCTCCAGAACCGCCAACAGGGATTCCTGCCGATCCGCCCACACCGCGTTTATCTGCTGCACTATCCGCCTGGACGGACCTAAGGGCTGCGCGATCGGCATCAGCTCAGGTTTAGCGGTAATTTCTTCGGTTGGCATTAGCGTACAGCCTGACAACGCCAGCCCTAGTAGAAAAACACCGGTTACGCTGGTTCCCAAACTCCAGCTTGGGAACCCAGATGAAGCTCTCGGCAACCGCTCCTGCGTTGCTCTACCTCCTGCAGCCAT
>JALNYY010000184.1 GCA_023229605.1 Methylobacter sp.
CAAACCACCAGCCGCCGAACCAGAATCGCTGCAATGCCTTAACCCATTCGTTTGACGCCAAACGCTGCGCAGAAAATGTACCGGTAACATAGAACAATACCGCAATCATCAGGCCGGCAATCGGTGCGGCCAGGGTGAGGCTGCCCACCGGATCGAAACCGTGATGCAGCCCTTGTTCAACCGGAACGGGAAATACTGAATCCAGCGGTATCCGCAACAGAGCGCCGGCCAGCGCCAGCATGCACAACAACAGCAACGGCGCACGCATGCGCCAACCGATGGACGCATCAACTTTGGCGCTTTCGGAACCGAAAAAGACGATGAACACCAGGCGGAAACTGTAAGCGCCGGTAATTACAGCGCCAAGACAGGCGGCGGCCCACAGGCCGGGAGATACATCGAAGGCAGCCAGTAAAATCCGGTGTTTGCTATAGTAGCCTGACGTGAACGGCAATCCCGCCAATGCCGCGCTGCCGATCATAAAGCACCAGAAAGCGGCCGGCATTGTTTTACGCAGACCGCCCATTTTAAAAATGTTGTGCTCGTGGTGAAAACAGAATATCACCGCACCCGCGGCCAGGAACAGCAAAGCCTTGAAGAATGCATGGGTCAGCAGGTGAAAGATAGCCGCCGACCAGGCTCCGACGCCCAACGCAAGAAACATGTAGCCGATCTGGCTGATGGTCGAATAAGCCAGAATGCGCTTGATGTCGGTCTGAACCAGCGCGGAACAGCCGGCTACCAATAAAGTAGCGGCGCCTATCAGCGCGACGGCGAACTGCACCGGCGGCGCAAGCATAAACAAGCCATGGGTTCTGGCGATCAGGTAGACGCCGGCCGTCACCATCGTGGCGGCATGGATCAGCGCGCTGACCGGCGTGGGGCCGGCCATCGCATCGGGAAGCCAGGTTTGCAGCGGGAGTTGCGCGGACTTGCCGACCGCGCCGCCGAGCAACAGCGCTGCGGCGGCAACCGGCAACATGGACCCTGCCACCCACAAATTCGAGGCCCTGAGCATCACCGACTGAATATCGAGGGTATGCAATTGCGTAAACAGCAAAAACAGGCCGAGCGCCATGCACGTATCGCCCACCCTGGTCATCACAAAGGCTTTTCGCGCCGCATAACCGTTGTTCGGATCTTCATACCAGAAACCGATCAGCAGATAACTGCCGAGCCCGACACCTTCCCAGCCCAGATAAAGCAATACCAGATTGTCCGCCAGCACCAGCACCAGCATCGCGAACACAAACAGGTTCATATAGGCGAAAAACCGCGCATAACCGGCATCGGATTCCATAAATCCTGCGGCATAGACATGGATCAGCAAGCCGATGCCGGTCACGACGGACAGCATCGTCAGCGATAATGCGTCAAGATAAAGACCGAAAGGCACGGACAAATCATCAACCGCCATCCAGGATCCGGCCATTAAACGATAGGGTTCCATATCGCCTGCCAGATATTCCGCTCCGATCAACGCTGACAGGATAGCCGAAAGCCCCACCGATCCGGCTCCCACCCAGGCAACTGCCGGCTTGGCAAGACGGCTGCCGGTCAAGGCCAGGATTAAAAACCCAAGTAACGGAAACAGCGGCACCAACCATAGAAGTGTAAGCACTCCAGCCTCCTAGCCTTTCATCTCGTTCACAGCATCGGCATCCAATGTGTGAAAGCGATGGAAAATCTGCAGCGCCAGACCCAGACCGACACCCACTTCCGCCGCGGCGAGCGTCAGTATCAACAAAAACATGATTTGTCCATCCGCCTGTCCCCATCTGGACCCCGCCACTACAAAAGCCAGTCCGGTCGCATTCAGCATGATTTCCAGGGACATCAGTATGAAAATCAGGTTACGTCGCACCAGCACGCCGATTAATCCCAATGCAAACAGAATGGCGGATAACAACAAGCCGTATTCCATCGGAATGCCGTTCATGATTCCCTCCCTTGCCGGTTCCTTTTAATCATGGGTTTGCCCAGGTGATATGCGCCTACCAAGCCTGCGAGCAGCAGCATCGAAGCCAGTTCCACAGCCAGCAGGTAGGGGCCGTACAAGGCGATCCCAACCTGCTTCGCATTCACTATGCGGCCGGTTACCGCAGTGTCCCCGAGAGCAATCATCACCAGAATCTCGCCCAATAGAATTAACTCCAACAATGACGGCACTATCCACATGCCCGGCTTGAGCCACTCATGTTCCTGACTTGCCGTCTTTTGCCCCTGATTGAGCATCATAATCACGAAGACAAAAATCACCATGATGGCGCCGGCATAGATAATGACTTCCAACACCGCGGCAAAATGCGCGCCCAACAGGAAAAACAGAACGCCCACGGCCAGCAGCGACAGGATCAGATACAGCAGGCTATGCACTGCATTGAACCCGGTGATCATCATCAACGTGGCGAAAACGGCGACGCCCGATGCGATGTAAAACAATACCATCTCCATACCGGTCTCCTTGATCAGGGTAACAAAGTTTTTACGTCTACGGGCAGCGCTTCATTTTCGGCCTGCCCCTTGTTTTTGCCGCCGATGGACATGCCGGCCACCCGGTAGAAATTGTAATCGTGGTACTTACCCGTACCGTCAATCAACAGGTGTTCCTTTTCATAAACCATGTTCTGGCGGTCGTATTCGCACATTTCAAAATCCGGCGTCAGCTGGATGGCAAAGGTCGGGCAGGCTTCTTCGCAAAATCCGCAGAGTATGCAGCGGGAAAAATTGATGCGGAAAAAAGACGGATACCAGCGGCCGTTTTCATCCTCGGCTTTTTGCAGGGCGATGCAGGCCACCGGACAGACTACCGCGCAAAGATTACAGGCCACGCAACGTTCTTCGCCGTCGGGGTCCCGGGTCAGCACGATGCGGCCGCGATAACGGGGAAACAGCGCAGGCTTCTGCTCCGGGTATTCCACCGTGTCCGGTTTGACGAAAGTATGCTTGAGTACTTCCCAGAGTGTTCGCAATTGGCTCAACATGATGTTTCCTTAAATTCCCGTTTCATGAACTGTGCAGCGTCAAAGCCACAGCCCCGGTAACCAGCAGGTTTAACAGCGCTGCCGGCAGCATCACTTTCCAGCCGAAGGCCATCAGCTGGTCATAGCGCGGCCTAGGCAGCGAGCCCCGCAATAAAATAAACACGACGATGCCGACCGCAGTCTTCAAACAAAACCAAAGCAGCGGCGGCAGCCAGGGTCCCAGCCAGCCGCCGAAGAACAAGGTCACGATCATCGCGGAACTGAGCGTGATGCCGAGATACTCGCCGACGAAAAACATACCGAATTTCATGCCCGAATATTCGGTATGAAATCCGCCGATCAGCTCTTGTTCGGCTTCAGGCAGATCGAAAGGCGCCCGCCGGCTTTCGGCGATAACCGCGACCATAAAAACCAGAAAACCGAAAAATTGAGGAACGATGAACCAGCCGTCGCGCTGGGCCTCGACAATCTCCCTCAAATTGAAAGTGCCGGACAGCATCACCACGCCCATGATGGAAATGCCCATGAACACTTCGTAGCTGACGGTTTGAGCCGCGGCTCTCAGCCCGCCGAGCATCGAGTATTTGTTATTGGACGCATAACCAGCCAGCACCACGCTGTAGACGGACAGCGAGGCCAGCGCCAGGAAGTAGAGCAGGCCGAAATTGAAATCGATAATGCCGACGTCCGGCGCAAAAGGGACCACTGCAAAGCCGGCCAGCATGGTTATGAACACGATGGTGGGCGCCAGCACAAACACCGGTTTGTCGGCAAAAGGCGGTATCCAGTCTTCCTTGAAGAACATCTTGATCATGTCCGCCGCAACCTGGAACAGGCCCAACGGACCGACCCGGTTGGGCCCGAGACGGTCTTGCCAGACAGCCAGCAATCTTCGTTCCACCCAGATCAACATCGCCGCAACGAAAATCACCGACAAAAGAATGCCGATTATATCCGCGGCGCTGCCAAGGCCTGTATTCGTCATGGCTGGTCCCCTCTATCGTCCGCTTTAGTCAACGCGACCCGGTCCAATCGACTGATCCACGGGGTTTCCGGCAGTCCTGCGGTTATGCCCAGTAAACCGCAAGGCAAGGCCGGCTCGATCTTGACCGTAAGAAATATGACCGGAATACCGCCTTCGAGGCTCCTGATCTCCAGCCGGTCGCAGGATTCCACCTGCAATATTTCGGCATCCGCCGGATTCATCAAGGCGCAAGGATCGGGTGAACGCTCGGCTACAGGCGGCGAATGCCGGCTTAATTCCTCACTGCCGAAAATATGCTGCAGCGGCACGACGCGCCAGAATCCTTCCACCGGCCTGAAAGCGTCCGGGATATGTGTAAACCAATCGACCTCCCCGGACGCCTCAATCAGCCTTACGCCGGCATCTCCGCCCCGTAAATGACCGCCGATTTCATCCTGGAATTTGTTGACCGCCTGGTTCGAATTCCAGCCGGGAGCCCAGAAAACCGGTTCCAACGCAGCCGGCACATCGGCTGTTACGCCTTCCATCGAAAATGCAAACGGGGTTTCCGTATCAATCGTCTGCCGGGGCTCGCTGACTTTTATGTTGGCGAGCATTGCCGTGCGGCCGCTGTAACGGTGAGGCTGCCTGGGAATTTTCATGCCGTCGATTCCGGACTTGGCGTCCGGCACAGCCTTGCCGATGCCTGCAAGACTTGGAAAAGTCTTGGCGCAAGCGGCGGTGAGTTCATCACAATGCCGCCATCCGGTTCCTTGCATGACCGCCGACAGCCATTGCCAGCTGCCGCGCACAGGCTTCGCCACAGGATAAACCGGGAAGTAGCGTTGCGCCCTGCCCTCATTATTAACCAGTGTCCCTTCGGATTCGGCGAACACCGCAGCAGGCAGCAACAGTCCTGCCTTCTCTGTCGTTTTATTATTCAGGCAGTCGATCACCGCCACGTGCGCTGCCGTCTGCAAAAAGGCATCGACATCCCGCGCCCGCGCCCGGCGGTAAAGATCGTTTTCAAGAATAATGACACTCCCGGCCAAATTTTGATTGACCCGCTCGAAAGCCTGTTGCAGGCGCCTTCCTCCGATCATCGCAAGCCCCAGGCTGTTGCTTTCTGGCACCGTAAAAACCAGTTGCTTATCTTTTGCGGGCAGCGCCTTGGCAACATTGTATGCCGCCTGAATGACGGCGAGGCTGGCGCAGCCGGTTCCGGAAACCACCAGCGGACGTTGAGCCGAGCTCAGGCTGTCCGCGATAATGGCCGCCAACGAGTTTTCGGCATCGCTGAGGCCTTCAGGTTCAGGGGCCCGAGGATCAAGGCGGTGCGCAATCGCAAAGCCCAATCGGGCGATGTCTTCCGGGCTTCCCCGGTAGCAGTCCGCAGCAATATCATCGAGACGGGTCGAGCAAACACCGGCAATAAAAACCGGGCTTCGATGATTTTTTTCCAGCTCCCGGACAGGCGCATCCTGCCAGGTTGTAATATGCAGGCTGCGGGCATGGTCGAATGCCGCATTCCGTACACTCTGGCGCAATGAAAGCGCGAGCCTTGGCGCGCTATTCGTCACATCTTCGCCCAGGATCAACACGGCATCGGCCTGCTCAACCTCCCGCAGGGAAGGCGTATGGATGCCGCCATTGCGTAACAGGCCGGATACGGTTTCAAGCAATGACTGTTCGGCATCATCCAGTCCGAGAAAGAAGTTTTCCTCCCCGACCAGGCAGCGCAAGGCAAAGTTGGCTTCAAGCGAGGCGCGGGGTGAACCGATTCCGATCGCAGGCAACTTGCCGTTCAGCAGCTCCCGGAAATGTTGTTCCGCTGTTTCATCATCGATTTCGGTCTGGCCGTTGAGCAGGGCTTTTCCGATACGTTCAGGGCTGTTGACGAAGCCGTAGCCGAAACGCCCGCGGTCGCAGAGGAAATAGCCGTTGACATCGCCGTTGTAACGGTTGATGACGCGCCTCAGTTCGCCGTAGCGTTCGCCGGGAGAAATATTGCAGCCCAGCCCGCAGTGCATGCAAACCGAGGGTGCCGTTTGCAGGTCCCATTTGCGGGCATAGTGGGCGCTGAAGGTTTTGTCGGTGAAAACGCCGGTAGGACAGACTTCGACCAGATTGCCGCTGAATTCGTTTTCCAGCGCGCCGTCTTCAAAGCGGCCGAAATAGACATTGTTATTGACGCCCAAGACTTGCAGGTCGCTGCCGCCGGCATAGTCGTTATAAAAACGGACACAGCGATAGCAGGCGATGCAGCGGTTCATCTCGTGATTGATGAACGGGCCGAGATACTGGTTCTCATGGGTGCGTTTCAGGCCGCGATAACGTCGAACGGTATGCCCGGTCATCAATGTCATATCCTGCAAATGGCATTCGCCGCCTTCTTCGCAAACCGGGCAATCGTGAGGATGATTGGTCATCAACAGCTCGATGTTTTCGCTGCGAAACTGTTTCGCCTGACCGGCATCGACGGAAATGCGCATCGCATCTGTTACAGGCGTCATACAGGCCATAACCAACCGGCCACGCGTATCATTGGCGTCGCGATACTGGATAACCGCGCACTGCCGACAGGCACCGACCGAACCCAGGGCCGGATGCCAGCAAAAATAAGGCAGGTCAATACCCAGGGTGTGACAGGCCGATAACAGGCTTTCCCCGGCGTTAACCTGGTATTGCACGCCGTCGATTTCTATCGTGGCCATTAACCTTCCCCTACAGTGATGTTTTTGCCGGGAATATAACGCTCAAAATCCGCACGGAAAAATTTCAATGCGCTTTGCAACGGCTCCATGGCTCCCGGCGCCAATGCACAGAATGTATTGCCCGGCGCCATCATGCGCGTAAGCCCTGACAAGGTGTCGAGATCTTCGATGCGGCCGCGCCCGGCGATAATATCCTGCAACAGCGTGACGACCCAGGGCAAGCCGTCCCGACACGGCGTACACCAGCCGCAGGACTCCCGGGCAAAAAACCGTTCCAGGTTCAGCACCATCTGCACCGGGCAGGTCTTGTCGTCGAGGATGATCATCGTGCCGGTGCCCATGCGGCTCCCCGCCTTGGATACCGCGTCGTAATCCATGACGACAT
>JALNYY010000185.1 GCA_023229605.1 Methylobacter sp.
TGCAAGCCCGATAAATCCATGTCCCATGACCGCATGGCCGAGCGAATGGAATCGCCTAACCGATCCTGCCCAACCCGACTGATAAAAAACGGCTCCCGGCCAAAAGCCTGAAGATGCCAGGCGACATTAAACGGCGCCCCACCCAACACGCAACTGTCATCGGGAAAATGATCGAACAGCACCTCGCCGAAAATAGTGATCCGGTTATTGCTCATTAACTTTCATCCATTGTTTTGTGTACGGTACAAAAAGAGTGATACTCGAATGGCACTTACTTAAGCTTTTTCGGGTGCCCATATTTTCTCACTTCGCCCCTTGCTGCGCTCCTTGTTTTCGTCAACAAAGGGTGAGGTTTTGGTCTTCTTTTGACAGCTCTGGGTTCTATTCGTCCGGAGCGATTTCCAATTGATCGCTACACTACTAGAGCCAAGAGTCTGACAACAGGCTCTTGATCATCAGGTTGGTTTGGGATTTTGCTCCAAACCAGCCAAAGCCTGTCCTAAGCTATGTCGAAGAGCACAGCGCGGACTCTCGAGCCCCCCCACAAAGCCCGCAGGAACCAGGAAAACAACGAGCCGGACTCGGCACTACCGACTAGCCAAATCACCCTGCACATATTTATGCAGAATGGAACTAATCAAGGTTTGATAGGGGATGCCCTCTTTGATTGCCTCGGTTTTGATCCGCTGCAAGTCATTTTCCAGCAACCTTAGATTGATTGATTTCCTTTTGCTCAGCTTGGTTTTAACCGAGGCTTTTAGTTGCTCCATTTCCTGAGCCAGATTAGGTACGCTGGCCAAGGGCTGATTTTCCATGGCTTCCAGCAATTCTAATTCCTCTTCGGTGTAATCATTAGTCTTCATGTTTTGTCCTGCGATTGAACTAAGTGTGCATTGTGTTTACGGCTAGGAATAATGCTTTTCAAAAAATAGCTGTCTTCGTCTTCAACAAAAGGAACGTAGTGTATATAGCCATTGATTTCTACTAGCAATATTTTCTGGTTTGGATATTTTTCAGGATTGTGGTGCGGCACGATATTTAAAATTCTATCGTCATTAATGGCGTTTTCTACCGCTTCAAAACAAACGTTGCGGCTTTGCTTGAGCATGGCATTTTTCTCCTTACTCCATTCGATTCTTTTTGTTTTCAAGACACTAATCCCAAAAATCAAGATAGTTTAGTATAGGCGCTGTATAGACAAAATCAACTGGTAATATGAGCTTACATGATTGGGATAAACGCTTTCTCTCGGACAGGCTTATTCCAACTACAAGCCTTCCTCAAATTTGAATCAACATTAACAAAACCATCACGCAAAAAAAAGGCCGGATATTCTCCAGCCTTTTTTGTTTAGTTGCTTAACGCTTAGTGCAACAACCCCTGCAACAACCCGTTCAGTTTATGAACAAAGGCCGCAGGATCATCCAGCTGGCCGCCTTCGCTGAGGATGGCCTGATCGAACAGGATATCGGTCAGGTCGGCAAAGCGGCTATCGTCCTGTTCTTCTTTCATCTTAACCACCAACGGATGGGTCGGGTTAAGCTCGAAAATCGGCTTTCTGCCCATTCCCATTCCCAAGCCTTGTCCGGCATCCTTCATGATTCTTTCCATGTTCAAGCTCATGCCGTAAACGTCGGCAACCAGACAAGCAGGGGATTCGGTTAAACGATGACTCAAGCGCACTTCGCTGACTTTATCGGCCAGCACGTCTTTAATCTGCTTGAGCACTGTTTCAAAATCCTTGTTCACTTCTTCCTGGGCTGCTTTGTCCTCTTCGGTATCCAAAACGCCCAAGTCCAGATCGCCTTTGGCGACAGACTGTAAGTGCTTACCGTCGAATTCGTCCAGGTTAGACACCAACCATTCGTCGATACGATCCGACAGCAACAAGACTTCGATGCCTTTCTTGCGGAAAATTTCCAAATGCGGGCTGTTTTTTGCGGCCGAGAAGCTGTCCGCAGTTACATAATAAATCTTGTCCTGCCCTTCTCTCATACGGCTGACATAACTTTCCAGCGCAACATCCTGTTTGTCGGTATCGGCATGGGTTGACGCGAAGCGCAGCAATTTGGCGACGCGCTCTTTATTGCCATGATCTTCAATCGGGCCTTCTTTGATAACCTGACCAAACTGAGACCAGAACGTCTCGTATTTTTCCGGTTCATTCTTGGCCAAGTCTTCCAGCATGCCCAGCACTTTCTTGACTGCGCCGGATTTGATGGTGCTGATTTGCTTGCTTTGCTGCAGGATTTCCCGCGATACGTTCAATGGCAGGGAATTGGCGTCGATAATACCTCTGATAAAACGCAGATACCGGGGCATCAGCTGTTCGGCATCGTCGGTGATAAACACTTTGCGTATGTACAGTTTTACGCCGTGTTTGGTGTCTCTGTCCCATAAATCGAACGGTGCGCGCGACGGCACGTAAAGCAGCAAGGTGTATTCATTGGTGCCTTCTACTTTGCTGTGCACATGGGTTAGCGGGTCTTGGAAGTCGTGCCCTACGTGTTTGTAAAATTCGTTATACGCCTCATCGGTGATTTCCTGGCGGGCTTTGGTCCATAATGCAGAAGCCGAGTTGACGGTCTCTTCGACGATTTCCGTCGGTTTTTCTTCCTCGCCTTCTTCGCCCTTAGTCGCCGGGATTTCTTTGTCCATCACGATGGGCAGGGAAATATGATCGGAGAATTTTCTGACGATAGAGCGGATACGGTAGCCGTCCAGGAACTCGCTTTCGGCTTCTTTCATATGCAGAACGATTTCGGTGCCGCGTTGGGCTTTTTCTACGGATTCGAGTGTGTAATCGCCCTCGCCGGCAGACTCCCAGCGCACGCCTGCGCTCTTGTCGGCGCCGGCCTTGCGGGTGGTTAAAGTCACTTTGTCGGCAACGATAAACGCCGAATAAAAACCCACGCCGAACTGGCCGATCAATTCGCTGTCTTTGGCCTGGTCGCCGGTTAATGCCTGGAAAAACTGTTTGGTGCCAGATTTTGCAATGGTGCCGATGTGTTCCTGAACTTCCGCGCGGGTCATGCCGATGCCATTGTCGATGATAGTGATGGTGCGCTTGTCTTTGTCGAATTCCAGACGGATTTTCAGCTCGCTGTCGCCTTCGTACAAACTGTCATTGGACAGCGCCTCAAAACGCAGTTTGTCCGCAGCATCAGAGGCATTGGAAATCAATTCCCGTAAGAATATTTCCTTGTTACTATATAATGAATGAATCATTAAATGCAGCAGATGTTTAACTTCGGTTTCAAAACCCAATGTTTCTTTTTTTGCTTCAACAGTCATATTTATTAATCCTGATTAATTATAAGATTAACGCCAATATTGGGACGGATTGGTTTTTTTCAAGCCTAAACTAAACAGATGAAATATAAGGCTACATAATCCCTTATGGCAATAAACCTAGCATCAAAAAAAATATTGGTCGTCGAAGATCAAGCGATCATGCGCGAAACCATTAAACATATCCTGGGTTCATTCGGCGCCCGGCTTATTATTGAGGCGGAATCGGGCATCAACGCAATAACTGCGATGAGAATTGACAAGTTTGATGTTGTGCTCTGCGATTACAATCTGCTCAGAGGAAAAAACGGCCAACAGGTTCTTGAAGAGGCCAGACATCTTAAGTTATTGCCGGTTAACGCCATTTTTATCATGGTCACTTGTGAACAGAGTCTGGAGATGGTGCTTAGCGCCATCGACAACAAACCCGACGACTATCTGATTAAACCTTTTAACCGGCTACAGTTATTAAGCCGTATTGAAAGATGCCATGCCCGCAAGAAATACCTGACCAGCGTTGAAAATGAAATAGACTGCGGCAATCTTTACCAGGCCATACGTAATTGCGAAAAGCTGCTCCAGCTGGATGATAAAAAAATGCGCATGCAATTATTAAAAATGTATGCCGAATTGGCCCTTAAAGTTGGCGACTTTAAGAAGGCTGAAGAGATTTATCAGGACATTCTGCACGAAAGGGAACTTCCATGGGCCAGGTTGGGCTTGGGCGTTGTTGCTTTTTTTCTCGGCTATTATGATCAAGCCATTAAGACTTTTGAGGATCTCATCGAACAATATCCGGTGATGCTGGAAGCTTATGACTGGCTGGTAAAAGCGCACGAATCGCTGGGCAATGATGAGCATGCCGTATCTTCGCTTAATTCGGCGGTTACACTTTCGCCGATGTCCATCTTAAGACAAAAAAAACTGGCGTTGCTGGCTGACAAAACGGAAAACTTCCCTGTTGCAAAAAAAGCCTACACAGCCACCATTAAACTGGGTAAAAACTCTATACATAGGTCATCCGCCGACTATGCGGGCTTGGCCAATGTTTACTTAAAAAGCAACGCCGCCAACGAGGCGCTAAAAATATTGTATGAACTGAATCAGCAATTTCACAATGATCCTGAAGCAAAGCTTAGGGCTGCCCTGTTAGAAACCGAGATTCATCAGGCAAAAGGCAACAAGGCGCTGGCCGAGCAAGCCTATGGAAAAACGGTTAAACTGAACGAACAATTCAACAGACAGCTATCCCGCGAGCTCCGCCTGGAAATGGCAAAAACTTTTTATCTGAACGGAAACAGCGAAACTTGCGATGAAATTCTTAACGATTTAGTTAAAACCAATATTGATGATAAGCTTTTCATCAAAGAAATCGTCGCAATGTGCGACGCCATTATCGGCGAAAACTATGCAGAAACGCTGATTCAACACATAAAGAAAGAATTGGTCGACATCAACAATAAGGGCGTCAGCCTGTTCCAGGAAGGCAATGTTAAGGGAGCCCTGGCGGTTTTTGAACAGGCCATTGCAAAAATGCCCAGCAATCAAACAGTCCTTTTAAATTTAATAAAAATCATCATTCATGACCTTAAAACATCCAAATCCGCCCCGGAAAAAATCATAAGCGCCCAAGCTTATATCAATAAAGCCGTCCAAATAGGCATACCCCACAATCAAATCGGTAGCCTTCAATCAGAACTGGACACTATTCAAAGTAAAGCTAACCAATAACCCGCCAAAATGTCTAATACTCAAATGCTTTCAATCGGTTTTCCCGCCATCCTGGCCTCTTCAGTGCATGACATAAAGAACTCATTGACGGCTCTTCGGGCGCTGGTCGGCCAGCTTGAAAACATCTACCAAGAGCCGAAACCTACAGAATTCAGGCAACTGGAGTTTGAATCCAACCGCATGAACAATAGCCTCATGCAATTGCTGACACTTTATAAAATTGACTTGTCCCAATTCAGCCTGTCTATAGACGAGCATAGCGTCGCCGACATATTGGAAGATATTGTCGCCCAGCAATCCACCTTATTATCTTTAGGCAACGTTCAACTCATTACCGAATGCCATGGCGACCTGTTTTGTTATTGCGACAGCGCCATGATCAGCAATGCCCTCTGCACGCTGGTCAATAACGCACAGCGCTATTGCAAAAGCAAAGTCCTGATTTCCGCCGCAGAGGAAGACGATTATATTGTTTTTTGCATTGAAGATGATGGCAAGGGTTACCCGGAAAATCTTATGTCGCCCGATTACAAACAACTCCATCAAGTTGATCTGGCTACCGGCAATACCGGATTGGGATTGTTTTTTACCGAGACTATTGCACAATTACATGTCAAAGGTGACAAATGCGGTTTTATTGTGACCGACAATAATAGCCGGCTTGGCGGAGCCCGGTTTAAACTGTATTTGCCATAAAGCTTCCGCCCGCGCCTACGACCTTGTAGGCGAAGCAAACAACAGGCAAACGTCCAGCAACGTTTCCCAGGGCTCTCCTTGCTGCCGGCCTTTAATCTGCCGATCGGCTTTTGCACTCAACACCAGTATACTGTTCAGGTCACTATCATCCAGCCTGCTCAACGCGTCGCTAACCAGTTGCTGGCGCTTGTCCCAAATTTGGTTATTTTTAAAGACCTGCGCCCTGTTTTGACCCTGAGCCAGCGATTGCTTAATCCTGATTAATACCCGCGCTTCACGCGTCAAAGCCCACAACACCACCGGAGCCGCAACGCCTTCCGACCGCAAGCCGGACAATATCTTTAGGATTCGGCCTACCCTGGCCGTCAGCACGCTATCCATCAGCTTAAACACATCGAATCTGGAACTGTCGGCCACCACATCAAAAATCTGCTGATTACTTAATTGCCCGGCGCCGTATAACACATAAAGCTTTTCTATTTCCTGGGCGGCCGCCAACAGATTTCCTTCAATCCTGGAAGCCAATATTTTAATCCCTTCCGTTTCCGCCTGTAGCCCTCGCCGCTGCATTCTTTGCTGCAACCAGCGAATCAAGTCCTGCCCCTCTAACGGCCAGACCTGAACCACACAACCGGCCTTATCCAAAGCCTGAAACCAACGCGCTTTTAAGGAAGCGCCGGCCAGTTTTGCGGCGGTAATCAGCAGCAGCGTATCTTCCGGCACCCGCTCAAAATAAGCGGTTAAAGCCTTGGCGCCGTCAGCGCCCGGCGTACCGGTCGGCAATCTTAAATCGATAATTTTTTTGTCGGCAAAAATGGATAAAGAACCTGCCGACTCCGTTAATTCATTCCATGAAAACCCGGCATCCGCAACAAGCACCTCGCGCGCATCATAACCGGCATTTCGTGCCGCCGCCCTGACGGCATCCGCCATCTCGCCCATCTGCAACGGCTCGTCGCCGCTAATGAAATAAACCGGCGCCAAACCCTTTTGCAACGCCGCGGCCAGCTGTTCGGGCTTGAGCCGCATATTATTTCGCGCCTGACTCTAATGCCATCCTGGCGCGGTTAACGATGGTGCGCACTGCCTGTTGATACATTTCATTACGTATCCCGGCCTCTTCATTTTCTTTGGCGATCACATATTGCTGATCGTTGTAATAGTCGCGCCTGACTTCAATCGATTGCCGCTCCATTAACAGGACATCCTTAGCATTGGCTAATTCATAATTCAGCCGGTAACTAAGTTCAAACTCATTAGACTTGCCTCGGGAACTCAACGACAACACGCGCCGGTCAACATTTTCGATAAATGTCTTG
>JALNYY010000186.1 GCA_023229605.1 Methylobacter sp.
CCACAGTTAGAGTTTGAGGCGGCTTTATTATGAAGCTGGGATTTGTAACGCCGACAAAAATTGGCGAATTTTTTAAGTAAGAGTGTGATATGTCAGAGCAAGTTGTAGGTACCGTTAAGTGGTTCAATGATGAAAAAGGTTTTGGATTTATTGAACAAGAAGGTGGCAAAGATGTTTTTGTTCACCATAGTGCAATTAACGGCACCGGTCGTAAGACCTTGAGGGAAGGCCAGAAAGTTACTATGGAAGTAACTCAGGGTCAAAAAGGTCCGCAAGCCGAGAATGTAACCCCAGCGTAACAAATTCAATACGCTTGACCCGAAATTCGGCTGAGTTTTGGGTCAGGCTTATATTTAGCCCCCTTTAAATTCTGAAGAGATCTTAAAACTTTTCAGACATATAACACAGCACCCAGGTAAAACGCACTGGAAGAGGCAGAATGCCGGATTTTGCGGAACCGCCCTCACACAAACACTTATTCAACGCAGTCGTCCTTCCAGCAAGACCGGAAATTAATTGTGTATTGCAAGAAAGTTAGCATTATCCCTAACAACAGACTTGCCGCATGCACTCTGCAGCCTTAAGGCTGTGCAAGATTGAATAATCTATAAAAATTCTCAGTTGATGCCCCGGCAATTGTATTTATCGCCGTTCCGCGCAGCTCTGCAAGTTTTTCTGCAACATAGCGCACATAAGTTGGATAGTTGGGTCTGCCGCGGAAGGGTACGGGCGCCAGATAAGGCGAGTCGGTTTCGATCAGGAAGCGGTCGGCGGGCACTTTTTTGGCGACTTCCTGGATTTCCTTGGCGCTGTTAAAGGTGACGATGCCGGAGAAGGAAATATAAAAATTCAAATCCAAGGCTTTTTGAGCAAACTCCCAGTCTTCGGTAAAACAGTGAATAATCCCGCCTACTTCGCCAGCGCCTTCTTCTTCCAAGATGCGCAGGGTGTCGTGCTTGGCTTCGCGGGTGTGGATGATCAGCGGTTTTTTCAATGCTTTTGCGGCGTTAATATGGTTCCTGAAACGCTGGTGTTGCCAGCTTAAATCGCCTTCGCTGCGAAAATAATCCAGGCCGGTCTCACCTATGCCGATGACTTTGTCAGGCTTGCCCAACGCGATCAGTTCTTCGACGCTGGGGTCTTTGCCATCCTGAACATTAGGATGAACGCCCACGGTCACCGATATTTGCGGATAAGGGGTCACCAAATCCAGCATTGCCGGATAGGTTTCCAAATCTATCGAGATGCAAAGCAGATGTTCAATTTTGCTGTTGGCCGCTTCGCGCATGAAACAGGAAAAATCATTTTGATAAGGTGCCAGATCGATGCGATCCAGGTGGCAATGGGAGTCTATTAACATGAAAGTTTTTTATAAAAGCAGGCGAAAGGCTAAGGGCTAAAGGCTAAGGGCTAAAAAACCTGAGCGTCAACGTCTGCCCTTAGCCTTTCGCCTTTTGTCTTGTTTACATAGTATGCGTCGAACGGTCGTTATCCAAAGAGCCGGCCAGATAGTTTTCTATTTTGTTGCGCGATATGCCGCCATCCTGATCACTGAATTGGACGCCGACGCCGGTGGCTCTGTAACCCTCGGAACCGGGCGGCGTTATCCAGATTATTTTCCCGGCTATGGGCAAACGTTCGGTTTCTTCCATTAAATTGAGCAGCATGAAGACTTCCTGCCCCATTTCATATTTACGGGCGGTCGGAATAAACAGCCCACCGTTGGTGACAAAAGGCATGTAGGCCGCATACAAAGCGTTTTTATCTTTGATTGAAAGGGACAATATGCTTTGTCCTGCCGCATCTGCCATGATCATTTACTCCGGTTAAGTTCGTGCCATTGTATTAAAATTTCTTCAAACAACAACTGTTTGTTTATTTGGGTATCCAGCCGTTGCCGAGCCGCCAATAATAAATCATACAATTTATAAAGTCCTTTTAATTCTAGTCGCCGGGACAGTTCTTGCAACTGCCCGCTCAAATCCGGGTTATATAAATTTTCGGCCTTGGCGCGATAAAAACACTTAGTCAAATCGATAACCCAGGATGTAATCCAGAATATTAACGGCGATGCGGGCAACTTGTGCCAATCATCAGCAATTATGACCGGAGATTTTAGCTGTTTTGCTATGGCTATCCACGCATTGAAACATTCATTACGCGAGGCTAATGTTTCATCATTGGCATAATCCAGCGCCAGCAAAGGCGCACCCTGCGCTAAAGAAACATTGCCGTATAAAGTCTTGTTCGCGGCGGCATCGCACCGCAACGTCTCTGCCAGCCACGCAACCGTAGTTTCCTTATCCGGCGTGGCTATCGCCAACTTCTGGCAACGGCTGATGATCGTCGCCGGTAATTTGGCCGGTTTTTCGGTGATTAAAATGATGAGGGTGCGCTCGGTCGGCTCTTCCAGGCATTTTAAGAATGCATTCGCCGCTGCATTGTTCATCTTGTCGGCCGGATTGATGGTAACAACGCGATAAGCCTCAAACTGGGGCTTTAAGGTCAGCCGGGTAATCAAGCTGCGTATCTGTCCGATCGCAATGTCTTTACCCGGCTCATCCGGCTGTATCCGGATAAAATCGGGATGCGTTTCGGCATTAACCAGCAAACAGCTATTACAAAGACCGCACGCTACGCCGTTGTCCTTGGGGGCAGCACAAAGCAGGGCAGCGGCGAACTGATCTGCCAGCTGCTGCTTGCCCAAGCCCTTATTGCCGGTAATTAGTAAAGCCTGGGGAATGCGTTTTTGCGCAATATAACTGCACAGATGTTCCCAGTTTTGCCGTTGCCAAGGTAAGAACCGGTCCGGCATGGTCATTTTATGCCGCCATGCCTAGTGGAAGTCGGGCAATTTGATGAGCACAAACCCAATAACACACGAACAACATCGGTAATGGCCCGCTGAACATCGGCTAACGGCTGGTTGGCTTTGATAAGTTTGATGCGTTCCGGGTACAGCTCGGCCTGCAACAGATAGGCCCGCCTGACACTTTCAAAAAAACTGATTTTCTCCGATTCGAAACGATCGAAAGCGCCGCGTTTTCTGACCCGCTCTATGCCTATCTCGACCGGCGCATCCAATAACAGGGTCAAATCAGGTTTCAATGCGCCTTGCACCAGATGTTCCAGCCATTCTATGGTGCTGATCTTCATGTTTCGGCCTCCGCCCTGGTATGCGTATGTGGCATCGGTAAAGCGATCGCACAACACCCATTTCCCTTGCGCCAAAGCGGGTTCAATAACGTGTTTGATATGCTGGGCTCTTGCCGCAAACATCATCAATAATTCGGCCTGTTCTGAAATGGCCTCGCTTTTGTTATTCAACAATAATTGACGTATTTTTTCGGCAAGCTCGGTGCCTCCGGGTTCGCGCGTCACGACAACAGAAATATTGTGTTGTTCCAAATAATCTTTTATGAACGCCAGATTGGTGGTTTTGCCGACCCCTTCCCCACCTTCCAGCGTAATAAACTTCCCTCGGATCATTTTTTGTTCCTTTGAAATTTGTCCACGGCCTGTGTGTGATCTTTTAAGGTCGCTGAAAACACATGCGTACCATCGCCCCGGGCGACAAAATAAACACTGTCACCCTTATCAGGATGCAAGACGGCATAAAGCGCAGCCCGCCCCGGCATCGCAATCGGCGTTGGCGGCAAGCCACTGATAACATAGGTATTGTACGGTGTAGCTGCGGTTAAATCTTTAGTTTTAATATCGCCCTGATAACTTTCACCCATCCCGTAAATAACGGTAGGGTCGGTCTGCAATAACATTTTTTGTTCCAGCCTGCGGATAAACACGCCGGCTATCTGGGGTCTTTCGGCAGCCACACCGGTTTCTTTTTCTACAATAGAAGCAAGAATCAGCGCTTCATAAGGCGTTTTGAACGGCAAGCCTTCCGCCTTATTGAGCCATTCCTGCTGCAGCACCGACTGCATTTTGTCGTAGGCCCTTTTTAATAACGATACATCGGATGTATGTTTTTCAAAGAAATAAGTGTCGGGGAAAAACAAACCTTCGGGTGATGCAGGAACATTCGTATCCAGCTTGAATTTGGCCATTACATTTTCAAAAGCAACGCCGTTTAAGGTATGCTCAAGATCGGTATTTTTCTCGATTTCATGCAGTATTTCCTTAAAGCCCCAACCTTCCGGAAAAGTAATAGCGTGCTGCTTTGTTTTTCCCTGGACAAATAACGCTAATATTTTGGGTGCGGTTAAACCGGGTGTTAACTCGTACTCCCCGGTTTTAAGTTTTTTGAGTGCATTTTTCTGCAAGGCGATGACTTTAAACCAGAATGGTTTAATATCCAGCTTTTCGGCTACGAGCTTATCGATAATACGGTCAAGCGAGTCGCCTTTTTCGATTTCTATCAAAACGGTTCTATCAATCAGCAGAGGTTGCTGTAACGCGCTTTGATAGTCCATCCACAGCCAGCCGCCAGTAAAACTAAAGACCAGTAAGACAAAACCAATGATTTTATGGTTCATTGTTGAACGCCTCGATAACCACTCCCTGCATTGCTCTGCTTTCTTCATCCTGCCTCCGTGCAGTCATCGCCGGCATATCTGCCCAGCCTGATTTGAATGTTTTTGGTTATCGGACCGACTGTAAAATGCTTCTGCTCGATTTGAGTGACCGGCCAGACACCAATAATCGAATTGCAGATGAACACTTCATCAGCCGACAACAACTCGTCTTTGGTAAACATATGCTCAATGACCGGAAAGCCGTGGTCAGCCGAAAGTATCATTATAATGCCGCGCATAATACCGGCAACGCCTGATTGGACTAATTCCGCTGTATAAAGGCGATTGTTTTTAATGTAGAACAGGTTGGTCATTGTGCCTTCAATAACATGGCCATTGACATCCAGCATAAGCCCTTCCTGAATGGCCGGGTCATTCCACTCAGACCTCGCCATAACCTGCTCAAGCCGGTTCAAGTGCTTAATACCCGCTAACGCGGGATTCAAGCCTAAACGGGTCGCACAAAAACGGACGACCACGCCCTGCTCCCGGTATGTTTCCGGATAATCGGGATAAGGATGTAGGCTCAATACGCGAGTCGGCTGAATGCGATCGGGTTGGCGATAACCTCGCCCTCCTGATCCGCGCGTAACTATGATTTTAAGTACAGCCCGGCGGTGTTGGCGACAAAGTTCCTTAGCTTCAAAGCTAAGCAATTTGGCATCTGGAAAAGGGATCTGAAGCCTGCGGCAACCTGAATTTAACCGCTCTAAATGACGTTCAAGAAAAACAGCTTGCCCGTCTCTGACTTCGATGGTTTCGAATAGGCCGTCGCCGTATTGAAACCCGCGATCGGATATTTCGATATGCGCCTTGCTTTCACCATTTACGAGAATCATTTTTTTAGCCGGATAGTGCCCACGCGGGATGGATGGCTATGGCAAAGGGTGAACAGAAAGAAATCTTCTTGCTGCCCACCCTTACAAGGCTGGTAACTAATTACTCGTAACGTTTAAGAACTAACGAGCCGTTAGTACCGCCGAAGCCAAATGAATTGGACATGGCCACATCAATCTTCATATTTCTTGCGGTATTCG
Organism: Methylobacter sp.; assembly: GCA_023229605.1. Classification (GTDB taxonomy): domain Bacteria; phylum Pseudomonadota; class Gammaproteobacteria; order Methylococcales; family Methylomonadaceae; genus Methylobacter_A. The sequence continues at coordinate 5,570 of JALNYY010000186.1, forward strand.
GCACGAAATCAAGATCACATTCAGGATCCTGGTTTTCCAGATTAATGGTCGGCGGGGCAATTTGGTTTTTGATGCTTAATGCGGTTAGCACCGCTTCAATACCGCCCGCAGCGCCTAATAAATGACCAATCATGGACTTTGTTGAACTGACGGCGATTTTATAGGCGTGGTCTCCCAATGCGGCTTTCATCGCCTGGGTTTCGCCTACATCGCCGGCCGGCGTTGATGTGCCGTGCGCGTTGATGTAATCGACAGCATCGGCATTTAATCCGGCATCACGCAGAGCGTTTCTCATGCACCGCGCAGCGCCTTCGCCGCCGACTGAAGGCGTAGTCATGTGATAAGCGTCGCCGCTCATGCCAAAACCGACCAATTCAGCGTAAATTTTTGCGCCGCGCGCTTTGGCATGTTCCAGCTCTTCAAGAACCACAACACCTGCGCCATCGCTTAACACAAAACCATCGCGGTCTTTATCCCAGGGACGGCTGGCCGCTTGCGGATCACCGTTGCGGCGAGACAAGGCTTTTGCCGAAGCAAAACCTCCCATTGCAGTCGGTGATGTGGTGCAGCGCTCAGCGCCGCCTGCAATCATTACGTCGGCATCACCATACTTAATGAAACGCGCTGCATCGCCAATGTTATGCGTGCCTGTTGAACAAGCCGTGACAATGGCATAATTCGGGCCTTTTAATCCGTATTTGATTGAAAGGTTTCCTGAAATCATGTTGATAATGTTGCCGGGAACAAAGAACGGCGAGATGCGTCGAGGGCCGCTTTTATCATAAAGCGCATAGCATTCTTCAATGCCGGTAATACCGCCTATGCCAGACCCGATAGCAACGCCGATACGTTCGGCATTAGCCTCGGTAACTTCAATGCCTGAATCTTCAATAGCCTGACAACCCGCTGCAATACCGTAATGGATAAAACCATCCATGCGTTTGGCGTCTTTTTCGGGAATATATTGGCTGATATCGAAATTTCTTATAACGCCGCCAAAGGTAGTGGCAAAAGAAGAAATGTCGAATGAATCAATTGGGCTTATGCCGCTTTTACCATTAATAATACCATCCCATGTTTCCGAGACCGTGTTAGCTAAAGGCGTGATTGCGCCTAATCCAGTTATTACAACTCGACGTTTGCTCAATGTAATTTACCGTAAGAATGAAAGGCGGGAATAAAGGGTTAGTTATGTAGGTCGGAGTGCAACATAGCACAACACAACAATAGAAGCACTGAGTATGGGTTACGCTACGCTCGGTAATCCGATCCTGCATCCATGCAGCGCAACCCAACCTACAAATTCATCAACTAAAAATCAGTTTTAAGCGTTTTTTACTACGTAATCGATAGCTTGCTGAACAGTTGTTATTTTTTCAGCTTCATCGTCTGGAATTTCGCATTCGAATTCTTCTTCAAGAGCCATGACGAGTTCGACTGTATCAAGAGAATCAGCACC
>JALNYY010000187.1 GCA_023229605.1 Methylobacter sp.
ATGCGGTCGCAACGGGCAGAGCCGAGCGAGACATAACGCCAGATTTGCGCGGATCATTACCACCGGCCAAAGGTGAACACTTTGCAGCCATTACCGAGCCGAAACAAGTAGCGGAACTATTGAGGGCAATCGATAGCTATCAAGGCTCATTACCTGCCGTTTGTGCGTTAAAGCTTGCGCCATTGGTGTTTGTTCGCCCTGGCGAATTAAGAGCGGCAGAGTGGCAGCATATCGATCTTGACGCTAAAGAATGGCGTTACTATGTATCAAAGACTTCTGTACAACATATTGTCCCGCTATCATCCCAAGCCGTGGCAATATTGGAAGAGTTGCACCCGTTTTCAGGTCATGGGCGCTTTGTTTTTCCATCCGAGCGCACCCCGCGCGGTGACAGGTGTATGAGCGATAACACCCTTAACGCCGCATTAAAACGACTGGGTTACGGTAAGGACGTAATGACCGCGCACGGCTTTAGAGCGATGGCACGTACTATCCTCGACGAAGTGCTTGGGGTGAGGCCTGATTTTATCGAGCATCAACTTGCCCACGCCGTCAAAGACCCGAACGGCAGAGCCTATAACAGAACAGCCCACCTGCCGGAGCGTCATAAAATGATGCAACAATGGTCAGACTACCTGGAAAATCTGAAAAAAGGCGCGGATGTGATCTCGTTCAACCGCCATTCAGCCTAAAGGGAAGCGCCTTGTCGCCCTGGCTCACCTGCTATTTTACTTTTTGCTTTTACTACTGCTGAGGGTATAGCAGTACGGGTAAAGCATGGCGGTGCTTTGTTCTTCCAGCGTGCTATTGAACAATTTATTCAGCAGCAACACCCAACGTTCGGCCTGATCGAGATTCATTTCAACAAATACCCTGGGTTCATGGACATCATCCAGATCAATATAAAGCCCGGTTTTGTTTTTGGCTTTCATTTGCGCAGACAAGTTTTTGGTCTCAAGCTCGTATTGCTGGGCACCAGTTAAGCCAATGCCGGAAAGCACGGTATGGCCTGGCGCAAACGCCCAATAATTTATAACTTTGTCCAGCCCGAACTTAAACGGCTCACTGACCCTGTATTTATCATCAATACTGTTAGTGGCTAGCATCTTGTTGGCGACATCCAGACCGATGCCCAGATAAAAATAATCGACCTTCTCCAGAGCCGCGGCGATTTGGGCTGGCATCTCAATAAAAGAGGCGTTTATTTTTTTCAATTCTTTTGACGATGACCGGTAGCTAAGCCATGCGGGAAATAAAATCATTGCGGCAACACCCATTGTTGCGCTGGCATCGCTGCTAATGCCATTTAAAATACCCCCGAATACCATCATGGTAACAAACCCGGCGAAAGCTCCGATAATGATGTTGCGGGGTAGTTTTAAGCAAAACATTAAAATATGGTACATCCTTGCTTTATATCCAGCGATCGGCGCTATTTGGTTTTTATCGGATGCTGTCTCTGTTTGCATGTTCTTTCTCTCTTTTGCTTTTTTGTTGAAATTAAAAAAATTATAACGAAGGTTTATGACCTGTCAAGCAACTCCCTTAAGCGGCCTATTATGTTCTAAAAATGTCTAAAATGTACTCGGTGGCTATCGCACACACCGCGCGCGGCGCGAAATTAAACTTAAATCAACCCGGCTTCGGCCCGCTGCGCTGCGCTTGCTGGGTCTCGGCTCTCGCTTTGTGCTCGATCACATCTGGCGACACCATGGCCTTTTGAACGGTTAGCCGGACATAGTCATGAATATGTTGACCTTTCCGTTGTTCGATATTGGGGGATGCCTCAACAATCGCTCTTTCAATAAGCTCTGATCTATACCCCTGTTTGAGCAAAGCCGTAGTGGCCTGGTAATCGACCCGCGACCAGTCCAGCGTCCATCCTTTTTTCTTGGCTAACCCCACTGTTTTCCTGACTTCACGCCGATATGCCTGCTCAACGGCATTGCCGGTTATCTGTCCGTTAGTATCGATTTTTGACAATCGCCGGTTAAATTCTTTATCTGTCTCTTTCCTGATAGACATTTCGGTTTTTAATCTGTCGGCCTCTTGTTTTTTTATGCTGTCGTCATCTCGTAATTTCTGCATGCCGACGGATACTATTTCACAATTTCGACGGATAACGACTTCTAATGTCGTCAGATAATTATTTTTACCTGCTTTCTTGTTTGAAAAACCAGCCAGCCGGAACGGATGAATGACCCCTGAAAAATTAGGATCGCCCCACTTTCGATTCAGTCGCATAACGATTTCATTCGCCATTTTTTGCTCATTGTCGCCTTTTATCTTGTCAACGATAATAATGGCCTGCTTGTTGTTTTCGCTGCTATTCTGCACGATAGCTGGTTTTATGCCTGCCTTTATCATGTCGTCATAGCTTGCCTGGGTGAGGTCGTCGACAATTATGAAATGCTTACTGTCTGAAATGGGGGTTATATACACATCATAGCCTTGCGCGTTCTTTGCCCTGAGCTTTGCAATCTCTTCTTTGATCTCGTCTTTCGTCCAAAATTTTTCGGCGATTCCGGACGCTTCGCGGTCGCTTTTGCGTCCGCTGTTGCCGTAATTTTGATCAAAAAGTTTGCGGCCTTTGTTGTCCTTTTCAGTTCTAGGCTTTAATGTTATGCGATATTTTTCAGCGTCCAGTGCCTCACTTTGCTTTTCCCACGCTGCTATTTTCGCGGCGTGTTCGCGTGTTGGAGAAGTGTTTTGTTGTTCCAATCCACCTGCTTGCTCACTGCTCCTATTTGCTGTGCTAGCTGGGTTGACAGGGGCTGCAAGATCTGCCAGCGTCCCAACAGCATTAACGACACTCCTAATGTCAGCCCGATAGTCAGCGCCACCGCTATCACGGGCCAAATCGGGGGCTCGTATATGACCGGCTCCGGCGCTGCCGGTGGCTTGTACTTCGACAGCCATTCTATTTTGCTGTCTAGTGCCGCCGTTGCTTGCTGCGCTGCTTCGGTCTTCGCTTCCAAGTCTTCGGCTATCAGGCTGAAGCTCGTGGCTATGCTCTCCAGCATCTCGGCCAGCTCTGCTGCGGTTCTGGTCTCGGTCAGGTTGGCTTCGGCCAGTTTCCGTATTTCGGTTATTTTTCCCATACTTTGCCTCTTTTGCTGCAAGACGTTGTTTAAGCTCTTCTCGATCGGCCTCGGTTGGCTCATAACCCTGAATAACCAGCCCCATTTCCGAACCGATCAAGTACGTTTGGCGTTTGAATTCATCACTACCTGTCGCTTTCACGCTCTCCCATCCTTTTGTTTTTGCGACTTGCAAACTTCCTCGAACTGCGCTTTCAGCTTTAGAGTGCACACTGATTCTGTCGCCGTGATCGATTATCGCGACAGTATCCCGACTCTTCCATTTGTAAACCCCGTTCTCGGTTTTCTCAAAAGCAATATCTAGCGTTCGGTTTCCTGTGTTGATTTTTGAGTCTGTCCGTCGCAACTGGTCAGTAAATCGTCGATCAGAACGTGCATCAATAAGCAAAACACCCTCGCGCTTTTTTCCTTTGTCGCTATGTGCCAAACGGCATTCTGACAGTTTGCGCATGCTGTTTGGGGTTGCTCGGTCAATGTTGATAGGGTACGGCTTTGGAGTGTGTGTGTAGTATTTTCGCTGGTCATTTGCTGTCTCCGGTTGATTGATGGTTGTGTTTGTTAGCTCTCCGGCAGTCTCCGGCTTGGCCGCTTGGGCTCGCAGTCGATCCAAAATTGGCTGGTCGCGCTCAGGTTGGTAATCGAGCTGGGCTTGTAGTGGTTTCCATTTATACCTATCCCCCAACTTTGTGCCCGTGAACGGCACGCCGTCCAGCTCAAATGTCATTCCTTGGGCCCGGCCGGTTTTGCCCGACGGGATAATTTTCACACCCTGGGTTTCTAATTTTGCAATAAAATTTGAAAAACTCGGCTTGCCCCTGGCCGCGTCGTCGATATAAGTTTGAAGCATGATCCTTGTGGGTATTGATTCTGTTCGATCCATCATGCTTTTTTCTCCCGCTGTAATGCCTTTTACTCCTGCTCGTGCATCGTGAGCTAGTTCAGAAAGCCCGAACTCGCGGGCGATTTCATTGGTAAGCGGCATGGATCGCTTTGCCTCTTGCTTTCCCAAGTACAAGCTACCGTCAATCCCGATCCGGCTGGCGACAATATGAATGTGATCGTGCTCGGTGTCGCTGTGCCGGACAACAGCATAAAGTGACTTATCAGCGAACCCCATACCCCTCATATATCTGTCAGCTGCTTGCGCCCACTGCTTATCAGTTAGTCGCTCGGGCGGCTTCAGGGATAATGAGCAATGCCAAGCGGGGCGCTCAATATCTGGCCGAAGCTTGCGGACCGCAGCGAACTCAGCTTGAATTTCTTCTAGTGTCGAGCCCGAGCAAGTGCCGCCGATTAGTCGCGCGCCCTTTTCTATCTTGCTGTTTTTGTGACCCTGGAAGACATACGAGAGCAAGCCGTTTTGGCCTTTGCCCCTGCCTATCTGAGCCTTCACAGCTTCGCGCCCACCAGTGCCGCGCGGAACTCTTTGAGCGTTTGGGTGATTTGCTCGTGACTCACATCGCTGCTCTGATTCAGCGCACGAGCAAGTTGGTTTAAATTGCCGACGGCCCGACTTAGCTCAACCCAAGCAGTCTGGTTAATCTCCGGAATCGTCGCTGGCAAAACGTCCAGGCCGGCACATCGCAGGTATTCCCCGCGGGCCAGCCGGCCCCGCTGCCTGTCAAGCTGGGATAATTCGGCATTATTCAACCGGGCTGAAACGCAATGAATTCGAGGGTCCGGGAGCGACTCCGGGCCGTGTCTTTTTTTTCTCTCCAAGTTAACCACAAACCCTCCTGGGTCAGTCATTCGAGAAAGGTGAGCGGAGCGAACCTTTGTCCGCCCCGCAGGGCAAGCAACCAACCGAAGGGCAGGTTACAGCTTGCTCCTAGTTTTTCGAGCCCATCATCTGAGGCCGGGGTTGTCGCCCTCATCATCGTCCTGTTCCTTTGCTACCCCAAAATGCAACTCCTGCAATTCATTTATTTGTTTTGAGTGTCTCAACTGGATTAGCTTAAAAAACAACATGATGCTGGTAACGAACAGGGCGAATTCGCGACTCTGCTGATTGATTGCTAGCCCATCAGCGATTGATTTCATCGGCGAGTCGTGGATTTCATCTTCTGGGGTCCATGGGATATGGTTCATGATGTGTCGTTCCAGTGCGTCTAGGAGGTGGATATTGCGCACAAGGAAAAAATCTACCAACGGCTTCCAATTTAACGACTCTTGCAGTCGGGCGATTAGCCCCTGTAGCTCTGGCGTAACCTCCCCACCTGCCAAGGAGAAAGCCAGCAGCGCTGCGTCATCCAAAGGCAGTTGGGCAATTAGCTGACTAGACTGAAACGTTAACGGGGTTGTTTCTTTAATTTCTTTCTCTTCCATTTTTTTACCTCAAGTTAAAATGTGGCGCCATTCGCCACGGTATGGCGTCCAAATGAGGTACGCCGAATAAGTGAAAACATCTTTTTCTTTTTTTCGCCGCCGGGGGCGGCGCGGTGTGTCGCGTTAGCGCCCTTTTTTCCACATCACACCACCAGCGTACAGTTATTGACAGGACTCCAAGTGCGGAAACACCAGCTCCCAGCATCATCAAAAGCAGATCCTGCGGCCTCCCGGCTCAGCATGAGCCAATTCTTTATTTTCGTGATCGCTTCGGCGGCTAGTGAGGCCACGCCGATTATGACCTCGACCCTTTCGCGATAACGATTTTGCTTTACCTCTCCGTTCTTTTTGTCAACCAAATGTGCTTTAACAAGGTTTATGGTTCTCTCATCGCGCCCGACATCGACTCCGCCGGACAACTCTAGGTAATCAGACCAGCGGCTTTCGTCTGCAGCTTTGCGAGCGGCTTCAAGGAGTTCATCATCTAACTTCTCGCGCAACTTGCGCAACTCGCGCCATATCATCACTGACGCCCCGCCAATCTGTTGAAACTGGCGTATGCCCCAGCATGAGGCCCATGCTTTAACTCTCTGGCTGTATGCATCCTCATCCTCTTGATCGTCTATCGAGAAGCCCATATTTTTTGATATGTATTTAGCAACGTACCCTGCGGCACTTCCTTTGGCTGGATCAATCTCCACGTACTTAAACCGGTGCCGCTGAGCTCCTGGTTCATTGCCGTCAATCTCTAGGGCGTAGTGAGCGATGATATTCCTCAGCTGCTCTCTTTGCTCAGGCCGAACAAATAACAAAAGGTGCCAGTGAGGACAGCCGTCGCGATGTGGCTCCGCGACTCTAAAACCGAAAGGCCTTATACCTTGCCGACCGTATGCTGCCCGGATTCTTGACCACACTGAGACTAGGTACCGCTGGGCTTCTCGCGGCGTCATTTCTTTCTTATATTTTGAATTTAGATTATCGCCTGACAAGCGATGGCAGGGACTTGGGCAAGTTATTGTGTAAAACTCGCCGACATAGCCTTTTTTCTTTGCACAATCTTCGAATCCGCGCACGCGGATCATGAACTCAGCTCGGCGGTTGGCTGGGTTCGCTACAGATGATTCAATTATCTTATCCATGTCGATCTGATCGCCATGATCAGATAGCATGACTTGCCCACGCAGGAACTCAGCGGACTCTGCCATTTTTTTTGCGACACGCGCAACGGCCATGTCCGACGCGTATTTTTGGCGATTGCGGCCGACCCTTCCTCCCTCAATCTGCTTGGCTTCTTCGCTCCGACAATCGAGCCTGTGAAGCGTTCGACGCCACCATCTTTTGCAAACCAGCCGCGCTTTAAAACCCTGCCGCGTCCGTGCTTTTGGCGATGGAATGCCGTTTTCTCTTAGATATTCAGCAACCAATTCATAGTTTTCCAAAATCGGCAAAATATTGTTGATGTGATGCTGTGCGGCGATGGTCATTAGACTGCTCCTCTATTGTCTATCCAACTTTGTACGGCCTCGGAACGCCAGCCCACGGCCCGAGCGCTCAATCTA
>JALNYY010000018.1 GCA_023229605.1 Methylobacter sp.
AATGAAGGGGCGACCATGAAAAGATTCAAGGCAAGAGCTAAAGGACGTGCAAATCATATCCTTAAAAGAACCTGCCATATTACAGTTAAAGTCGCAGAATACGAGTAGGGGCAGAAAATGGGTCAAAAAGTACATCCAACAGGCATACGCCTAGGTATTGTAAAAGATTGGAATTCAAGATGGTATGCGAATAGTCAGGATTATTCTGTTTTCTTGCACCAAGACTTGACAGTCAGGGACTACATTAAAAAGAAGTTAGCTCATGCTTCTGTAAGTCGTATTCAGATTAATCGTCCGCCTAATAACGCGCATATTACGATACATACTGCAAGGCCGGGTATCGTGATAGGTAAAAAAGGCGAAGATATAGAAGCATTGAGACAGGCTGTGTCTAAAATAATGGGTATTCCTGTACAGCTTAATGTTGAAGAGATTAGAAAGCCTGAATTAGATGCTCAATTGGTAGCTGAAGGCGTTGCTCAACAGCTTGAAAAGAGAATTATGTATCGTCGCGCAATGAAACGTGCTGTAACCAATACAATGCGATTAGGGGCTGAAGGAATAAAGATTAATGTTGGTGGTCGGTTAAACGGCGCTGAGATTGCTCGGAGTGAGTGGTACAGAGAAGGTCGAGTTCCTCTGCATACGTTAAGAGCAGACATCGATTATGCAACAGCTGAAGCACATACTACCTATGGAATTATCGGCATTAAAGTGTGGATATTCAAAGGCGAAGTATTCGATATGGATGCACATATAGCATCGATTAATTCAGAACCTAAAAAATAGTTGAAGGGATAGAGAACAATGCTTCAACCTAAAAGAACTAAGTTCCGTAAACAACATAAAGGCAGAAATAACGGTACTGCCGTACGTGGCTCATCAGTAAGTTTTGGTGATTTTGGTCTTAAATCGATAAGTCGCGGTAGGCTTACTGCCCGCCAGATTGAGTCGGCTCGTAGAACAATCACTCGTCACGTTAAACGTGGTGGTAAACTTTGGATTAGAATATTCCCAGATAAGCCAATTACCAAAAAACCATTAGAAGTTCGTATGGGAAAAGGGAAAGGTAGTGTAGAATACTGGGTTGCTCAAGTTAAGCCAGGAACTATGTTGTACGAAATACAAGGCGTTTCTGAAGAGTTGGCTCGAGAAGCATTCGCTTTAGGTGCTGCCAAGTTACCTTTGAAAACACTTTTTACTGCTCGGACAATAATGTAATGAAAGCAAGTGAATTACGCCAAAAATCAAAAGACGAATTAGGATCAATGTTGCTCGAATTGTCGCGTGAACAGTTTAATCTTAAAATGCAAAAAGGAACAGGTCAGCTGTCTAAGCCGGATCAAGTGAGAAAGGTTAGACGTGATGTAGCACGTATCCATACCATATTAAACGAAATGGCGAGCGCATAAAATGAGCGAAAATGTAACTAAGTTGCGGACGATCACTGGTCGGGTTGTTAGTAATAAAATGGACAAAACCATTACAGTCTTAGTTGAGCGGGTTGTAAAGCACCCTGTTTATGGTAAATACATTAAGCGCTCAACTAAAATGATGGCTCATGATGAACAGAATATTTGCCATGAAGGCGACGTAGTATCCATTACATCATGCAGACCTATGTCTAAGAACAAAACCTTCAAACTGGTTCAAATCTTAGAAAGTGCCAACAAATAGCATTACGAAGCTATTTAATAAACAGATAATTAGGAATAAATCATGATTCAGATGCAAACTAACCTTGACGTCGCCGATAATAGCGGTGCAAAAAGGGTCATGTGTATCAAAGTATTGGGGGGGTCTCATAGGCGTTATGCTGGCATTGGTGATATCATCAAAGTGAGTATAAAAGATGCTATACCTCGCGGAAGAGTAAAAAAAGGTGAAGTTTATAACGCATTAGTTGTAAGAACTTGCAAAGGTGTTCGTAGGCCGGATGGGTCGGTTATCCGTTTTGATGGCAATGCTGCAGTGATTCTAAATAACAATCTACAGCCACTTGGTACGCGTATTTTTGGCCCTGTAACACGTGAGTTAAGAGGTGAGAGATTTATGAAAATCATCTCGCTGGCTCCTGAAGTTTTATAAGGTAGGGTTTAAAATGCAAAGAATTAAACAAGGCGATGAAGTTATTGTTCGTACCGGGAAAGATAAAGGTAAGAGTGGTAGAGTAAGTAAAGTTCTAAAAGATAATAAGGTTTTGGTTGAAGGGATTAATCAAGTTAAAAAGAACCAAAAACCAAATCCAAATGCTGGGGTTTCAGGCGGAATTGTAGTCAAAGATATGCCGATTAATATTTCTAATATAGGACTATATAATCCTGCAACCAAAAAAGCGGATCGTGTTGGCTTTAAGTTTCTAGAAGACGGAAAAAAAGTCAGATATTTTAAGTCAACAAATGAAGTTGTTGATGTATAAGGTGTAGATAAAGATCATGGCTAGACTAGAAACCGTATATAAAGAAAAAATTCTTCCAGCATTAGTTGAGCAGTTTGCTTACGCTTCTGTAATGCAGGCGCCACGAATTACAAAGATAACACTCAATATGGGTGTGGGCGGGGCAGTTGCAGATAAAAAAATCTTGCAATCTGCAGTTAGCGACATGGAAAAAATATCCGGTCAAAAGCCGGTTATTACTTTGGCAAGAAAATCAATAGCGGGATTTAAAATCCGTGACGATATGCCTATAGGTTGTAAAGTGACTCTGCGTAGCGATAGGATGTATGAATTTTTAGATCGTTTAATAAGTATTTCTATACCTCGTATTCGCGATTTTAGAGGGTTGAGCCCTAAAAGCTTTGACGGGCGTGGTAATTATTCTATGGGTGTTAAAGAGCAAATCATTTTTCCTGAAATTGATTATGACAAAATCGATACTTTGCGCGGCATGGATATAACTATCACAACAACAGCTAGAACTAACGAAGAAGGTTTGGCTTTGTTGAAGCTTTTTAATTTTCCATTTAAGAACTAAAGGGCTCATTAAAATGGCAAAAAAATCAATGATTGCGCGTGAAGACAAGCGTAAAAAATTAGTACAGAAATATGATGTTAAGCGTAAATCTTTGAAAGAAATTATCAGAGATCCGAACGCCTCATTTGAAGATAAAGAATCTGCTCATTTACAACTTCAAAAACTACCGAGAGACTCTAGCGGATCGAGAGTTCGTAACCGTTGTAACTTAACCGGACGTCCGCACGGTTATTACCGTAAGTTTGGTCTTAGCCGAAATAAACTAAGAGAAGCAACAATGCGTGGCGATGTGCCAGGCTTGGTAAAGGCAAGTTGGTAAGATCTTTTAGATCAAGTTTGGAGAGATTATAAAATGAGTATGACAGACCCAGTCGCAGACATGCTGACCAGAATTAGAAACGGTCAATCTGCGGGTAAAAAGATCGTTAAGCAGCCTTCGTCAAAATTGAAAGTATCTATTGCCAAGGTGTTAAAGGAAGAAGGTTTTATTACGGATTATTCTACGGAAACAATTGGTAGTCATACAGAGATGACTATCGAGTTGAAGTACTTTAAGGGTGTTCCTGTAATTGAAAATATTAAAAGAATTAGTAAACCTGGTTTACGTATTTATAAATCTAAGGATGAATTGCCGAAGGTTCTTGGCGGGCTAGGGATTGCTATTGTATCAACATCGAATGGTGTTATGACCGATAGAGCAGCTCGTTCAAGTGGACATGGCGGTGAAGTCATTTGTACTGTTTGTTAAGGTGTAGGCTAGGTTATGTCAAGAATTGCTAAAGCTCCAGTAAATATTCCAAAGGGTGTGGATGTAAAGCTCGATGGTAATAATGTGACCGTAAAAGGAAGTAATGGTCAATTGTCTTATGATATAAATTCGGCTGTCAGCTTTGATATTACGGATAACGTAATTCAAGTTCAGTGGGATAATAATGATAAAAAAGCTACCGCTCAAGCCGGAACAGCAAGGGCAATCGTGAGCAACATGGTTGTTGGTGTCTCTGCCGGATTTGAAAAGAAGTTGACTCTGATTGGTGTGGGTTATAGAGCTCAAGCTAAAGGAAATATACTTAATCTGGCTCTTGGTTTTTCCCATCCGGTTGATTTTGAAGTTCCAGTAGGAGTTTTAGTCGAAACGCCGAGTCAAACTGAGATAGTTGTCAAAGGGAGCGATAAGCAGTTGGTTGGTGAAGTTGCTGCGAAAATCAGAGCTTATCGTCCACCTGAACCTTATAAAGGTAAAGGTGTCAGATATGCTGAAGAGCATGTTGCAAGAAAAGAAGCTAAGAAGAAGTAAGGTAGCGTAATGGATAAGAAACAATCTCGTATGAAGCGCGCATTAAAATTGCGTAGCAAAATTAAAAAAATAAGCACTACTCGTTTGTCAATTCACAAGACTTCGCAACATATTTATGCGCAAGTCATAAGTGCTGACGGAACGGTAACTTTAGCAAGTGCTTCGACTACTCAAGCTGAAATTAAATCGACCTTAAAGAATACTGGAAATATAAGTGCTGCAGCTGAAGTGGGTAAATTTATTGCACAAAAAGCAATTGCTGCCGGAGTTTCCGAGGTTGCTTTTGATCGCTCAGGATTTAAATATCATGGTCGCGTTAAAGCATTAGCTGACGCTGCTCGTGAAGCCGGTTTGAAATTTTAGGGGAATAATATGTCTACAGCACCTTCTCAGGTTAGTGCAGATGGTTTGCAAGAAAAATTAGTTAATGTAAGACGTGTTGCAAAGGTTGTAAAAGGCGGTAGGGTTTTCGGTTTCACAGCATTAACAGTAGTTGGTGATGGCGAGGGCAGAGTTGGTTACGGTGTAAGTAAAGCTCGCGAAGTACCTATTGCAATACAAAAGTCTTTGGAGCAAGCGCGTAAAAATATGCGGAAGGTTTCTTTGAAAGGCGACACGTTACAGTATCCTATTATGAATACCACTGGAGCGGCTAAAGTTTATATGCAGCCTGCTTCTGAAGGTACAGGTATTATTGCCGGTGGAGCAATGAGAGCAGTATTTGAAGTGGTTGGAGTACATAACGTATTAGCTAAATGTATCGGAACAAGTAATCCTATTAATGTTGTTAGGGCAACTATTAATGGTCTTACAGGAATGCATAGCGCTAACCAAATAGCCGCAAAACGCGGCTTATCAGTTGAACAGATTATTGGGTAGTGGTCATGGCCGGCGATAAAATAAGTGTTACGATGACAAAAAGCAGATTTGGACGTTTACCGCGTCATCAAGCCTGTTTAAAAGGTTTGGGGTTGCGCAAAATAAACCAGACGGTTGTTGTGCTCAACACACCTGAAAACCGAGGTATGATAAATAAAGTATCGTACATGCTAAAATTTGAGGAAGTGTAATGTTTTTAAATACTATCCGTTCAAGTGAAGGGGCCCGAAAAAAATCTAAGCGAGTAGGTCGAGGTATAGGCTGCACTCTTGGCAAAACTTGTGGAAGAGGGCATAAAGGTCAGAAGGCGCGTAGTGGAGGCTTTCACAAAGTTGGCTTTGAGGGTGGACAAATGCCCTTGCAGCGTCGACTGCCTAAGATTGGATTTACTTCATTAATAAGCAGATACTCAGCAGAAGTAAGATTAAATGAATTGAATGATCTAACCGCTGAAGTTATAGATCTTAAGATATTGATTGCTGAAAATATAGTTCCAGCATTCACAAAAAAAGCTAAGATCATTAAATCTGGTGAACTGACCAAGGCTGTTACTATAAGAGGTATTAAAGTGACAGGTGGAGCCAAAGAATCTATTGAAGCAGCTGGCGGAAAAGTAGAGGTTTAGGTGAGTACTTCAAGAGCTCAGGTGGCAGGTAAGGTCGGCGGTTTTTCAGAGCTTAAAGCAAGGTTGCTTTTTGTTCTGGGAGCTTTTTTTGTATACAGAGTCGGTGCCCATATTCCTGTGCCTGGGATAGATCCTAAGGCGCTCGCTGTTATGTTTGAGCAACAGGGTGGATCAATTCTGGATATGTTCAACATGTTTTCAGGTGGCGCTTTGATGCGTTTAAGCCTGTTTGCTTTAGGTATAATGCCTTACATCTCGGCGTCGATTATTATGCAATTGATGACGGTTGTCATACCGGCAATGGAACAGTTGAAAAAAGAAGGCGAGTCGGGTAGGCGTAAAATTTCACAGTACACACGATTTGGTACTGTTGTTTTAGCAACTTTCCAGGCGATTGGAATTTCTCTTGCATTGCAAAATCAAACTGCCGGCGGACTTTCAGTGGTTTTGAGTCCCGGTATTGGCTTCATCGTTATTACAACTGTTACCTTGGTTACAGGGACTGTTTTCTTGATGTGGCTAGGTGAACAGGTTACTGAGAGAGGAATTGGCAATGGAATATCACTTATCATATTTGCAGGTATTGTTTCTGGTTTGCCAAAAGCAATTGGTGGTACTTTAGAGTTGGCAAGAACCGGTGAAATGAATGGGGCATTTATTATTTTATTGTTTCTGTTGTCAATTTCTGTCACCGCATTGGTGGTATTTGTTGAGAGAGGGCAGAGAAGGATTCTTATTAATTATCCAAAAAGACAGCAGGGTCGTAAGATGTATGCTGGGCAAAGTAGTTTTTTACCTCTAAAACTTAATATGGCGGGCGTAATTCCACCTATTTTTGCATCAAGTATAATTTTGTTCCCAGCTACTATTGCCGGATGGTTTGGTAATAGTGAAGGCTTCGCTTGGCTGCAGGATGTGGCTACTATGCTGTCTCCTGGTCAGCCTGTTTATGTTATTTTTTATGCGACGGCTATTATTTTCTTTTGCTTTTTTTATACTGCTTTGGTGTTTAATTCAAAAGAAACTGCTGAAAATCTAAAGAAATCAGGTGCATTTTTACCTGGAATAAGGCCGGGTCTTCAAACAAGTTCTTATATAGATAAGGTCATGACTCGATTAACATTGATTGGCGCATTTTATATTACGCTTGTATGTTTATTGCCTGAGTTTTTAATTGTTTACTGGAATGTTCCGTTTTATTTTGGTGGGACATCTTTGTTGATTATTGTGGTGGTTGTAATGGATTTCATTTCGCAGATGCAAACTCATGTTATGTCCCAACAATATGATGGTTTGATGAAAAAAGCCAATCTAAAGAAATAAACTATTGCATAAGTGCAATATTAGGAGTTAATAATGAAAGTTCGTGCCTCTGTAAAAAAGATTTGTAGAAAATGTAAGGTTGTAAAAAGAAATGGTGTTGTCAGGGTTATCTGTGAAGACGGAAAACATAAACAACGACAAGGATAATAATTGTTGCGCCATTATTAGCATAATGCTATAATTTGACGCTTAACTTTAGAGTGCTACCAAGGGGAGTATCTAGATGGCACGTATTGCCGGGATAAATATACCAGATCATAAACATGCGGTGATTGCTTTAACTGCTATTTATGGTGTTGGTCGTCAAACTGCAAGTGAAATTTGCGCTGAAGTGGGTATAACACCTTCGATAAAAATAAAAGAGCTGACTGAAGAGCAGTTAGAGTCTATTCGTAATGTCGTTTCGAAAATGACAGTGGAAGGCGATCTGCGTCGCGAAGTTTCTATGAATATCAAGCGTTTGATGGATCTTGGTTGCTATCGTGGGATAAGACATCGTAGAGGATTGCCTTTAAGAGGGCAGAGAACGAGAACGAATGCTCGTACTCGAAAAGGTCCGCGTAAGGCAATTAGAAAATAAGATATTCCTTTAAGAGGTTGAGGTAAATGGCGAGTCAAAATCGTTCTAGAAAACGTATTAAAAAAGAAGTTGCTGACGGTATAGTGCATGTGCATGCTTCTTTTAATAACACAATCATAACTATCACAGATAGAAAAGGTAATGCCCTTTCTTGGGCAACGTCAGGAGGTTCTGGCTTTCGTGGATCAAGAAAAAGTACGCCATTTGCTGCGCAGGTTGCTGCCGAGAAAGCTGGCTCAGTTGCTTTAGAGTTTGGCATGAAAAACCTTGATGTCATGATTAAGGGTCCCGGGCCTGGTCGCGAGTCGGCAGTGCGTTCTCTGAATAATTTGGGATTCAAAATAAATAATATTGTTGATGTGACGCCAATTCCACATAATGGTTGTCGTCCTCCGAAAAAACGCCGCGTATAAAAATCTGGAGTAGTTTGTTATGGCAAGATATCTTGGGCCTACCTGTAAATTAAGTCGAAGAGAAGGGACAGATCTGTTTTTGAAAAGCAGAGGAAAGTCTTTAGAAAATAAATGCAAATTGGATCAGCGTCCTGGTCAGCATGGCACTAAGCGTACAAGAAGTTCAGATTATGCACTTCAGTTGAGAGCTAAGCAACGCTTACGCAGAATATATGGCATTTTAGAAAAACAATTCAGGAACTACTACAAATCGGCGGATTTGAAGAAGGGTGCGACAGGTCAAAACTTGTTGAATCTCCTGGAGTCAAGATTAGATAATGTTGTTTATCGCATGGGTTTTGCCTCGACTCGGGCAGAAGCTCGTCAATTGGTTAGTCATAAATCTGTCCAAGTAAATAATGTGCTGATCAACGTTCCTTCTTATCAGGTTTCTCCCGGTGATGTTCTTGCTATTAGAGAGAAAGCAAAAAAACAGCAAAGAATTGTTGATGCTTTAACTGTAACTGAGCAATATGGTTTTCCTTCTTGGGTTGAAGTTAATTCAAAAGCAATGTCAGGTACATTTAGTTCTCTGCCAGATCGTGTAGATTTGGGTAGCGACATAAATGAGCAATTAGTAGTTGAGCTTTACTCTAAATAATCGCAGTTTCGAGGGATATAAATGCAGAATTCTATTTCTGGCTTACTGAAGCCCCGATTAGTTGAGGTTGTAAGCAAAACACCTAATCATTCTAAGATTGTTATTGAACCCCTTGAAAGAGGATTTGGTCATTCTATTGGCAATGCATTACGGCGTGTTCTGCTGTCTACAATTCCAGGCTGTGCAGTTACAGACGTTGAAATTGAGGGCGTTCTTCATGAGTACACCACTATAGAGGGTGTGCAAGAAGATGTAATTGATATTTTGCTTAACCTTAAAAAGTTAGCTGTTGTGCTTCATTCTAAAGACGAGGCGGAGCTTACACTTTCAAAGCATGGCGCAGGTTGTGTTACTGCGGCTGATATTATAGTTCCGCATGATGTGGAAATTATTAATCCTGATTTAGTAATAGCTAACTTGACACAGGTTGGCGTTTTGAATATGAAGATCAGAGTGCGTCGAGGAAGAGGCTATGAGCCTGTAAGTGTTCGTAAATCAAATTCCGAACATAGTCTCGTTGTAGGAGCGCTTCAGCTTGATGCTTCATATAGTCCAATTATAAAAGTGGCTTATCAGGTTGAAAGTACGCGTGTTGAACAACGAACCAATTTAGACAAATTAATAATCGAACTGGAAACAAATGGAACTGTTGATCCAGAGCAAACTATTAAGCTTGCTGCCACGATACTTCATGATCAGTTATCTGTTTTTGTTGATTTTGAAAAAGTAAATGATCAGCTTGCGGAAGAAGAAGTTGAAGTTGAAGAGATATTCGATCCTGTTCTACTTCGTCCTGTAGATGATCTTGAGTTAACGGTACGTTCGGCTAACTGTTTAAAAGCTGAGAATATTTTTTATATTGGGGATTTGATTCAACGTACTGAAGTTGAATTATTGAAAACTCCGAATCTTGGCAAAAAGTCCTTAACAGAAATAAAAGACATTCTTGCTTTAAAGGGTTTATCTTTGGGCATGAGGCTTGAAAATTGGCCTCCTGAAAATCTTGCAGATCAAACTCACGCAATAACACACTAACATTAGGTCTTCTTACAATGAGACATCGTAAATCCGGTAGAAAATTCAATATAAATAGCAGCCACCGTAAGGCACTATTTAGTAATATGGTTAGTTCATTATTTAAACATGAATTAATAAAGACAACTTTACCAAAAGCAAAAGAGTTAAGAAGCTATGCTGAGCCGTTAATCACTTTATCTAAAGAAGACAGTGTTGCCAAAAGGCGTCTTGCTTTCGCCAGATTACGTGATCGCGATGTAGTAACTAAGCTTTTTAATGAATTAGGTCCGCGTTACAAAAATAGAGCCGGCGGATATTTACGTATTATGAAATGCGGATTTAGACCTGGCGATGACGCGCCGATGGCTTATGTTGAGTTAGTCGATAGACCTATTTCTTCTATAGAAGATTAAGTATCAGTTCTATAACTTAAAACAATTTTTGTAGTGGTTCAAATCTAATCTGACAGTTACTGATTTTTAAAGGTGTCTGTCAGGTTAAATTCAACCTACACATTTTTCTTTCCAGATGGTTTTACCATCCTGCAATGTCGCCATCGGCGTTCGACCACAGCACATTTTACCTTGATGGGTGCGTTGATTATTGTAATAGTCGAGCCATTCGTTCAGATCTTTTTGCAGCGCTGTCAAATCACGAGATATAGTCAAATCTGCTGTATAGGTAATTTTTATTAGGTGGCGATATTCTGCTGTTTATATTCAATATCGTTCGCTTCGCCTAATACTGCTATACCATCCTGAAACTTTATTCCTAGCACACCACATCAGTTAAGCGATTAAAGCCGCGTAACTTGAGCCAGCTTCTTTCAGCAGCCGGTGCCAGTTGAAACACCAAACCTAAAAGCGTATTCCGTGAGACGCAGTTCTTGGTTCTCGTTGTCCTATGGCGGATCGTTGCAAAGGTCGACTCGATGGGGTTGGTGGTGCGAATATGTACCCAATGCTCAGCTGGAAAACCGTAGAAGCAGAGTAATGCCGCCCGGTTCTTGACCAGAACCCCAGTAGCCTTGGGACACGGTGCATCAAAATTCCGCACAAACTGATCAAACGCCTTTTCCGCCTGGGCTTTCGTTTCTGCCATCCAGATTTCATGCAATCCCGCCTTGGCTTTGCCGTGTACAAATTTCGGCATTTCATTGAGAACATTCGCCGTTTTGTGTACCCAACAACGTTGGCAGTGTGTTTGCGGTCAAGCCTCATCCAAAGCGGCCCAAAAGCCTAAAGCACCATCACGATGGCTAATTTCGGCGCCTGCTTCAGGCCTCGACATTCCAAGTCTTGCAGGATGTTGAGCCACGATAAGTTTGGGCTAATTCTAATTTATGCACTCGTTTTTTAAGTGTTTTAACTTCCAATTTCAATTCTTCGATTTCAGTTGGCTGAGCGATTACATTACCTGACTGGCAAAGTAAAGTGGTGGCGGGTATTAAAATAACGTGGCGAACTAATCCTGCGATATGATGATATAAAGGAATATCCATTTGGACTCCATTTAAAGTTTACAGCACTGAAATTCGATTGTTAGCAAAGCAAGGGCTAAGAAACCAAGGTAAATAAATTTTCATTGTCGACTGGATGTGTTTTGATTTTACTATTGTTATTTAGCCATTGATAAGCGTATCGAGATTAAGTGGGCGTATAATATTAAGCGGCGTTTTATGCGTGTCAAGCAACCCTGTAGGGCTGCGCGGTAAATGTTGGATCGTATTGATTAGATTATAATCTATCTTCGTGTCGATTATAAACGACGCCGAACCTAAACGCGGCTTCTTCTGATTATCCCCTGTGTTAAATAATCTTTCCGGAGTTTCTTGTTTGAATTATTTTTTATGTTGTACTTTATGATTAACATCTTCATCACAGTGAACTATGCCTGAAAATTATTCGTTTGATCGTGATTATTCGCTGGATTCCTTAAAAATTCCACCCAATTCTATTCAAGCCGAGCAATCGGTTTTGGGTGGGTTAATGCTGGACAATCAAACCTGGGATTCCGTATCAGACAAGGTGGTAGAAAGCGATTTTTATCGCCGGGATCATCAGCTGATTTTTAAAACAATTTCGCAGCTAGCTGAAAAACAGATTCCTTTTGATGTGATTACCATATCGGAATCGTTGGAAGCCATAGGAGAGCTGGAAAATTCCGGCGGGCTGCCCTATTTAGGTATGCTGGCAAAAGATACGCCCAGTGCAGCGAATATCATCA
Source organism: Methylobacter sp. (assembly GCA_023229605.1). GTDB lineage: Bacteria > Pseudomonadota > Gammaproteobacteria > Methylococcales > Methylomonadaceae > Methylobacter_A. The sequence goes on from JALNYY010000018.1 coordinate 11,976, forward strand.
CTTATGCCAATATTGTCAGAGACCGGTCGGTATTGCGTCAGTTGATTCATGTCGGCACCGAGATTTCAGATTCCGCATTTAATACGGAAGGGCGCGAGACTGCCGACCTGCTTGAAAATGCGGAGCGACAAGTATTTAAAATTGCCGAACAAAGGCAAAGAGGACAGGGCGGTTTTTCAACGATTAAATCGCTATTGGCCCGCGCCGTCGATAAAATCGAGACATTGTTCGAGCAGGAGGGCTCGATCACCGGCGCAGCCACAGGATTTACCGATTTTGATGAATTGACTTCCGGACTGCAACCTGCCGATTTGATTATCGTGGCAGGCCGGCCTTCGATGGGTAAGACTACTATCGCTATGAATATGGCAGAGAATATCGCCATTAAAGGCGATAAGCCGGTTGCGGTATTCAGTATGGAAATGCCTGGGGACTCGCTGGCGATGAGGATGATGTCATCATTAGGCCGGATCGATCAGCATAAAATAAGAACCGGCAAGCTGGAGGATGATGAATGGCCGCGCTTGACGTCAGCTATCAACTTGCTGGCTGAAACCAAATTATTCATTGATGATACCCCTGCATTAACACCGACGGAGGTGCGTTCAAGAGCCCGGCGTTTGGCGCGTGAGCATGGTCAGCTGGGCTTGATTGTATTGGATTATTTACAACTCATGCAATCGCCTTCGAGCGGCGATAACAGGGTGCAGCAGATTTCCGATATTTCCAGAGGCTTAAAGGCGCTGGCTAAAGAATTGAATGTTCCCGTGGTTGCCTTATCCCAGCTTAACCGTAATCTTGAGCAGCGTCCCAACAAACGTCCAATGATGTCTGACTTGCGTGAGTCGGGCGCTATCGAGCAGGATGCTGATTTGATCGTGTTCGTGTACCGGGACGAAGTGTATAACGAGGACAGCCCCGATAAAGGTATTGCCGAGGTCATTATCGGCAAGCAGCGTAATGGACCGTTGGGAACCGTCAGACTCACATTTCTGGGACAATATACCCGCTTTGAAAATTTTGCGGGCAATCCTTATAGTAGCGGGGATTATGAATGATCCCCGCTGCCTATGCCGTGCTTAACCTGGATGCGGTTTGGCATAATTTATCCAAAGTGCGTAGCTGTGCTCCACATGCTAAAGTTATGGCCGTCATCAAGGCCAATGGTTATGGGCATGGTTTACTGCGTATTGCTGAAGCTCTGCAAGATGTTGATGCCTTTGCTGTCGCCAGAGTTGATGAAGGGATTCGATTGCGCGAGGCGGGATTCAACAACAGGATTGCCGTTTTGGAAGGTTTTACCGGTGCTGAAGAATTAGATGAGTTGCTGCATTATCAATTGGACGCAGTGGTGCATTCCTCAATTCAGCTCGAAATTCTTGAGGCTAGAACTGTACAAGGGGCTTGTGCCGTTTGGCTAAAGCTCGATACCGGCATGAATCGCCTGGGTTTCAAGGCGAGAGAGCTTAGCGCTGCCTATCAGCGGTTAAAGCAGTGTACTCAGGTAAAACAGCCTATCAATCTGATGACGCATTTTGCCAACGCTGACGACATCAATGATAAAAAAACGCTAAAACAAATCAGCCTGTTTAATGAAACGGTTGCAGGTTTGTCCGGTGAGCTCAGCATGGCTAATTCTGCGGGTATATTGGGCTGGGAGCAATCTTTAAGCGATTGGGTGCGTCCCGGCATTATGTTGTATGGTGTATCGCCTTTTCCTGATTCTACTGGTCAGCAGCTGGGGCTAAAGCCGGTTATGGCGCTGCATTCGCGGTTGATTGCAGTCAAGCAAATTGAAGCAGGCGACACGGTCGGTTATGGCGGCAGCTGGATATGTGAAAAATCTACAAGTTTGGGCGTCGTGGCGATAGGTTATGGAGATGGTTATCCACGTTACGCTAAAGTTGGGACGCCGGTACTGGTTAATGGCCGGCGCGTCCCGCTTATTGGCAGGGTTTCAATGGATATGATTACTGTCGATCTGGAAACTGAGGGGTATGCAAAGCCCGGTGACTTGGTGACTTTGTGGGGCGAGGGCTTGCCGGTTGAAGAAATTGCCCGATGTGCCGATACCATACCATATACTTTGGTGTGTGGTGTTACACAGAGAGTTCAAATCATTGAAAAAACATCAGAAAGATAAGTTTTACGATGTTCCTTTGTATTGGGATAAGCAATCAGGCTTCAGTCCTGCATTGATCTGGGTTAGACACCTATGCACCGAAGGTAGTGAGAAGTTATAAGAGTTCGATAAAATAAACTTTTTAAATTTAGAGTTACTGAAAACGACAAAAACATGACAGATAATTACGGAGTAGACAGCCACAAACTGGTGTATCACCCGCAGCGGGTGGCGCAGTGGTTGGATAGCAAGCAAGACTGGCAGCACGCGAAATTCGTTTACCCGATTTATATGGAAGTATCGCCGGTCGGCGCTTGCAATCATCGTTGCACGTTTTGCGCGGTCGATTATATCGGCTACAAGGCGCAACGGTTGAATGTCAAAATTCTGGGCGATCGTCTTGACGAAATGGGCAGGCTGGGCGTGAAGAGCATTATGTACGCCGGTGAAGGCGAGCCGATGTTACACAAGAATATCAACGAAATCGTCAGGTTAACCGTCGACGCCGGCATTGACGTCTCCTTCACGACTAACGGCACCTTAATGAACCCGCGTTTTGTCGAGCAGTCGCTGCCGCTGGTATCGTGGATCAAGGTATCGATAAATGCCGGCAGTGCTGAAAATTACGCCGCGATTCATCAAGCTAAGGCTTCGGACTTCGACTTGGTACTGAACAATCTGTGCCGCGCCGTCGCCCATAAAAAAGCCGAACAATTGTCATGCACCCTGGGCGCGCAAATCCTGCTGCTCCCCGAAAACCGGGATGAAGTGACGACGCTGGCGACTATCTGCCGCGACATCGGCCTGGATTATCTGGTGGTCAAGCCCTATTCCCAGCATCTGTCCAGCGAAACCCGCCGCTACGAAAGCCTGCGTTACGACAATCTGCTGGACACGGCCGAAGAGTTGACAAAATTCAACAGCGACAGCTTTAACGTGATTTTTCGCGAACAGAGTATGAAAAACTATTCCGTGTCCGAGACTGAACGCTATAAAACCTGTCACGCCACCCCGTATTTCTGGGCCTACATTATGGCCGATGGCGAAGTTTACGGTTGCAGCGCCTATCTGGCCGATCAACGCTTCGCTTATGGCAATATCCATCAACAGTCGTTCCAAGAAATCTGGGAAGGCGAGAAAAGACAGCAAAACTGGCAATACATCACCAAGGAGCTGGATATAGGCCAATGTCGTAAAAATTGCCGGATGGAAGCGGTCAATCAATATCTCGACAAATTAACGGCGCAGCCACCTGCCCATATTAACTTTATCTAGTGCAACGTCCTTAATAAATATTAGATATGCTAAAATTGGTCACCATGAAAACACCAATGAAACAATCGCTGAGCGATGAAGATAAGTTACTGGCTTAAGAGCAGAGCAATTGGCCCCAAACAAAAGCAGCGCGCCAAAATTATATTAATGATGGCAGCAAGGCTGCCGATCCATATGCACTTCACGCCGACCTCAGCATCGTGGGTAAATCTGGTAGAACGTTTCTTTCGAGACATTACTGAGGAACAAATTCGTCGTGGCGTATTTCGGAGTGTCGATGAACTCAAAACGGCTATTATGCAATACCTGAAACACCGTAATGCCAACCCTAAGCCGTACCATTGGACGGCCAATCCTGAAGGTATTTTGGCAAAAGCCGCCAAAGCTAAAGAAAAGTTAGGGGCGCTACACAGGTGCGGAACATGAAAGTACTGGTTACAGGCGGTGCGGGCTTTATCGGCAGCCATTTATGTCGCGAATTGTGGCGACAAGGTCACGAAATAAAGGTGATCGATAATCTTTCAGGAGGCCGCAAGCAGACCATCGCCGACCTGCTCGATCAGCCCAACTTCGAGTTTCATCGACTCGACATCCGCGATGCCGAAGCGATCATGCCGTTATTCGCCGGTGTCGATTGGGTGTTTCATTTGGCCGGATTAGCTGACATCGTGCCCTCTATCGAGCAGCCTCGGGCCTATTACGAAACCAACGTCAGCGGCACGTTCAACGTGCTGGAAGCGGCTCGGGCCGCTAGCATCAAGCGCTTCGTCTATGCCGCATCGTCGTCCTGCTATGGACTGGCCGAGCAATTTCCTACGCCTGAAACCGCCGCCATCAAACCGCAATATCCTTATGCGCTGACCAAATATCTGGGCGAGGAACTGGTGATGCATTGGGCGCAACTGTATGTCCTGCCAGCCGTTTCGTTGAGATTGTTCAATGTCTATGGTCCCCATGCCCGCACTACCGGCGCTTATGGCGCAGTGTTCGGCGTGTTTTTGGCGCAAAAAATCAACAATAAACCGTACACCGTCGTCGGCGACGGCACGCAAACCCGCGATTTCACTTATGTGACCGATGTTGCCAACGCGTTTATCGCAGCGGCCGAGTCGGATATTTGCGGCGAAATCATGAACGTCGGCAGCGGTGGCACCTACAGTATCAACCACTTGGTCGGGCTATTGGGCGGCGCTATCGAATATATTCCCAAGCGACCCGGCGAGCCGGACTGCACCTTTGCCAATACCGCCAAAATCCAGGAAAAACTGGCTTGGCAGCCGCAAGTCAGTTTCGAGCAAGGCGTCGCCAACATGATGGCTCATATCGACTACTGGAAAGACGCGCCACTATGGAATTCGGCTTCCATAGCCGATGCTACGGCCGGTTGGTTTAAATATCTCGACAAATAAGAGGCGGCATGGCTATAGGACAAGCGGCATTGCAGTTTGCACAGCTGCTGACCGGCAACGTTTTTACCGATCAGCAGGGACATCTCCTGGATGGCGACGCGGTGATTCAACAGATGCTGGCCGAGTTAGCCAGAGTGCGCGAACAGCAGGCCAAGATTATGGTACTGGGTAACGGCGGCAGCGCGGCGATTGCGAGCCATGTGATTACCGACCTGCGTAACGTCGGCGGCTTATGCGCATTGACCTTGCATGAGGCGGCGCCGTTGACCTGTTTTACCAACGATTTCGGATACGAGCAGGCGTTTGCCAAACAAATCGCCGCCTTTGCCAATCCGGGCGATTTACTGATCGCGATCAGCAGCTCGGGGCAATCGCTGAATATTATCAATGCCGTGCAGGCCGCCAATACTAAAGGATTGGCGGTCATGACGCTGAGCGGTTTTAAGGCCGATAATCCGCTCCGCAAGCTGGGGCGTTGGAACTGCTGGTTGGACAGCGACCATTACGGGATGGTCGAACTAGGGCATTTGTTCGTGTTGCACCATATTACCGATCATCTCATCAGGAACTAATGCGCTATGTCCACGGAAAAAATCGTATCTATTGATCAACTGGCGCAACGTTCCTCCGAGTTAAAAGCCCAAGGCAAAATCGTGGCGTTGTGTCACGGCACTTTCGATTTGCTGCACATCGGCCATATCCGCCATTTGCAGAGTGCGTCCAGGCAGGCCGATTACCTGCTGGTCAGCGTGACCGCCGACGAGTTTGTTAATAAAGGGCCGGGGCGACCGGTGTTCAATGAATATCTACGTGCCGAAAACATCGCTGCGCTAGCCTGTGTCGACCGAGTGGCGATTAATCATGCAGTGACTGCGGTCGAGGTGCTGGATCAGGTCAAACCCGATCTGTATGTGAAAGGTAGCGATTACAAAAGCACCGGTGATGACATCACCGGCAATATCCAGCATGAAAAAGACGCGGTCGAGCGTCACGGTGGCCGTATTTTCTTTACCGATGAACTGACTTCTAGTTCGACCCGCCTGTTGAATGAATATTTCGAGGTATTCTCGCCGGAGATTTCCGCTTACCTGGATCAGTTCAAGGAAGTGGCCAGCGCTGCGGACATGATCGACAAACTGAAAAATCTAAGCGGCCTGAACGTGCTGGTGGTCGGCGAAGCGATCATTGATGAATACCATTACACCTCGGCACTGGGGCAGACCGGTAAAGGCAATGTGTTTGCGGTCAAATACAACGATTACGAGCGTTTCGCCGGCGGTGCGATTGCAGTCGCCAACCATGTCGCTGAGTTCTCCGGCAATGTTACGCTGCTGACCGGGTTGGGTACGCTCCAAAGCCACGAGGAATTTATCCGTGCGAACTTGAATCCGGCTATCGATCCGGTATTTTTCTTCAGCCAGGATAGGCCTACCATCGTCAAACGCCGCTATGTCGATGCTGACATCGCCAAGCTGTTTGAAGTGTATTTTTATAACGATGCGCTGCTTCCCGAGGAAACCAACGGCAAGATCGTCGCTTGGCTGGAGCGGCATCTTAGTGATTACGATGCGGTGATCGTGCCCGATTTCGGTAACGGTTTTATCTCTAACGAAATGGTGACGGCGCTGGCTAAAGGCGCGAAATACCTGGCGGTGAATGCCCAAGTCAATAGCGGCAATCGCGGTTACCATCTGATTACCCGTTATCCCAATGCCGATTTCTTATCGCTAAACGAGCCTGAATTACGGCTGGCGGTTCATGACAGAAACGGCGCGATTGAGGAACTTGCCGGACAATTGGCCGACAAGCTGCGAGCCAAGCAAGTTGCGATTACCCGAGGCACCAAAGGTGCATTGATGCTGGACGCTGACAAAACCGCTTATAAAATTCCGGCTCTGTCCTCGCAAGTGGTGGACAGGATAGGGGCTGGCGATGCGTTTTTATCGGTAGCCGGACTGTGTCTGGCCGGCGGTTTGGAGTCGGAGCAGGCCTTGTTTGCCGGTAGCGTTGCCGCAGCGTTGGATGTGCAGATTGTCTGCAACCGCGAACCGGTAAGGGCTGTCGCCTTATTCAAATACATTACGACCTTATTAAAATGATTGCCATAAACCCAGCCGGCGCCGATTTAAAGCAACTCTACTACCAAATGTTGCGTATTCGCCGGGTCGAACAGGCGATTGCCGGGCGCTACCGGCAACAGCAAATACGTTGTCCGACCCATCTTTGTATTGGCGAAGAGGCGATTGCGGTCGGCATCAGCGCGCATTTGACGATGCAAGATAAAGTGTTCAGTAACCATCGGGGGCATGGTCATTATTTGGCTAAGGGCGGCGATTTGCGCCGGTTGCTGGCTGAGTTGTACGGTTTTGCCGAGGGCTGCTGCGGCGGTCGCGGAGGCTCGATGCATTTGACCGACTTGGCCGCCGGTTTTATCGCTTCCACGCCGATAGTCGGCGGCACCGTGCCATTAGCGGGCGGTTATGCCTGGGCCGAGCAGATCAAAAAATCCGGCAATGTGGTGGTGATTTTTTTCGGTGACGGTTGTTTTGAAGAAGGCGTCATGCACGAAACCATGAATTTTGCATCGCTGAAAAAATTGCCGTTGTTGTTTGTTTGCGAGAACAATCAATATTCGGTGATGACGCCGTTAACGGAACGGCAACCCGAGCGTGACATTTATAAAATAGCTGCGGCTCACGGCTTACAGGCTGCCAGCGGCGACGGTAATAGGGTTGAACAGGTGTATGCGCTGGCGCAAACCGCTGTTGCCAACGCCCGATCAGGGCAAGGGCCGCAGTTCCTTGAATTGCGTACCCACCGCTGGCCGGAACATTGCGGCCCCAACGAAGACGATGAGCTGGGCTATCGCAGTCCGGGCGAACTGGCGGACTGGAAGCTGCGTTGCCCATTGTTGCAAACGAGGCAGGCTCTGCTGGATAACCGGTTAAGCGAGGAGTCGGAGTTGGCGGCAATGGAAGCGTCGCTTGTCGATGAGATTGAACAAGCTTTCCAATGGGCGTTGCAAGGCAGTCGTCCGTCTATCGACAGCGTGGGGCGGCATCTCTATGCGTGATGTGGCGATGATGAGCTATGGCGAAGCGATACGCGAGGCTTTGGATGACGGCTTGGCCAAATATCCCGAGATGATCCTGATCGGCGAAGGCGTGCCGGATCCGAAAACCGTTTTTGCGACCACTCAGGGGTTGCGCGAAAAATACGGCGCGGAGCGGGTGCTGGATATGCCGCTGGCCGAAAACGGCATGACCGGCATCTGCATCGGCGCTGCGCTGGCCGGTATGCGCCCGGTGCTGGTGCACCAGCGCATCGATTTTGCGTTGCTGTCGGTTGACCAATTGGTCAACAATGCCGCCAAGTGGAGTTATATGTTCAACGGCCAGCAACAGGCGCCCGTGGTGATTAGGGTCATCATCGGCCGAGGTTGGGGGCAAGGGCCGCAGCATTCCCAGAGTTTACAGGCCATGTTTGCGCAAGTGCCGGGTTTGAAAGTGGTGATGCCCACCACAGCAAGCGACGCCTACCATTTCATGCTGGATGCCATCGCCGACAATAACCCGGTGCTGTTTATCGAGCATCGCTGGTTGCATCATATCAAAGGCGAGGTCGATAAAAACCGTCCTAAAGGGGAGACGGTCGGGGCGGCGTTGTTGCGGAAAGGCGGCGATATTACCTTGGCGGCGTTTTCGCACATGAGCATAGAAGCGCTGAAAGCGGCGGAGGTGTTGGCAAAACACGGCGTCGATGCGGAAGTGGTGGACATGCGCTGCCTGACGCCGCTGGACGTCGATAGCGTTTCCCAATCCATAGCCAAGACCGGTTCGTTACTGGTGGCGGATTGCGCGCCGGAAACGGCGTCGATGGCACATAAGCTGCTGTCTGGACTGTTCCAGTCGCACGGGCAACATTTGCGGCAACCGCCGCGGTTGGTCGCTTACCCTAACCATCCTGTGCCGACTTCGCACTTTGTCGCCAACCATTATTATCCCGGGGCACAAGAAATTGCCTCCACAGTACTGGAGATGCTGGATAAACAGCCGCTAAAGCAGAGAGTGGAAATGGAATTGCAGTCCGATTTGGCAAAAGACCTACCTGACCGCAGTTTCACCGGCCCTTTTTAACGAACAGAGACATTACACCATGGCTAAAAATGGCCCAACCAACCGTTTCGGCAACTCAGTCGTGACTTCAATACCCGATAACGCGCCCCTATTTAGCCAACCTGGGCACAAATTGCGGACGTCCAACCAGATTGTTGATCGTAGCGCCTTGTCGGGCGGAGAGTATCAAGTGATCGACACCAGCCAGCTGACCAAACTGCCGGGCCAGAAGCTGAAGAACGTTACGCATGACGGCGAGCAAGGTATTATCCGCCTCGAAGAAGGCTACGAGCATGAAAAGCCGGTGCCGAACCAATTTACCGGCCCCAGCTTCCGAACGAAGCAAGAACGTTTCCGTTTTGATGGACATAAAATGCTTTATCACTTGGACCGGATTCAGGCTTGGCAAAACGGCCAGCGTTTTGCGCCGGTGCATATCGACATGGGCTTGACCAAATTTTGCAATACCGCCTGCCTATATTGCTATGCGGTGGTGCAGAACATGACCAAAGGCACGATGATCGGTCGCGAGGCGTTGCTGCAATTTGTCGGGGATTGCGGCAAGCTCGGGGTCAAATCATTGGGTTTTATCGGCGACGGCGAACCGACGCTTAACCCTACGCTTTACGATGCGACTGTGCTGGCCGCCAGTCTCGGCATCGATACCTCTATGGCTACCAACGGCCTGTTGCTGGATATGGACAGGGTGCATGATTTGCTGAAACACATGAGCTACATCCGTTTCAATTTATCCGCCGGTACCCCGGAAGGTTTCCGGCGCGTGCACCAGTCCAGCGAAAACAACTTTCGTTTGTTGGTCGACAAAATCCGCGAGCTGGTCAAAATCAAAAAAGAACACAACTACAAATGCACGCTGGGCTTGCAAATGGTGTTGATCCCGGAATGCTTTGACGAAGTGTTGGCGGAGGCCGAGTTAGGTGCCGAGCTGGGCGTGGATTATTTCGTGATCAAGCACTGTTCGGACTCGGAATACAAGGAAATCGGCATCGATTACGACGCTTATCTGCAAATCGGCGATGTGTTGAAACAGGCCGAAAAACTCAGCAACGACAATTACGTGGTGCAGGCAAAATGGAACAAAATCAATGCCGCCGGCGAAACCAACCTATATAAGGATGGCTACCGGAAATACGACCAATGTTTCGGTACGCCGTTTTTACTGCAAATCTCCGGCAACGGAAAAATTTATCCCTGCGGGCCGTTTTTTAATAAAGAGCGTTTTTATATCGGCGATTTGCATGAGGACTCTTTCTACGATCTGGTTACTAACAGCGAACGCTATTGGCAGGTGCATAAAGATGTTGCCGAATCGGTCGATGTGCATAAGGACTGCGCGATCGGTTGTCGGCAGGATTATGTCAACAAGTTCCTGTGGGATTTAAAAAATCCGCCGGAACATATTAATTTTATTTGATGCGGTTGTGACGCAGGACAAGCGATGGCTCAAGCAAGTGAAGAAAACTTAGTTAAGGACATATTTTTCCTTAATATAAAGGATGCGTATGCCGAAGCGGTCAAGCGCAACAAGATTGTCGACCAACAAGGCGAGCGCTTGCAGTATTGCTATTACGATGGCTTGCTGACCGATATTGTGCTGGAGAATTTTATCCAGGTACCGGCTGACGATTTTGTTAAGTTTTTTTCGCATAACCGCTTGCCGATACCGCAAGTCATTGCCATTTCCCAGGATGGCGTAGTGCATTTTAATGAGCTGCCCGCCGATATTATCGAGGAAGTTAAACGCTATCGCAGCCAATACTTAGCCGAATATATTCATTTCGATAGCTATTTTGTCGATCCTTTATTAGCGCTTAATGTCGCAAAGCAAAGAAATCGGGTGTATTGCAATCATCCGACCATAGACGGCCTGCAATTGTGTTATTACCGGGGCGAGTTGCCGGAGCATGGCATTAAAAATCTGGTTCACGTCGAATTACATGATTTTGTCGACTTTTTTATCCTATCCAAACTGCGGATGCCTGAAATGGTTGAAATGCCCGATGAATTGGAAGAAGAGTTAAAACGCGCCGTGCGGGAGGATATGGCGAATGCCCGGGATGACATCATTAAAAAGCGGTTGGCGCTGATGGAACAATTAACGCAACAGGCAAAAGCGCAAAAACCGGTTATTGTTGATGGCGAACCGATACGGATAGTTATTCCTAGCACTCGCTTAACAACGGTTATGCAGTATTGTTCTCAGGGCTTGGCGAAAGCATTTGAAAAAAGAGGCTATCAAGTTCTTGTTCATATCGAGGCGAACGATATGGAAGTCCGAAATTTTGCCGATTTTCTTATGAGATTTATCGACTTCAACCCTCATGCCGTATTCTATATCAATAACTTGCGTAACACGTTTTATCATGAGGATGTTGTCAATATCATTTGGTGGCAGGATCCGATGCCAGAAATAAAAAGTGGACAGTTGTTAAACTGGCGGAAGAACGATTTTAATTTTTCCATTTCGCCGATTTTTGACCGCTATCTTGAGCAGTGCAGCGCCGAAAACGTGGAACGCCAACACTTTGTTATCGATGAAGACGTCTTTTATTCGGATGATAATCGGCAACGGCAGCAGAAAATTATTTTTGTCGGCACGTCTTATTTGTTGAATGTTGATTTTTCTGATGATTGGCAACAGCAAGTCATTGCCCAATTGGTTGAACTATTAAATCGGGGCGGATGTTTCGACCAACAGACGATAACCGGCATTGCCGAAAACTCGCCTTTTGAGTATGAGTTTGTGTTTTGGACGCTGTTGCATTATGTGATCAGGGACTATTCGGTAAAGTGGCTTTGCCGACATTCGACATTGCCGGTGGAGATTTACGGCCGTTATTGGGATCAGGATTCGCAGGTTGCACCTTTTTTTCGGGGTGAACTGCCGCATGGGGTTGAAGTGGCCGAGGTTTATCGTTCAGCTGCTTATGCGTTGGTTGCCCATCCGTTTGAAATCAATTCCCAGCGTTTGGCCGAGGTGGCCGCCTGCGGCTGTATCCCGGTGGTTTACGATTGCCGGGATGTTGCGGAAACGCCGCATTGGGATGAGTATTGCCTGTTTTTCAAAACCGAGGATGATTTAAAACATATTATCGACAACCGCTTGCGACCGGCCAAATCCCCCTTATTGTTGGCGCAGTATTTTACTTACGATGCAGCCGTCGACCATTTTATTGAAAAATCGGCGCTAAAAGCATTGAGCAATTATTTAGAGCCTTGCGGCCATGTCTCGGCATGAGCTATTTCGAACAAACAGTGTTTTGCATGAGATTTAAAAAACCGCTGGAACATATTAATTCGATGCGGTTGTGATACGGGATAAATAATGGCTCAAGAAGATAGAGAAAATCGGCAAGACAATCCAGTTAAGGACATCTTTTTCCTTAATATAGAAGATGCGTATTCGGAAGCGGCAAAACAAAACAAAATCGCCGCCGAACAAAACGGCGAGCGTTTACAGTATTGTTATTACGACGGGCCGTTAACCGATATTGTGCTGGAAAACTTTATCCAGGTACCGGCTGACGATTTTGTTATGTTTTTTTCGCATAACCGCTTGCCGATACCGCAAGTCATTGCTATTTCCCAGGATGGCGAAGTGCATTTTAATGAGATGCCCGCCGATGTTATTGAAGAAATTAAACACTATCGCAGTAAATACAAGATAGACGAGTCTATTCATTTCGATAGTTATTTTATCGATCCTTTATTGGCGCTTAATACCGCCAAACAAAAAAACCGGGTGTATTGCAAGCATCCGGTCATAGACGGCCTGCAATTGTGTTATTACCGGGGCGAGTTACCGGAGCATGACATTGAAAATCTGGTCCACATCGAATTGCATGATTTTGTCGACTTTTTTGCCCTATCCAAACTGCGGCAGCCGGAAAGAGTTGAAATGCCCGATGAGATGGAGGAAGAGTTGAAGCTCTCAGTTCGCGAGGATGTAGCGAATGCGTTGAGTGCCAGCAATATAAAACGAGGGTTGCTTATTCAGCAATTAACTGAAAAGGCAAAAGCGCAAAAACCTGTCGTTGTTGATGGCGAACCCATGCGGATAGCTATTCTTAGCAGTCGTTTATCAACCGTCATGCAGTATTGCTCACGAGGTGTGGCGAAAGCATTTGAAAAAAGAGGCTGGCAAGTTCTTGTCCATATCGAGGCGAATGATATGGAACTTAATAATCATATTGATCGTCTTAGTAAAATTATCGACTTCAATCCGCATGCCGCATTTTGTGTCAATTCCTTGTTTAACAATTTTTATCATGAGGATGTTGTCAATATTATTTGGTGGCAGGATCCGATGCCGCAAATAAAAACGCAAGAATTATTGAATTGGCGGAAAAACGATTTCAATTTTTCTATTAGTCCGTTTATTGATCACTACCTTAAGCAGTGCGGCGCTGAAACCGTGGAACGCCAACATTTTGTCATCGACGGAGAAGTCTTTTATTCGGAAGATAATCGGCAACGGCAACAGAAAATTATTTTTGTTGGCACTTCCTATTTAACGAAGATTGATTTTGCTGATGATCGGCAACAGCAAGTCATTGCACAATTGGTCGAAATATTAAAGCGGGGCGGATGTTTTGACCAACAAACGATATCCAACATCGCCGCAAATTCATCCTTTGACTATGAGTATGTATTTTGGACGCTGTTGCATTATGTAGTCAGGGATTATTCAATAAAGTGGCTTTGTCAAAACGCAACATTACCGCTGGATATCTACGGCCGTTACTGGGAGCAGGATCCGCTGGTTGCGCCTTTTTTTCGGGGTGAGCTGCCGCATGGCGTTGAGGTTGCCGATGTGTATCGTTCTGCGACTTACGCGCTTGTTTCCCATCCGTTTGAAATTAACTCCCAGCGTCTGGCCGAGGTGGCCGCTTGCGGCTGCATACCGGTGGTTTACGATTGCCGGGATGTCGCGGAGCCGCCGCATTGGGACGATTATTGCTTGTTCTTCAAAACCGAGGACGATCTAAGAAATATTCTCGAGAACCGATTGGTACCGGCTAAATCCCCCTTATTGTTGGCGCAGCATTTTACCTATGATGCCGCGGTCGAGCATTTTATTGAAAAATCGGCGCTAAAGAGGCTGAGTTCTACCGCCGCCGTTACCGAGGCAGCCAGTGAAGAGCCGGTTTTGGCCGAGGTATTTGGCGATAACGTGGTTTTGCATAGCCGAACCGCAAACACAATAGAAGTATGCCGGGATAGGTTAATAAAAAATCTGGCGGTTTTAAAAAATAGCCGTTATGAGTTATTTGACCAACTGATGGCGGGAATGCAAGGCAACAAAATCGATATTGTCATCGATAAATTGATTGGGACAGAATATTGGGACTTATCGTTAGCTATAAACGGCGAAAATTATTACCGGCTGGATAATGTTGCGTTATTGGAGAATTGCCAACTTATCCGGGATAGCGCCACCTACTTTAAGCGGGAAAATACCAGTTGCTATGCGTTGTTAAGCCTGGGTTCCGGCTATGAATTGCTGGAGGCATTTAAACAGACCGAGCGGCCTATCCCGGAAATGGAAGAATTCGAGGTCTCCATATATGTCATCGAGCAGGAACCGGGAATGTTGGTTCTGAACATGCTGCTGCATGACTGGGAGCCGATCATTGCTTCGAAGCGGGTTCAGTTTTTTAACCATAACGCCATCGGTCAACTTTGCGAAGAGTGGCTGAAGTTCCAGGCCGCGTTGCCGACTGTGTTATTGGATATGAAAGTGCAGGGCGGACTAAGATCCGAGCAATTGTTCGAACTTATCGACCAAGCCCAACAGCAACGCGCCCAACGGCATATTGCTAACCTTCATGAAATCCATGAGTATTATGGCGCGATAACAGATACCGTATGGCAGGATAAATTCAAGTCGGAAAATATTAACTCATTGCGGGTAATGGGGTTTATATCCCGGTTTTCCAGTTTCTTGAAATACTGTATCCGCGACCTATTGGACGGGTTTGACCGGTTGGGTGCTGTCACGACAACCTGTATCGAAGAAGAAAATTATTATCTTGCCAATATCGAATACTTCATCGAGCAACTAAACAGTTTTAAACCCGATATTATTTTGACGATCAACCATTTCCGCCATGAATTTTCCGGTGTGCCCGAGTCGATTCCGTTTGTGAATTGGATTCAGGATATGTTGCCTCACATAAGAAATAACAAAACTGTTATGTCGGGCAAGGACATTACTTTTGTTTTTTCAAAAGGAGGGCTAGGCCTGAATGAATCTCCAGAATATAAAAATAGCCCGGTCGAGTTTTTGCCTGTAGGTTATAACGACAAGATTTATTTCCCTATCCGTGAAGAAAAAAATTACGATTGCGACGTGTTAGTAATAACGCATTTACAAGAACCTGAAAAAACTTTCGAGCCAATTAGAAAGCCTGGAGAATTTCGTTTATTGCTGAATGAAAACGAAATGAGGCTTATTAATGAAAAGGTTTTGACCGAGGCTGAGTTAATTGGATTATATCGTATTCTGGATGAGCATCTATCGCCCCTTAACATCAAGGAATTTAGCAGATTTTGCACAATGCGGGGAGGGGATACCGTTGATGAGTTCAATGCTATTTTTGCAGAACAAGGAATCGCCTTAGAGCAGTTGGTAATGGATATTTTATATCCTTTTGGCGGGAATAGGTTGCATTATGAATATTTGAGGAAGATGAAAACTTGGCCGGTTTCCTTATTACTCAATGCCCAGCCCGAAATTAATATTAGACTATTTGGGAAAAATTGGTGCGGCTATCCCGAATTCAAAAAGCTAAATAATGGTATAGCCGATAACGGGGAATATATTAACAAGCTGATGAATAACGCAAAGATATGCCTGAACGTTAGCCCAGGTATTACTTTGCATATGAGGGCTTTGGAAATTATGGCTTCTTGCTCGTTTATGCTGTCGAGGCGGAATGAATACGATAGATCGCCATTAACTGATTATTTTTCTGAAGAACAAGTTGTATTGTTCGATGATGAAATCGATTTTATAAATAAAGTCAGGCTTTATCTTGATAATGAGCAGGCTCGCAATCAAGTTTCCCAAAACGCATTGAATAGATTGCAGCAAGTATTTTCATATAAAGCGGTAGCTGAAAGTATATTATCTTCTGTTAGGATAAGGCTATCTAAATAAAATATGGTATTGATGCATATATCAATTTTTTTAAATGAAAGCAGTAGGGTATTCATTTTTTTCAAGGCAGGACTGAAGGTCAGATAAAAGTCATCACTAATAAATTTACATGACGGATTAAGCTTTCATTTTAGGGCTATCGAGTTCATGGCTTTGGGGAGAATTGTTTTTTGTGCTTTTAAAGAACATAGTTTTGATAAAGTTTATGGTAACTTCAAATGCATGAATAGCTTTATAAATAAAGCTCAAGAAGAGATGATAAATGTAATAAATGCCCGCCTACCTGGGATCATCGGGTTAATAAGATTATTAAGGATATAGGCTCTCTTTAAATCGAGTTGTTTTTATGAATATACTGTTAGTTTCGCCTAGTTATTACCCTCAAGCAAATGCCTCCTATTTTCCGTTGGGTTTGGCTTATATTTCTGCGTATATAAAAACTCAAGGCCATGCTGTAGAAGGGTTGAACCTTAATAACATGGACATTTCCGAGAGAACTTCCCGGCTGAATTATGTATTAACAGATAGAAAAATCGATTTAGTTGGTATCAGTGGTCTAACGGTTGCTTTTAATGAAATCGATAAGTTGATAAAAATAATCAGAGAAATCCAAACGGATATTCCTATCGTTTTGGGCGGCGGGATAACTGCCGTCGAAGGTGAGCTGATGATGAATACTTTGCGTCCGGATTATGCCGTTGTCGGCGAAGGCGAATTTATTTTCACCAGACTTCTAAATGCCATCGAAAATGGCATCGATACCAAGAAAATCGCCGGGATCTGGTGTTGGGATGTCGACAGGCCAATTTATACAGGCGACGGCGAGACGCCGAAAAAACTGGATGAGTTACCGTTACCTGATTTGGATTCTTTTGGCATAAAAGAACACATACAGCTTCAGGGCGGACATGGACAATATTCGAATCATTTAACACGAGTCGATGTGGGGCGGTCCTTTCCAATTTCGGCCAGCCGATCCTGTCCGTTTAAATGCACGTTTTGTCATCATGCCGGTATGGGCGATTACAAAAAGCATAATATTGTTAAGGTGGTCGATCAGATAGAAAGCTATATTAATACTTACGGAGTTACCGGTTTCTCGATTTACGATGAGCTATTTTCCGCCAATAAAGCCAGGGTAGTGGAGTTTTGTCGTTTATTGAAAGAGCGCAATTTGAATATTAAATGGTTTTGCCAATTGCGGATGGACCAGATTGATTTGCCCATGTTGCAAATGATGAGGGAGACGGGCTGCAATTACATTTCATTCGGAATTGAAAGCGGCAGCGATATTGTTTTGGACAGCATGAAGAAAAAGATTACCAAACAAATTATTGCCGATGCCGTCAAAATGGTCAGGGAAGCGAAAATCGGTATACAAGGCAATTTCTTATTCGGCGATCCTGCCGAAACCGAGGGCACGATTCAGGAAAGTTTGCAGTTTCAGGAAGATAACCAATTATATTTTTGCGATTGGTCGGCGGTTATACCTTATGCGGGTACGCCGATATATAACTATGCGGTACAAAATGGCTTGATAGAAGATCGGGAAACATTCATGCGAAGTTTATGCAATATTTCCGGTTATCTCTATAAAAGCCAAATCAATATGACAAAAATGAGCGATGAGCAATATAAGGATTGGTATATCAAATTGCGCGAGCTGAATGACGAAAATCACCGGAAACGATGCACGGAAGTCATTTCCGGCACTGTTTTGTCTCGCTGGAGATCCGAGTTGACGATAGTCTGCCCAAGTTGTGCTCATCAACAAGCATTGTCATTCGATTTCCCTTTTGAACAGGATGAAAATGGCCCGATTCTTAACAGTCCTGTCGGGGTACAAGGCATGAATATATTATGCCCGGAATGCGCAAGAAAAATGCATTTAAAGGCAAAAAATATTCCTCATATGAGAGTTATATACGATCAATTTCAAAATGAAATAGATAATATAAAAAACAATAATGAAAAAGCTGTTGTTATTCCCTCGCTTGACCGATTTGCGACTACTTTTTTAGAAGATATTTATATCGACGAGGGAATTGTTAGCGATGTATATGACACAAGAGAATTTAGACGAGGAAAAGATTTCTTAGGGAAAAGCACAAAAATAATTGATAATAATATTGATTCATTTAATGGAAAAATATTAGTTATTCTGCCATGGGTTGAATATAACAAAGTAACCGAAATGTTAAAGAGTCAAACTGTAACGCCAACGCGTGTTGTGTGTTGGAATGAGTTTTTTGCGTAATAATGCTTATTAAAAGATGAATGGATTTTAAAAAAAAACAGGTAATTACAGATTATCCGTAATTACGTGGGTATGCGACTGCGGTTTGGGTAACTGGTTTTGAAAATTAAACACATCTCCCTGTTTATGCCGACTGAAAGCGCCTTCCATAAGCGAATTTTCTTGTTTTTTGCTCGCGCTTTCCAAAAACAGGGAGTAGTAGTGACGGGATTGTGCAGGTTGTTATCAGAAACTGAAATGCGTTCATGGGTTTCAGAAAAAAAACCTTGCGCTATTTTTGAAATGAATCGCGTTAAAGATGAGATTCCAATACTACATGAGTTGAATATTTTCCATATTTCATGGGTGGTGGATATGGAAGGGCGTCCTGAAAGTCTTATTAAAGGAAGTGATATAACTTATACCTTTGATCCTGATTGGGCGGAAAATATCGAAACCGGTAGCTTAACAACATGGATGCCTCCTGGTACGTGCGCAGAAACTTTTTTCCCTAATAAAAGGCATAAGCCCGGAGCGGTTGAATTCTGTTTTATCGGGCATATTCCAAAGCCTTGGTCGGAATCAGAATTATCAAGACTGATAGGCGATAAAAATAAGAATATTAATTTTGAAACGTTATTAAAAGAATATAGCCGTTTTATCGAAATTGATACGTATAAAGAAAAAACTCACGAATTTTGTGAACAGGTTATAGATGATATTGTATTAAGATTGCTCGGGCAGCCATATAAGTTAACAAGAGATATGTATTACGACTTGCTCATACGTATTATTCGTATGGGCAATAGAACAGAGCTACTTGATTTTGCGGTTGGGAAATCCGATTCAATTGCTATTTTTGGTAGTCGCAATTGGTTGGAATGGCCTAAGTATCAGCGATTTTATAAAAGATTTATTGATGATTGTGCGGAAATAAATTTTATTAATCAGTATTCGAAAATTAATTTGCATGACGGGCTTAGCTTTCATTTTCGCGCTATCGATTGCATGGCTTCAGGAGGTCTTTTAGTTTGGTATAACGATAATTATGGAGATAAATATAATACCTACCAGTATAAAAACCCGCTTAACAAATACTATAGGCCTCATGGGCTGCATACTGCTTTTCAGGCGCAGTTTCACTACTTTGAATTTAAATGGCTTGAATTCGATGCTGTCTATGAAGATATTAATAAGTTAAATTATCAAGGCAGTATTGCCCAGCGAGAAACTCTGGAAATTATAAAGTCACATCATACATGGGATTGTCGGGTAAAACAGATCATTAAAGATATTGCTTCGTTATAGTTTTCTAAGTAAGAAATTTGGCGTAATTATAGAGTCTTATGAATCTTTAATTATTGCTTGAATATTTAAAATAAGTTAATTGGAGATAGTTTTGGGACAGCATGATTCGTTTCAAGTGCCCTATGTTGGATTGAAGAAAGAATTTGACCAGCGTCAAGCGGAACTGCTGGCTGCATTTAGCAAAGTTGCTGCTAATGCCAGTTATATTTTGCGGGAAGAGGTTGGATTGTTTGAAGCATCGATCTCTAAAATGTTGGGAGTGAGGCACGTAATCGGAGTCAATAGCGGTACCGATGCGTTGTTTCTGGCTTTGAAAGCCTTGAATATCGGTTCGGGCGACGAGGTGATAACCGTCGCGCATACGTTTGTCGCCACGATTGCGGCGATAGTACATTGCGGAGCCAAGCCGGTTTTGGTCGATATAGCGGATGATTTCAATTTGGCGGTCGCAACGCTGGAACAGGCGATTACCGTTTCGACCAAAGCGATTATCCCGGTACATATGAATGGACGTTGCTGCGATATGGAAGCCATATTGTCGATTGCCAACAAATACGGCTTGCATGTGGTCGAGGATGCCGCCCAATCGATGGGGTCGCATATCGACGGCACTTACGCGGGGACTTTTGGAGTCATCAATGCGTTCAGCCTGCATCCGATGAAAAATTTGCATTGCTATGGCGACGGGGGAGTTGTTACTACCAATGATGACCGTTTGGCCAAGCAGCTCAGGTTGTTGAGAAATCATGGGCAAAATCCAAATAAAGAACTGGTGGCTTTCGGCTTTAATTCCCGTCTGGATAATTTACAGGCCGCTTTCTTGAACATTAATTTGAAATATTTTGACGGCGATATAGCACGGCGTCGGCAAATCGCCTTGCGCTATCATGCCGGACTGAAAGATTGTGCCGGCCTTAAATTGCCTAATCCGCCGCAACAAAGCAGTTATTTCGACGTGTTCAGTTCCTACCCGATCCGTTGCGCAGAGCGGAATAGGCTATTGCGCCATCTGCAACAGAAGGGTATCGAATGTTTTATCCATTGGGAAACGCCGCTGCATCGCAATGAGTATCTGAAGCTCGGACACTTCAGCCTGCCCGTTACCGAGCAGATTGTTAGCGAAGTGTTATCTCTGCCTATACATCCATTTCTTGAGGATGAGCAATGCGATTATGTGATTGATGCTGTTAAGGAGTTTTTTAATGGCTGTTAAATATTTTATTACCGGTATGTCAGGATTCGTCGGCGGCGAATTGGCAGTCGCCCTGGCCAAGCAAGGGTATGTGGTTACTGGCGTGGACAGGGTCTGCCCGCACGAGGAAACGGCGCGCGACTTTGCCACGTTAGGCATTGAGTTTATCAATCTGGACTTGCTGGATAAAGAAAAATTGAGTCCGTTATTGCAAGATGTCGATATTATTATCCATGCAGCTGGAGTGTCACGGGTTAGCGCAGCCAGAGCCAATCCTTTGGAATGCATAAATTCCACGATTTTGGCGACTACCAATATGATTGAGATTGTTGCCGGGCAAACTCAATCTGCTGAAGTGAGAAAACCGTTGTTTATTTATCTGAGCACTCGGGAAGTATCTTTTTATGACAGGCTATATGATAGCCAAGTATCTGTCGATCATATATACGCGATCTCCAAAAAAGCAGCTGAACAGTTGATATTGGCATTTTCGAACAGTTTTAATATACCACTGGCTATCTGCCGCTTATCCGATGTTTATGGAGGCAAACGCGATCATGTTAACAAACTGTTGCCGACTTTTGTGGAGCGGGCCAAACAAAATAAGCTGGTTCGGGTTTTTGATAATGAAACCCGCTTTCATTTTACTCATATTCAGGACGTTATTATTTCGATAATGGAAATTGCTGAGTTATTGAAAGCGCCCGGCAATATGCAAAAATGTTTTAAAATATGGTCGGACGAATCATATTCAGCAGAAGACTTGGCAACTATGGTGGTGTCGAGTTTTAACTCGAAGTCAAGAATTGACTATTCATTGCGCCAATCCGAAGCAACTAGACAGCATATAAATTTCAGTTATCAGGAATGGCGGTTTACGCCTAAATTTAATCTTAGGGACGAGTTGTGCAGGTTATCTGAAAATTAGAATTCGCTATGTATTTGGCGGAATTGATGACTACTAAAACGGATGTGGGCTGGATAATCGAAAGTCCGACTGCCAACAATATATCTGTTACCTATGAATTACACGGATGTGGATATTGGAGGGTAAACATCCTGAGCGAGAGAAGGGGTTAAGGTGCCGAATTTTTATGTACAGTGGGTATATGATCGAGTCATTATACGGCGCCGTTTTTTTATATTGGCAGAAATGGCGGTTTAATAAAATGGATAAAGGTGGGAAGAAAATTGTTTCAATGGTAAAGCAGTATCTTAGTTTTACGCCTTATAAATCTAGCACTTTGTGATGTGAAATGGTCAAAATTGCCCTTTTTGTTCCCCATAGCTTTTTTTATGTAAAACTTTTCTTTTCCATCAAGAAGGCCTTGGAATCACATGGTTTTCATGTGACAGGACGGACTGAACTGTTAAGCAGCGATGCCTTGTTGGAGTTTTGCAGGCAAGACCAACCGGATGTTATTTGGGAGATGAATAGAACCCGAAATGAAATTCCTGGACTTCCAAAACATATTGTTCATATTGCCTGGATTGTTGATACCCTGGGGAAAAAAATCGATGACTTTTCCGGTAGCGATATACTTTATTTTTTTTGGCATAACTGGATTAAAGACTGTAATTCCCGTTATTCCCGGGTAGTGGATTGGCTTCCTCCCGGCTTTGATCCGGAACTTTATTTCCCCGAGCCCGGAAATTTTATTTCGGATATATCCTTTGTCGGGCATATCTCTTTTCCGTGGCGTATTGAAGAGGAAGAAAGGATACTTTTCGAGTCGCCGGAATTAAGTATTACGTTCAAAGACGCTTTGCAACATTTGGAGCGTCAGGTTCACATGGTCGATTTAACCGGTTACCATGAGGATGATTACATCGAAATGGCTCTGTCATTCTTGTCAGTCAATATCAGGAAGCGAATATCCCTAGATGCATGTGTACAGTACGATTTGGGGTGCAGGGCAATTTTGCGGATGGCGTTCCGGCAGAAAATGCTTGATTTGGCGGTAGCAAGCGGCGCATCGATACGTTTTTTCGGGCCGGGAGGATGGCAGGCGTGGCCCAAGTACCAGCCGTTCTATCAATCCGTATTGACTGAGCCGGCGGATTTGAGAGCGGTTTACCAGTCTTCCAGGATCAATCTTCACGAGGGAGTCGGAGTTCATTTCCGGATGTTGGATTGCATGGCTTCGGGAGGGTTGCTGTTTTTCATGGCTTCTCCGGACGATGCGCTCCCCGGCGGCATTCAGAGCTGTTTTACTCCCGGCAAACATTACGTCGAATTCGATCAAAATGATTTTTCGGAAAAAGCCGCTTTTTATTTGGCGCATTCCGAAGAGCGAACACAAATCTGCGAACAAGCCAGTGCGGAGGTTGCGACCATGCACACATGGCAACATCGCATCCAAAAGATTGCCGATGACCTTAATTCACTTTAACTTAACGAGGAAACCATAATCGATATGGAAGATCAAATTGACTATTACCTTAAGGTTCAGCCTTTTCAAAGGAATATTAGCGATCTGAATGTTTTTTTAAATCGCCGAAGCGCGTTGTATAAGCATCTTGGCGTTGTTCCGAAATTCATCGGTTATCAGTCGGTTTTAGAGTTCGGGCCTGGATTTGGCGAAAACGCAATTTTTCCGCTTTTACAAAAGCCTAGCCGGTATCTTTTGGTTGATCCTAACGAAACCTGTCTGGAAAAAACCAAGCGCACATTGACTCCTTATTGCGCTCAGGAAACCCTGCTCGAGTATCAACGGAGTTCTATTGACGATTTTGACAGCGAAGAGCGGTTTGATCTGGTTATTTGCGAAAGCGTTATTCCCCGAGAGCCGCAGCCGGAAAAAATGCTAGCTAAGGTGGCTAAGCATGTGGCAGTCGGGGGCGTGTTGGTGATCACATGCCAAGATTCCGTTTCCACGTTTGCCGAGCTGCTTAGGCGTTTAATAGCGCTTCTTGTCGTTGCACCGGAAGATTCTTTGGAGCAGAAAGTGGGGCAGCTTTTGCCGATATTCGAGCCTCATTTAAAGACTATCGACGGCATGACCCGATCTTGTGAAGATTGGATATTGGATAATCTGTTAAGGCCTTGGGAAGAGGTGTCTTTTTCAATTCCCGACGCCATTCATACGCTCAAGGATCAGTTCGATATTCATGGCTCCTCGCCGCGTTTTGGCACCGACAGCCGTTGGTATCGAACGATTCAAACCGATGATCCGGGATTTAACGCGCTCGCTGAGCAGGATTATCTGACCAATGTCCATAATCTGATTAATTACCGCGATTGGACTTCGCCTATTCCGGCTCAGGACAATAAAAAACTTCTTGGTTTGTGTTCGAATATATTTCACTCGATTCATGCTTTTGAAAAAAACCGGGACCGTACCGTAATTCCAGTCATCCTCGACTATCTCGAGCAGGTGATTCGTTTAGCCGCTACCTTTTCTAAAGAGACCGAGCGAGCGCTTTGGGATTATCACCGTGTCTTGCAAAAATATTTACAGGAAGGCGAGTTGGGCTCTTTTGTTGAATTTGGCCCGCTTTTCGGCCGGGGGCAGCAGCATGTGAGTTTTATTCGGCGTTGTTAATTCCGGTGGCGTCAAAAAAGTATGAAATCACTGTAATCAGGAATTAAAATACGGGTTTAAGATGGAATTAGAATTTACTTTTTCAAACGCTACCCTTCAATATAATAAAGTCCACTCTCATTTTCAGGCGTTGTTAAAAGAAGGCAGCTACCATGAATTAGTACGGGCGTTTGCAGATTCTTTTTGTATAAATAAGGGGCAAAGGGAAGATGTATTGAAGCGGACCCTGTTAACAGGGCAAACATACACAAAAGAAGAAGCCCTTTATTATTTTGCCGTTTCCGCGCTTTGTGCGGAAGAGTTTGATGAAGCTTCGCTATCGATTAATCAAGTTGGAATGCAAATCGGATGCGATGCCCGATCTTTCACGTATACCGACATGAGTCTTCTCAGCAGCCAAATGTTGATGGCCATGCAAAAACGTTATGAGCAAGATCCGACGCTCAAGTCGATTCTTGTGTTCTCACCGGGGTATTGCGCGAGTTCTTTTATTTCCGGTTTTACTTCGTCCTATTGCAAGATTCCCAGGGTTAGAGTTTCGATGACTGTTGAGCCAAACGTAGTCGGCGTGCCGCATTGGATTGCTACGTTAGACCGTTTTCCCGGAATTACTCATGATCATTCCGATCCCAAGCCTGTTCTAATCGACAGTCTCCGTTGTTATTGGAAAGGGCCTGTTTTCATTCAGGTACGGGATCCGCGCGAAGTGGCATGGTCACATATAGGGACGCTTAAAAATGGGATAGACAGCAGCAAATGGGTCGTTGAGGAGGATTTTTTCCTTGACGTGGTCAGGACATACTCCGATTGGATTGATGCTTGGCTAAACGTTCCGGAAGATATTATGGAAAAGATCCATTTTCTGCATTATGAAGATATAAAATCAGCGCCGGGTAAGGTATTTGAAAAATTGGTTAGGGCAGCCACGGGAAAATTCGATAGGGATCATTTCAGCGAATGGCTTACGGAAAGCATGAGTAATAAAGACTATAATTTCCGGAAAGGCGATTCTCAGGATTGGAAAAACAATTTACATGCTGCCTGTGTAGAAAAATCCGTCGAATACCTTAGCAAAGATGTCCGTAATTTTTTATCCATTTAGCCTCTTAGAACTCCGAAATACGGAACGATTTATCCATGAGTAGTTAATTGTGCTACAACAGCCCTTGGCTGGCGCGTACAGATGGAGTTGGCGACAGTGTAATCAGCAAAAAACTCCCAAATATTTATAGAAAACAATGCAAATTAAAACACTGATCATCATTCCGGCCAGAAGCGGTTCTAAAGGGATAGCCGATAAGAACATAAAATTATTGGGCGATAAGCCTCTGATTGTTTGGACTACCCAGGCAATACAAAATGCAAGGCTTAGCAACTGTATTGCCATTTTATCGACGGATTCCGAAGTTTATGCAAAAGTCGGCCGGGAGGCCGGTTTGTGCGTCCCTTTTATCCGGCCGGTCGAATGTTCAAGTGACCAGGCTTCTGCGATTGCCGTTGTTGAACATGCACTGCAATGGTTTAAGGATAAATATGATTATTTGCCTGAACAAGTGATGTGGTTGCAGCCGACTTCGCCTTTTCGGTCGTCTGCTATAATTGAGCAGGCGTTGGCGATGATGGAGCAACGACAGGCGGACGGCGTGATCGGCTGCAAGGAGATACACCGGGATTTGACGACGCTGTTCAGGACTCAGGACGGTTTTTTAACCGCGCTGAGCGAGGAGCGCGTGCAAACCCGGCGTCAGGACGTCGAGCCGCTATTGACGCCGAACGGGGCGATGTACCTGTGCAAGACCTCGGTTTTACGGGAAAAACGGTCGTTTTATTCCGAGCGCACGCTGCCGCTGGTCATGGATGCGGTCATGAGTTTGGATATTGATACGC
Source organism: Methylobacter sp. (assembly GCA_023229605.1). Lineage (GTDB taxonomy): Bacteria > Pseudomonadota > Gammaproteobacteria > Methylococcales > Methylomonadaceae > Methylobacter_A. The sequence goes on from JALNYY010000018.1 coordinate 38,248, forward strand.
CAACCGACTGGGCAATGGCCGAAGCGTTGGTAAAAGCAGAGTTGGTCTAACGATAACATAGTGAAGATATGGCAAACATATTAGTGACAGGGGCTGACGGTTTTATCGGTTCGCATCTTACCGAAATGCTGGTCAAGCAGGGCCATCAAATCAAAGCATTAGCTCAATACAACTCGTTTAATTCTTGGGGTTGGCTGGAGAAAGCCGATTGCCTTGATCAAATAGAAGTGTTGTGCGGCGATGTAAGGGATCCGCATTACTGCAAACATATTACTAAAGGCGTAGACATTGTTTACCATTTGGCTGCGCTGATTGCGATCCCCTATTCATATGTAGCTCCGGACAGTTATGTCGATACCAATATCAAAGGTACCTTAAATATTTGCCAAGCGGCTTTGGACAACCAAGTCCAGCGGGTGGTGCATACCTCGACCAGCGAGGTCTATGGCACTGCCCAGTATGTCCCGATAGACGAAAAACACCCAATGCAGCCCCAATCGCCTTATAGTGCAAGTAAAATTGCCGCAGATGCGATGGCGATGAGTTTTTACAATGCGTTCGGCTTGCCGCTGACCATCGCCCGTCCTTTTAATACTTACGGTCCCAGGCAATCGGCCAGGGCCGTGATTCCTACCATCATTACCCAAATCGCCAGCGGCCAAAAGCAAATCCAGTTGGGCGATGTCTCGCCGACACGGGACTTTAATTACGTCGAGGATACTTGCCGCGGTTTTATCGCGCTGGCAGAATCGGACCGGACTTTGGGCGAGACGGTCAACATCGGTTCCAATTCGGAAATATCGGTGGGCGATACGCTCAATATTATTAAGGACATCATGCACAGCGACGTGGAGTTTATTGTCGATGACCAGCGGGTGCGGCCTGAAAAGTCCGAAGTGAACCGGCTCTGGTGCGATAACGCAAAAATCAAGACGCTGACCGGCTTCGAATCGAAGATTGATATACGCGAGGGTTTGCGGCGGACGGTGGACTGGTTTATGAATCCCGAAAACCTGAAAAAATACAAATCCGGTATTTACAATGTCTGACGGTTGCAAGGATACAAGAGCACAAACCGACAGTTTCATCCGTTTTGTCAGGGACGTTTACCGGACCGATGAATTTATACCCCTGCATGAGCCACGCTTCCAAGGCCGGGAAAAAGAATATCTGCTCGACGCGATAGACAGCACTTTTGTGTCCAGCGTAGGGCAATACGTTGACCGGTTTGAGGCCGATTGCGCCAAATATACCGGGGCAAAATATGCGGTCGCGACCGTTAACGGCACGGCGGCACTGCATGTGGCGCTGTTGCTGGCCGGCGTTAAGCGGGACGAGGAAGTTATCACCCAGGCGCTAACATTCGTCGCAACCTGCAATGCGATCCATTACTGTGGCGCCGAACCGGTTTTTGTCGATGTCGATAAAGCAACTTTGGGGCTTTCGCCGCTAGCATTGGCCGGCTATTTGGACGAGTTCGCCGAAGTCCGCGACGGCGCTGCCTGGAACAAACAAACCGGCAAACGGATTGGCGCATGCTTGCCGATGCATACCTTCGGCCATCCTGCCGACATGGATGGGATTATGCAGGTGTGCGAAAAATTTCAAATCCCGGTGGTCGAGGATGCCGCGGAAGCGCTGGGCAGCACGTTAAACGGCCGGCATTGCGGGACGTTTGGCCGGTTGGGCGTTTTAAGCTTTAACGGCAATAAAATCATGACGACCGGCGGTGGCGGGATGATTTTGACCGATGATGAAACCTTGGCAAAACAGGCCAAGCATTTGACCACGACTGCAAAACAGCCGCATCCCTGGCAGTTCGTTCATGACCAGGTGGGCTTCAATTACCGGCTGCCCAATCTTAATGCCGCGCTAGGCGTGGCGCAGCTTGAATGTTTGCCTTTGTTCCTGGAGAAAAAACGGCGGCTGGCGGAGCGTTATGCCGACTGGGGCAAACAAAACAAGGTACTGATTATGGCGGAACCGGAAGCGGCATGCTCCAATTATTGGTTAAATGTGGTGTTGCTTGACGGTTTGTCCGAGCGGGATGCTTTTTTAACGGCAACCAACGGCCAGAGCGTGATGACCCGGCCGGTTTGGGAGCCAATGCACCGCTTGCCTATGTATCGCCATTGCCAAAAAGACGCGTTGGCCAACACGGAGTGGGCGGCTGACCGGGTTGTGAATATTCCGAGCAGTGTGCTCTGATGCGGCAGACCAGGCGTAAAATTTGTGTAGTGACTGGCTCCAGGGCTGAATATGGCCTGCTGTATTGGCTGATAAAGGAGATCCAGGCTGATTCGGATTTGGAATTGCAGGTCGTCGTTACCGGCATGCACCTTTCGCCGGAGTTCGGCTTAACCTGGAAGCATGTGGAGTCGGACGGGTTTATTATCCAGCGCAAAGTGGAAATGTTGCTGTCATCGGATACCCCGGCCGGCATAGCTAAATCCATAGGCTTGGGCGTCATCGGTTTCGCCGATGTGCTGGAATCTCTTCAGCCGGATGTGCTGGTGGTGTTGGGCGACCGTTTCGAGATTTTTGCGGCCTGTCAAGCGGCTATGGTACACCGCATTCCCATTGCCCATATCCATGGCGGTGAATTGACCGAGGGCGCAGTGGATGACGCTATCCGCCACGCGATCACTAAAATGTCCCATTTGCATTTTACTGCGGCGGAAGGCTACCGGCAGAGAGTCATCCAGTTGGGGGAGCAGCCGCAACGCGTTTTTAACGTAGGTGCGCCGGGGTTGGACAATATTTCCCGGTTGTGTTTATTGGATAGGGCGCAACTTGAAGAGGCCATCGGTTTTAAGTTAGGCCGGCGCAATGTGCTTGTTACCTTCCACCCGGTCACATTGGAAAAAGCGACGGCGGCAGGGCAGTTTGGCAATCTTTTGCACGTGCTGGATCATTTTACCGATATGCACATTATTTTTACCCTACCAAATGCCGATGCGGATGGGCGCGTGGTTATAGAAATGATTGGGCAATACCGGCAGCGTTTTCCTGGGCGGGTAGCGTCTTTTGTCTCGTTGGGGACGTTGCGTTACCTTTCCGCGTTGCAGTATATGGATGCGGTCGTAGGGAACTCCTCCAGCGGTTTAATAGAGGCACCGGCTTTTAAAATTGGCACAATCAATATTGGCGATAGACAAAAAGGGCGGCTGTGTGCCGACAGCGTGATTCATTGCAAGCCCGAAATCGATGCTATCTTTAATGCGTTCGAAAGGCTTTTTTCCGCGGAATTCCAAAAAACACTGGAGGCGGTTGAAAATCCTTATGGAGACGGCGGCGCTTCGGTAAAAATAAAAGCGCTGTTGAAGTCGCAGGCTTTGGATGGCTTATTAAAGAAGGGCTTTTATGATCTGGATATTGGGAAATAAGTGATGGCTGTTTTTATTATCGCGGAGGCGGGCGTCAACCATAATGGCGACCTGGAAACGGCTTGCCGGCTAGTGGATGCGGCTGTTGCTGCTGGTGCGGATGCGGTCAAGTTCCAGACCTTTAAGGCTGAAAACCTGGTTACCCGGCATGCCGATAAAGCGGAGTACCAGAAAGCGGCCACGGGCAAAGATGAAACCCAGCTGGCGATGTTAAAACGGCTGGAATTGAAATATGAACAGCATTTCCAGTTATTGGCTTACTGCCAAAAATTTGGCATTGAATTTTTATCGACGGCATTTGACTTTGAAAGCCTTGATTTCCTGGTGCGTGAGCTGGGGTTGGAAAGGCTCAAAATACCATCGGGCGAGATTACCAACGGGCCGTTTTTGTTGGCCCATGCACAAACCGGCAAGCCGGTTATCCTGTCTACAGGCATGGCTACCTTGGGGGAGGTGGAAACAGCCCTGGGTGTACTGGCATTCGGTTATCTTATGGCGGTCGGAAGCGCAGTAAGGCCATCCATCGGCGCTTTTCAACAAGTCTACGGTTCGACGCAAGGGCAGGCCGTATTAAGGGAAAAAGTGACGCTGTTACATTGTACTTCGGAATATCCGACACCTATGGAAAACATTAACTTAAGGGCAATGGACGTTTTGCAACAGGCGTTTGGCTTAGAGGTGGGGTATTCAGACCATAGTGTGGGCTTGGCTGTGCCCGTTGCAGCGGTAGCGCGGGGCGCGGCAGTCATTGAAAAACATTTTACCCTGGACAGGAGCCAGCAAGGCCCCGACCATAAAGTGTCCCTGGAGCCGGATGAGCTTAAAACGATGGTGCGCAGCATCAGGGAAGTCGAAAGAGCTTTGGGGCAAGCGCTTAAATGTCCCCAGCCTTTGGAGCTGGAGAACCAAAAGGTCGTTCGTAAAAGTCTGGTTGCAAGATGCCCTATTTCTTCAGGGGAATGCTTTACTGAAACAAATTTGACCATAAAGCGTCCCGGAACAGGAAAAAGTCCAATGGATTATTGGGCGCTGTTGGGTGAGTCGAGCAATCGTAATTACGATGCAGACGAATTGATTTAAAGGATGTAATGACTAAACCTATCATTATCTTGGGCGGCGGCGGGCATGCTAAAGTCCTGGTAGATATTCTTCATCGGCTGAATTGTCGACTATTAGGTATTGTTGATCCGAATCAATCTATAGGATGCGTGTTACTGGGGCTCAATGTTCTGGGCTCGGATAATGTGGTATTTGATTATTCGGCGGCAGAAATTGAATTGGTTAACGGCGTGGGTTCGCTCCCGAAAGATAAAGGTTTGCGAGCCAGATTATTTAATACGTTTAATGCCAAAGGCTACCGCTTTAAAACCCTGGTTGACCCAACCGCGTTCATCGCTGCCGACGTTGAATTAGGCGATAGTGTGCAGGTGATGGCGGGTGTCATTATTCAGGCAGGCACAAAAATTGCTAAGAATACGATTGTGAATAGCGGCGCAATTGTCGAGCATGATTGTCGAATCGGGCGGCATGTTCATATTGCGCCGGGAGCCGTGCTTAGCGGTACCGTTGATGTAGGCGACGGGGTTCATGTCGGAACGGGGGCAACAATTATTCAAGGCATTAGCATTGGCGCAGGCAGCATTATTGGCGCCGGTAGTGTAGTAACGCAGGATATTGCTTGCAACCGGATTGTATATCCGCCTCGTTCGCAAATAAAATCTATTGATAGAGATTAAGGTATGAAACATAACTGGCGCAATGCACTTATTAATCCTCAAACCAGCTTGCAGGAAGCTATTCGCGTTATAGATGCCGCTGCGCTACAGATTGCATTAGTCAGTGATGACCTTGGGAGACTATCCGGTGTGGTCACTGACGGCGATATAAGGCGGGCCTTGATACGGGGGCTTTCTTTGGATCATGCTGTCGCGGAAGTTATGAATGTGAATCCCAAAGTCGCTTCGAGTAATGATTCAAAAACCAAGATGTGCGCAGTTATGGAGGCGCACAATTTAATTCATTTGCCGATTTTGGATGCCGATCGCAAAGTGGTTGGGCTGGAGACTTTGCAGGGATTGTATAAGCAGCCGCATTTTCAAAATCCGGTGTTCTTGATGGCGGGTGGCTTTGGTAGACGCTTACGGCCTTTGACGGATGTGTGCCCTAAACCTTTGTTGGAAATCGGCGGCAAGCCGATTCTTGAAACCATTCTCGAAAGTTTTGTGAGTTCGGGATTCAAAAATTTTTATATCGCAGTCCATTATTTGGCGGATCAGATTAAAAATTATTTTGGTGATGGGCAGCGTTGGGGAGTGCAAATCAGTTACATTGAAGAACATGAGCCGCTAGGAACGGCGGGAGCATTGGGTTTATTGCCCGCCGATCTGCCCGATTTGCCGATGATTGTCATGAACGGCGATATTTTGACGCAGATCAATTTCCCCCGTTTGTTGTCCTATCATAATGAGCATCAAGGGATAGCAACCCTGTGTGTTCGTCAATATGAGTACCAGATTCCTTATGGTGTTGTAAGTATGGATGGTCAACGTATTACCAATATCGTTGAAAAACCTGTTCATAGTTGTTTTTCCAATGCCGGGGTTTATGTGCTTAATCAATCGTTGGTGCAAACCATTGCCAAGCAGCAACAGATCGATATGCCGGAGTTCTTAAATCGGCAAATT
>JALNYY010000019.1 GCA_023229605.1 Methylobacter sp.
AGATAGAGGGGTTTTAACAGGCACTTCCAGTTGCGGCGCTTTTTTTAATACGATGGCAAGCAGGTCAGACCGGTGTTTTCAGCAATCCGATTAGCTCCAGAGCCTTCAAGGCTGATAACGTAATAGAGATGAAAACACGCGGAAATCCATCAGGGCCAGAGGTAATCAAGACCTCACTAATAGGCCGGATATATGGAAGCAACTGCGTTCACTGATCGTTGCAATCGAAAAGAAAAAAGCTTGCAAAAAAGAGGAGTCCATATATGGAGATAAAGGAGCTAAAAAGCTGCGCGCGGTTAAGGCAAAAATCTAACCCCATCGCAACACGCTAAATGATGCTTATGATCAAACAAAAATTTCTTCCAAAAAATTTTGCATGGCTATCCAGGAGCGCCGGTCTGCATCGGGCTGATAGACAGTCCCGAATGCCGGATCGTTTGCGCGTGGATTGGTAAAGCCATGCATGGTATTGCCGTATGTATGCAATTGCCAGTCTACGCCTGCTTCGGTCATTTCCTGCTCAAAGGCAAGCACCTGTTCAGCCGGAACCAACGGATCATCCCGTCCACACAAAGCCAGAATTTTTGCCTTGATGATGTTACCCTGCGTGTTGCCGGGCAACAACAGACCGTGAAAACTGACCACGCCTTTAATGTCAGCGCCGGTTCTGGCCAGATCAAGCGAACACAAGCCGCCAAAACAAAAACCGATCGCGGCGATTTTGCTGTCATCGACCCAGGGCATCAGTTTCACGGCAGCCAACGCCGCTTCCATGCGTTTTTGCAGCATTGCCCGATCAGCCATAAAAGGCTGCATGAGCTTCATGTTTTCATCAGGGCCTGAACCTAAAACGCCTTTGCCGTACATATCGACCGCAAAGCCGAGGTAGCCCAAGGCAGCAAGTTTTTTAGCCTTTTCGGCAACAAAATCATCCCGACCGGCCCAGGTATGATTGATTAAAACCGCCGGCCTGCGCCCTGCAAGCGCATCGTCAAATGCAAAAAAAGCTTCCAGTACTACATCGCCATCCAGATAAGCTACGGTGTTCGATACGATTGCCATGATATTGCTCTCGTTGCTAAGTGGTTGTTATTTAATACTGCCCGATTCCCGCAAGGTTTTCAAAAAACCGGCGGAGGCCTCTTCTATCATATCCAGCACCCGCTCAAAACCGTATTGGCCGCCATAGTAAGGATCAGGCACCTGACGCTCATTCAGATGCGGCGCGTAGTCGAGAAAATATTTGACCTTGGTTTGGTATTGCTCCGGACAGGCATTGATCAGGATCGAATAATTTTCATCATCCATAGCCAGCAAAAAATCGAAATCCTCAAAATCCCCGTTAATGACTTGCCTGGCCCGCAGACCTGATAAATCAATGCCCCGTTCAAGGGCTGCCGATTGTGAACGCAAGTCAGGTTCATTACCGACATGATACGCATGCGTACCGGCTGAATCGATAGCAAAATGCGCTTCCAGATTATGATCCTTGACCAGCTTTGTAAAAACGCCTTCAGCTGTAGGCGACCGGCAGATATTGCCCATGCAGACGAAAAGCACTCTAATTTTTTCTTTATTATTCAATTACCTACACCAATAAAAATTAAATTTTTTTGCATTACTTGTTGATTTTATTGGACCAATTATATCAGATACTCAAACCCGTTTTGGGGAATAACATAGCCAACAGCACTGGCTAAAATAAAAAGCCGGACGACTTCGATCAAAATTCATCGTGATATTGAAAAAATGGAATGTTCATTCAAATTTCGATTGCGCAATCATCTTTCGAACCCTATATGCTAAAGACTCGCCTACAGAACACCCTGGGGAGGTTTTATACGCCACTCCCCTAGCCTCGGCTACATCAAGCAACAATTATCCAGAAGTGGAGAGGGGGATGACCTTAAAGATCAAAAAACATTTGAATTCGCTCAAACCATCGAACCGAAAAACAGTCGCTTGGTAATCATTCACCATAATTCATTGGGATGACTCGCTTAACTGGAAGCTGTCCAGAAAAGGCTAAAACGCCTAACCCAATCAGGGGATTAGATATTAATGTTTTTGGGCGATGTCGGACCTGCAAAGCTTTCGGCATCGAAGCATAAGCAATTCAATGTGCCGAATGAGACCTTGATGAATCCGTCATATCAGTTCTACGCAAAATATAGCGATCAGCAAGCTTGCCAGAAATACGATTGCCATTGCTATCGAGCTCAATGAGCATATTCTCGCCGACAAAATATTGCCGTACAGCTGAGCTATTGCGTGGCGTTAAAACAATGGTATTGTTTTTGTTATCCCAAGTGAATTTCCCTTTTTCAACAATTTCTCTCTCTGACTTGCCAACGTATTGGGTAATCAACATATAACTGTTATTTTTGTTCAAAGCGAGCGTCGTTTTAACTCCCTTGCAATCCGCGCAGGGTGTAAAACCGTAATAAATACCCGGCCAGTCAAGGCTATTTTGTGCATGATGCGCTGTCGTCTCAGCCGTTTCAGCAAAAACGGGCTTGTAACCTGAAAAAATTATGATAAAAATAAAAAAGGGAAGAATTTTTCTAAATTGTTTTCTAAATGTTCGCATATTTGCTCCTCAGCATGTAGATCCGCCTAGCATAACGTAGCCAGACATTTATTGTTACCAATATAATTGGGTTACGGCTAACGCCTGACCACTACAGCGCTAATGCTGCCAACAAGGCGGAAAATAAACTTCGTGGTCGCAGTAGCCATGATGTTTAAAATCCTTACACCTTCTGCCGCACTTCTGCTTAGTCAATGTCGGAGTTTGTTTAAGAAAATCTTTATACATCTCAAATTGCGCAAGAACTTGTGCGCAAGCATCAGGCGACGCGCACCAATTCGGCCCCCAGTCAGCATTTTTCACCTCCTTCTGTTGCGCAGTCCAACCCTCAACAAAAGGCCTCTCACCATTGTACTTAAGACCAACAGCTACTATGCCTGCATTAATATTGGCTCTGCGCTGCGGCTCGGCTTCATTCAGACTATCCGGATCGTTCCATTGAATGCCGATGTTCAAACGCCCCAGTTTCGTTTCTTCAATATCTAAAATATGTCGATACTCGTGCGCAAGTACGCATGCCGACATAAGCCAATTATCTTTATATTCGTTTGAAATAACGATAAGACCATCAACTAAATGTCCGGTTTTTTCATCCCAGTTTCCCCACTGATCTGCATCTTTTCTGTCTTGATGAGTTAGTGCGCCATGGTTTGAGCCGGTATTGGCATAAGCAATCAAGAATCGTCGAGACTCAATTCCCTTTTGGAAATGAGCTCGCGCACTCTCGCTTTTAGATAGAACATTGAAAGTTGTTTCAATTGACTGCCAGAGTGGATTCTTGCTTTCCTTGCGTTTTTTCAAATATTGGGCATATTTTTCCTCTTTGGTCCCCTTAAACTCCTCATGTTGCTTGAGAAACCCGTTCAGTTCTTCGTAATTACTCATTGTGCATACCTCCTCCTTTTATTGCATTGCAATACTAATAAAAAAGCTCAGCGGCGAGCGTTAACGAGTGCCGAGTCCGGATCAGCATAGCGCAACCCTGCATATATTGTAATCAAATACTAGCACCCAGGATAAGCCTTTGATTGATGCCGGTACATACTGATCAGCACCCGGAAAGGCATGGCAAAACGAAGGGTTTGCAACCCCATCCGGCTTGGAGGACAATAAGCATTGGATTAGCTAACCTGACTGGACTATAGGCTACTGCGTGGAAGATTCGTTGCCGTTGTTAACAACTTTTAAGTAATAACTCGATGGTAATTATAAATGGATAATGACACCCTAATAAATCAAGCGCGGCATCTTTATGCTGTATTACTGGTCAAACAATATGTGCAATCAAAAAAAAACAAAACCGGCTTTGATCGTCTTGACCGCTTGGTAACAAGCGCTTATTGCCGTTATCAGCGCCGGTTAAATCGATGTGTTTTATGCTATCAGTATCGGTTAAATGACTGCAATCGGGAGATTGGAAATGACCACAGCCTTTGCCCGCATCGTAAGCCGCCCTTCCGTACTATTTGCTATGACTGGTTGAAGTCAGCTAAATCCTAACCCAGTGGCTAGCACAGCGGTGGGGATGTGTATGAAAAATCTGGTCATTGTCTGTTTAATATTGATTTCGACGTCGGCGAATGCCGTCTTCTTTTCCAGTTCCGATCTCTACCGATGGCTGAAAAACGATCTTAACGGGATAGAAACTTACGAAGGCGGTATGGGCAAAGGCTACTTAATGGGGGTATTGGATATGTTGTCCGGAACGATTCCCCGTACAGTCTGCTACCCATCCGCGATAAGCGCGTTGAAACTCAAAATGGTTGTTTTCGGCTACATGCAAAACAACCCGGATTTTAGGAGCACGTCGCCTGACAAGCTGGTGTATCAAGCACTGACTAACGAATGGCCTTGCAAATAATTCGGTTTAACATGGCCGTCAACCGGAACGCGATTACAATACGGTCTTATTTTTCAGTTTTCCGCGCCGTCCGGTTCGTTTTACGTTAACCTCGGCAACGCCAGTCGCATCGAAAAAAAATGAACACGAATCAGCAAGGTTCCGGAAGTAACCTTGATCTTCTGTATCATAAAGATCCTCGCCACAACCCTTGGTGAGACAGGAGGGGGCGCAGTGTCAATGTCAATGAATCTCGTCGGCACCGGAATTTTTGCGGCCATATTCATCGTTGCGGTAATAGCGCAGGTTTCCGCAAAGAAATTCTATCCTGTACTGGACAACCATTATTACAACAACGGTTGGAACGACGTTGGCGGATTTTGCGGATCGTTCGCTGGGCATCGGCTATGCCGGCGGAACGACAATATTGTTTACATTGCTAATGGCGTCTCTATTTCTTTGGTATCGCACGCTTGATACGGTCTCAGTGGATACGGTGAGCTCACCGAAATCAGAAATATTCTATTGGGTAACCATCATATTTTCGCAAACCCTGGGTACTGCACTTGGCGATTGGACAGCCGATACAGCAGGTCTTGGATATATCGGCGGCGCGGTTGTTGGCGACTTTCTGGCCAAACCCATAAGCAAAGGCGGCCTGGAGTTGAGCCGCTACTCGGCATCAGCGGTTCTTCTCATGCTAATTATGTCCTGTATTTTTATCTTTTCGCATAAACCAGTAAAACAGCAGCATAAATAAAAACCAGGGAAACGGTTGCAAATCTTTATTGCGATTGCCCACCGTCATCAGCGCTATCACTAACAACACAATCACCAACACCGGCCAGAAATAAGGCGCCATAATAAAAATGCCCACCAATGCAAGGAACATGGCGAACAGAAACATAAACACGCCGACGCCTAAAAACAGCAGCATCGTAAGTACGCCGGTGATAATCAGAATCAACAAAAATGTCGGTATGGCGGCAAAGTGAACCAGCGGCTCGGCGACCGGCTCGCCGTTAATCATAATGCTAAGCTGACCAACGCCGGGATGAAATAAATAGCTCAGAACGGATATGACGGCGCCGATTATCAGCACTCTTGCGATCAGGCTTTTACCATGTTTTTGCTGCATAAACCACCTTTCAAAAGCTTATTGCACTTTATGGTGCAGACTTATTTTAATCAGCGACCAACCCAGAAAAACCATGTTAATGCCTAAAAACAAGCCCAGTAGCCAATGCGCTGTTTCAGACCAACTAATCCAGATGATGAGCGCAAAAACCAACGCGGTAACGCCGCTGAGCAGAATTAACCCCCAATTAGCCAAAGGGCGCATCATGAATGCCAGTGAAATTTTGGCAACACCTTCCAGGGCAAAAAACACCGTCATCAACATCGTTAATGTCAGTGCGCCGGCAACCGGTTTGGTGATAAACAAATAACCGACAATAACCTGCAAAAGCCCTATGAACAGCCACCAGCCAAAACCCGGCATATGTACGAAAACAAAGGCTCGGCTAACATGAACTATCCCGCCAAACAGCAAAATCCAGCCTAAAAATATGACGGTCGCAACCGTAAAAAACTGCGGTATCATTATCGCGCAAAGCCCGAGAAAAATAAAAAAAACACCTTCCGCCAGAAACAGCCGCCAATGCGTTTGCAAATAATTCTGCATTTGCTGCTGGATATGTTGTATTTCAATATTGATGTCTTCTAGTTTGCTCATGGCTTCTCTCCTGAATATATTTGAAAAAATACCGACAGCCTTGGCTGTAGACTTTCTTTAACATCTAACGATGTGGTGTGAATCAAAAACGCCCGGTTCATTTATCAACAACCACTGGCCTATCATGCACCAACACTAATTGGGAATAACAGATGTTTCCCGGCTGACTTTTGCCCCCCCCTAATATTAAAGTTTTTGCATGGTTGCCGATCTATCGGCATTCGATGGTTTGCCCTGACCCAAGGCTGTAGATCTATTGTTTCGCCTTAGCTGATGCCGGCGGAAAAGCGCTGGAGCATAGGTTGTTATAACGAAAAACAGTTAAAAACTATCCGCCTTTGCCCGCGCCTCCTTTGCTCCTGCAAAGTCCTGTTGTATTTCTCTGGCATGGGCTATCAATAACCAGCAGTTTTTTTTCAATATGTTATCTGTAGAAGCCAGCAACGCGGATTTTTTTGCCAAATCTTCCGCTAGGCGAGGCTTTGACTGTTTTAATCTTAATAACGCCAATTTATAAAATAAAGTCGCATTTCTCGGTTCAATTCTGATGGCTCGTTCAATAGAAGCTGCCGCCGAATCAAGATCACCGGATTTGGTATTTTGATTGGCTGCTGAAACTAAAGCGCTTACCACCGGCGACAACGGAACTGTAGCTTCTATCGGTTCAAACGGTGTTAATTCCGGCACAGAAGGGGGTGGCGGTTGCTGCGTTTCTGCAGGAGAGGATAATGACGGTGACGGCGCCTGTTCCGGTGATGACGGTGTTTGCGCTTCTAAAGGATTCGGTTCTGAAAATGGCTGCAATGCCTGCTCTGCCGACGGCAATGGCTCTGACTTTATTTCCGAGAATTCCTTAAGCGGCTGCGTTTTAACGATTTCTTTAGACGGGGCACTACGCGACTTGGTCTTTTTTTGCGAGTTGGCAGAAGACTTTTGGGGCTTAGGTTGACCGCCATACAACGGAGCCGGGGGCTGTGAACCGTAAAATTCAGCACAGCCGGCGAGAAAAGACGGCAAAATGCAAATTACAACTAATCGTTTAAGTAACATCGTTTATTAAAAAAGCTCTATATTGTCGGACTGATCTTCTTGATGCGCGTTTTTGATCGCAAGCGCTTCATTGACAGACATACCGTTCACAATGGCATCGAACATCAGTTTTTCAGACTCCATTGTAAATCGGGAACGGATGTCATGCTGGAATTGCCGCCATTCAGCCGGGTCATAAAGACGATCTGGGTCTTCCACCAGTTCAGATAAGCCTTTTAGATTTGAAGTGACATGTTGCAAACATTGCTGCATCCGGTCATAAAACTGGAAAGCGATAATAGACGCCTGGATTTTGTCGGTTGTTTCCGCGCAACAAGCTATTGCTTCATCTCTTATTTTACAAGAATCAAGGGCAAGCAAATGTTCATTGATAGCCTGCATATGCTCAACGATGGAGGTAAACGATTCCGTCAACGTATTGACCGACAAATCGGATTCATTAAGCATATCTTCTACTTGAACAGCCGATAAAATGAGCATTTTTGACGTTTCCCTTACTTGAGTCCAATCAAGATCAGGGTTGTACGAGTTCGAATTAGACATGCATTGAATACCAAGTAAAGATTTGTACAAATAAAGGCTGACACTTTTTAGTCTTAGTATATCACTTAAGAGTAACTCATCCTGTGCCCTTAAAATTCTGTGGAATTATAACAACTAATATGCCTGACGGTATTATTTAAAATACCCAAGCATCCAGAGTACATCGGCTATCGCATGAAAACCGTCCTTCCAGCATTTGAAAATGCGCCTAGGTTTTAACCTGCCGGACATTTACAATAGCTGTACTTTGTAAAAACTTTCTGTCGTTATATGTCCAAAAGATCTCTGCTTTTATTAATGCTTTTTATCCCTGCATTAATCGCCGTCGCCGTTTATTTTGCACCGACCCTGTCGCAAAAAGCAGGCATTACGCCGCCTGCGACTATTTACAACCGGTCGGAAGAAACCGCCTCGGTGGAAAAGCCCTGCTCTAATGAGCATCCCGAATGGCGGCAGGCGCAAGTTATTGACGGCGTAAAAATCGATGAAGCGCCGTCCTGCGAACCGGATAACCCTTACGACATTGCCGTTGCGGTCAAAGGCGCCAATAACGTGTCGATGCAGACCTTGATGCAGACCCATCTGGCTCAGGATGCATTGACCATGACCGATGACCTGGATGGCGACGGCGATCCCGACATCATCCGCATCAAACTGGAAGTCGTGGAGCTAAACGGCGCGAGCCCAGACGGCGAATTCCTGATCAACACTTACGACATTGCCCCCGGCATCCAGCCGGGGCTCTGGGTTTTTGCGCCCAAATCCAGCGGCATGGCGCTTAAGAACTTCAACTCGCTGGTCGCCAACCCGCTGCTGCGCGCGCCGTCGCCGGTGATTCGGGTTGAACAGGGCGACAAGGTTTATGTCACGTTGGAAAATACCCATTATTTACCGCACACCATCCATCTTCATGGCGTCGATCATTCCTGGGAAACCGCTGCCGGTGACGATAACGACGGCATGGAGGAACACCCGGTGTTCCCCGGCAAAAGCCACACTTATGAGATCCAGCCCAGACATGCCGGGACCATGTTTTATCATTGCCACGTACAGACCGCCCAGCATTACATGATGGGCTTGAACGGCATGTTCATCGTCGAAGAAAACCGGCCCGATAACTGGGTGCAAACCTTTAATATCGGCGCAGGACAGGTCCGTCACCCTTCTGTTGCGGTAAAAAAATCATACAGTCAGGAATACGATTTGTATTACCAGTCCATCGATAAGAAACTGGCGCAAATCATCCAGGGCGCGAACGACCCAAGGCTTATCGCACAGCGGATGAACCGCGAATACAACATGACCGAATCGTTTGAAAATTACTTCATGCTGAACGGCCATTCATTTCCGTACACGCTCAGGGACGCAGTGGTTGTCGCCAATGACAATGAAGACATAAAACTGCATGTCGCCAACGCCCAGCGCTCCTTGGTGGCGCTGCATATCCACGGGCATAAGGCCACCATCACGGCTTATGACGGCGTTGAGCAAGCGGCCGGATCGCAGATAACGCGGGATGTGTTCGATATTGCACCCGCGCAGCGGCTTGATTTGCGCCTGCGCACCCAAAACGACGGTTTGGACAGTTACGGCCCCGGCCTGTGGATGTTTCATGACCATGTTCCGACCGGCACCACCACCGACGGCATGGAGCCCGGCGGCAACATGGCAATTCTTGCCTACAAGCCTTTGCTTGACGAGCAAGGCATGCCGAAAATGCATCAAGCCTTCCTCGATCAGGTATTCAACAAGGACTACTACGCCAAAAAACAAGCGGTCTGGGGTGAAGGCGATTTCGCGCCGTTACTGGGCGAAGCCGGATTAATTGCCCCCGATTATGTTAGCATTATCGTTTTCGGCTTGGCGGCGGGTTTAGCCATAGGACTGTTTGTTTTTATAGTGCTGGTTTATAAACGGAAACAAAAACGATGAAATTATTAGCGACACTCCTGCTGATACTGGGCTTTCACTCCCTCCCCGCGCATGGAGACGAGACCATGGCCATGATGCATCACGGCAGCATGATCATGGATGAAAAAGGCATGATCATGAATGCCAACAGCGACAACCTGCCCAAAGACTGCCCGAAGATTTCCGGCGATGTGAATATCACCATCCATGCCGGACAAAAACACGCTTTGAAATTCCCCGGCAAAATGTTCGCTTTCGACAATCAGGAATGGGATGTTAAGCCCTGCTCGCGGATCAACATCACCTTCATCAATGACGACCAGATCCGCCATCAATTAATGATTCACGGCCTGCCGGGCTATATATACCCCCAGGGCATGTTTCATCTGGAACTCTACGGCCAAGGCGAATTGAAAGCCTCGCTGATTGTGCCCAGCCAGAAAAAAACCTACCTCGTGCATTGCGAATTGGCGCAACATATGGAAAAAGGCATGAAGGCGCAATTGAAAGTCGATGGCGGCGATGGCGATTTGCCCAGCATTCCCGGCATCACCAAGCCGGTCAAAGCCGATATTTATCCGGTAGACTGGAAGCAAACTGCCTGGACCGTGTTGATTCTTGGTGTGTTGATAGGCTGCGTTATCCCGTTTTTTATTATAAAAAATGAATGGTTGAAATAATTTGAATAATTGCAGGAGCGGATTCATTGGCTCCTGCAAATGCGCTGGCCTGTGTGTTACCTGGACCCCATCGTTCATTCGAAACATTACAAACTAGAGAGTAATTACCAAAGGAATTTGCAAAATCCGTCCAGCTTACCCAACCCGCATAATTTCACTTTAAAGGATTTTATGAAACAGTTACTGTCATTCATTGTAATTTCCATAATGCTGGTCATGAGCCAAAACACATCGGCACGCGAGCAAACAAAAAAATCCACCAAGAACGACGTATTGCAGTGCGCCGCCTTTAGTCCCTACGTGGGTAAGCTCAACCCCGATTACGGCGCTCGTCCGTCCAAAGAATTAATCAATGAGCTGCTGGATAAATTAATCAAGGAAACCCCATTCCGTTGCATCATGACATACGGCGTCATGAACGGACTGGAATATACATTCGCCGCCGCCGAGGCCCGGCATCTAAAAGTTATCGCAATCATCTGGCTAGATAATGACATCGCCGTCAATTCGAGGTCCATAACCGCGGGTATTGTGGCCGCAAAAGCCTATCCCAAAACCATCATAAAACTAAGCTGCGGTTCCGAAGTCAGAACCCGCAACAACTATGCGTTTGACGGCGAAATCACCCGTTGCATAACTGCTCTGCGCGAAGCGGGCGTAGCCCAGCCGATCACCACGATTGATACCTGGTGGGAATGGTGCAACCGCGTTTCGCCCTGCCACCAAACCAATTTCGGCGCGCAAGTCGACTGGATAGGCATCAATATTTTCCCGTGGTGGGAAAACAAATATTCCGACGTTCTTCCCTGCACTCCGGCAAACAAGGCCGCCGATTTTCATATCGCACGGATTGAGGAAGTCCGCCGGACTTATCCCGGTAAAGAAGTAATCCTGACAGAATTCGGCTGGCCGAACGGCCCCGAAGGCGGCATTGAAACCAATAAATATACCGGGCAGCGTTGCGGCGTTGCAGGCAAGAAAAATCAGGCGCTTGTCGTTAAATCGACCTTCAAGAAACTGGCCGAAAAAGGCTGGTCCGGCGTAGTCTTCGAGGCGTTTTCAGAAAACTGGAAGCCCGGCGATGAAGGCGACTTTGGCCGTTTCTGGGGGATTTGTCAGGGCGAACCGCCTTACACTTGCATAAGTTTTTAGTCCATAGCTCGGGTCGCCTAAAGCGACTACTGTAGGCAGCCGCTTTGTCGAATAACCCGGTCTAACTGAAATCCGATTATTCATTGCAATGATCGCAGTTTATAATTGCGCATGGCTTGCCGTATCGGCCAGTTTACTTTTTATTGCCGATTTTTTGAGACCCGTTTTAAATGACTAAAGTTAAATTAACCCTACTTATCTTAAATGCCGTATGGCTGTTTGCAGTATCCGAGGCCAGTTACGGCCGCCATGCCGCGATCATTATCGACGCAGATAACGGCAACGTCCTGCATGAAGTAGAAGCGACTCAGTCATGGTATCCCGCCTCCTTGACCAAACTCATGACGCTGTACATGACATTTGACGCGTTGAAAGCGGGGCAAATTCATCTGTACGACACCTTAACCGCCTCAAGCCATGCATCGCAACAGCCCAACAGCAAATTGGGCTTAAGACGCGGCGAACGTTTAACCGTCGAAGACGCTATTTTGGCGATTATTACCCGTTCCGCGAATGATGCGTCAGTTGTTCTTGCAGAGCATCTGGGCGGTACGGAAGAGAATTTTGCCGTTAATATGACGGAAAAAGCGCATTTATTGGGCATGCACAACTCGCATTTCATGAACGCGACCGGCCTTCCCAACAACTGGCAAGTCACCACGCCCAGAGATATGGCGGTCCTGGCATGGAAAGCGCAGCGCCATTTTCCCGAATATTATCACTACTTTGCCGCGCACAGCTTTAATTACAAAGGCACGGAGCTGCGCGGCATCAACAAGTTTACAGCCAACTATCCCGGCGCCGAAGGCATGAAAACGGGATTCACCTGCGGCTCCGGTTTTAACCTGATCGGCGCGGCGCATCAAAACGGCAAACACCTGATCGGCGTGGTCATGGGCGGCATGACCAGCCAGGAACGCTACCAGTTAATGATGCAAAAAATGGACGCAAGTTTCGCCAATCTAACCAACGCCGATCCGTCAAGAAACATCACCACCATGCTAACCAACTCAGCAGGCAGCCCGCCCTACCAACTTGACTGCGGCAACAGAGGCTCTGCGAATTTAATATCAACCGCTAACCACGTTAACCATAAGTCCAAACACAAAACTATCAGCCGAATCGTACCGAACATCAAAGGTGTTAAAAAAGTCCAACCTAAAACTGTAAACCGGACCCAGACCGTCATCAACACCACTAACAAGAGCAAACCCCCACTTAAAGCTATCAAACAGGCCAAGGCCAGTATACAACCTGTCAACAAGCTCCCGGCTAAAAGCACAAACTTCCATAAAGTCAAAGCCGATATTAAAGTGGCCGGTAAAGTCAAGAGTGCGCAAAAAGTCGCACTACATTGAGTTAAACCGTTCGTGGTGATAAGACAAGGCGAAAATAGCGATGGAATGGGAATCCAGCCATCCGCGCCAAACTCTACTTGCAGCGGTCACAGCAACACGCTACAACCCGGATATTAGAGCCCAATATGAGCGTTTAACGGGCAAAGGGAAAAGTAAAATGTCTGCACTGGGTGCTGCAATGCGAAAATTAGTGCATATATGTTTTGGCGTCTTAAAACACCAAAAAAACTATCAACCACAAATGGGATGATTTCCCGCTTGTGATTGGTTTGGAGAGATGGTATCTACCTGCTTATACCGATTATACATAACCGATGAAGAAGCCCAATCATTGCTCTCGAAAAATACACAGCTGGATGGCGTAAGGCGCGCACGGCGGGCCTTACGCATGACCAAACCTTGGATCTCAGTCTTAATTTATGCTCCGGCGTGGGAATTCAGTCCGCAACGCTCTAGCGTTGTGAAACACCGCCTTGTCGGCAAAAAACACTTCGCCCCGCAAAATTGTGCCAAATTCCTCGCGGATCGCTTCGTTGTCAGGTAGTATAATTTTTGAACCATCGATCCCCAATACTCGTAATCCCCAGAAAGTTTTATAGTCACTGTCGCTATATAATGTATCGACTACCGCAACTTTGTTTAACTCAATGAATGCGGTATGCTTCAATTTGTACCTCGCCTGCGAGTACGCGCTGGCGGTCATAGGGAGTTCGTTAAGCCATGTCATAGCTTCGTTGACAACGTTTTGTAACGACTTCACGCTATTTTCTCAGAACTAATACTAAAACCAAAGAGAAGGGCAAGCTTCGATCTCGCGTGAACGCTTTTTCGCTATGTCGGTGACGTGTTTTGAAGTCTTCCACTTCAATCTGTTCCTTACTCAATTTAACCATCCGCTGTTTTTTCATCATGAAGAATTATAAATTAACCAATTATCTCATGGCGTTGGCGGTAAGTAAGCTTAACTTAATGCCAGTGACGCGGCGCGTGGGAACGCAGTCAAGGCGCGCCGCGAATCAAAAACGCACACAAGACGCAGCGCGTGGGAACGAGAAAAATCATGAAACGCATTTCACTGGTTAAAACTGCCCATGACCTGATCCGGGACATTCTCAGCCCTGGCGATATCGCCATCGATGCGACGGTCGGCAACGGTCACGACACCGTGTTCCTCGCCGAACAAGTCGGCCCATCAGGCCGGGTTTACGGCTTTGATATACAACAGGCGGCGATCGACTCGACTCGGGAGAAATTTCGCCAAAACGGGCTGCAAGACTGCCTGACGCTGATCCATGCCAGCCATGCCGACATGAATGAGGAAATCCCCGCACATCTCCACGGCAACATCGGCGCGATCATGTTTAACCTGGGCTACCTGCCGGGCGGCGATAAAAGCCTGATCACCCAAACCGATTCCACATTGGCCGCCTTAACTGCCGCCGCCCTGATTTTAGCCCTCAACGGCATCATCACCCTACTCGCCTATCCCGGCCACCCGGGCGGCGACAGGGAAACCGATCAGGTTAAAAACTGGTGCGAACGACTGGATACGGAGCAATTCGACGTCAACACTATTTACGGCACTGAACACAAAGACACAGCGCCCAGGCTTTTTGTGATCCGCAAGATGCGCTAAATCGAGACAATCTGGTATCATTGCGCGCCTCGCAATTCAATCCATAATCAAGGACACTCATGTCAGAATTCAATAACGTAACCGTCGTCAAAAAAGCCAATGTTTACTTCGGCGGCAATGTCAGCAGCCGGACTATCAAGTTTGCCGACGGCTCTTCAAAAACCTTGGGCTTCATGTTGCCCGGCGAATACACCTTCAACACCGCCGACCCTGAACTGATGGAAATCATCGACGGCGAACTGGATGTTTTATTGCCCGGCGCGGAATGGCAAAGCGTAAAAGGCGGCGAATCTTTTAATGTGCCTGCCAATGCGGCGTTCACGATGAAAGTTAAAACGCCTAGCGATTATTGCTGTTCATTCATCAAATAACGATGGAAAAAGTCGCCATCTTTGCCGATGTGCAGAATATCTATTACACCACCAAGCAAAGTTACCGGCGGCATTTCAACTACGCTGCATTCTGGGCGCAGGCGACCGCCAATCGGGAAGTGGTCGCGGCGTTTGCTTATGCAATCGACAAGGGCGACAGCAAACAGCAGGGATTTCAGCAGATACTCAGAAATATCGGCTTTCAAGTCAAACTAAAGCCTTACATCCAGCGTAGCGACGGTTCCGCGAAAGGCGATTGGGACGTGGGCATTACCCTGGATGTGATCGACTATGCCTCTAAGGCTGACGTGATCGTTTTATTATCCGGCGACGGCGATTTCGATCTGTTATTGGATAAAGCCCGAAGCGTTTACGGCGTAACGGCGGAAGTTTACGGTGTTCCCTCGCTGACCGCGCCTTCGTTGATTAATTCGACCGACCGTTTTATAGCAATTGACGATAAGCTGCTACTGTAAAACATTCGAAAGCTAAAATCTGTTAGAATGGAGCTTTATTTTTCAAAGCCGTAAAAAAATCGCTAAATGGCGCTTAAGTCAACCATCTATAAAGCCGACTGCCAGATTTCAGACATGGACAGGGGCTATTATCAATCGCATAACCTGACCATTGCCCTGCATCCTTCGGAGACCGAAGAGCGCATGATGGCGCGTCTGTCGGCTTTTGTATTGAATGCCGATGAACGGCTGCAATTCACTAAAGGCCTGAGCACCGACGATGAACCCGAGCTCTGGCAAAAAAACCTGACCGACGACATTGAACTGTGGATTGATGTGGGCATGCCCGATGAAAAACGCATCCGCAAAGCTTCCAACCGTGCCGATAAAGTCATCATCTACACCTACGGCGGGCGCAATAATGTCTGGTGGAACCAGATTCAACCCAAGCTGGAACGCTTTAAAAACCTGGCGGTCATTAACCTGCCCAAGGAAGCGACCGATCAACTCGCACCGATGGTAAAGCGCACCATGCAGCTGCAAATCAGCATCCAGGACGGGCAAATTTGGGTCAGCGACGATCAGAACACGGCCAATATAGTGCCAGAGGTTTGGCTTAATTAACTCAACAATACGAAATAATGGAACACGGATGACACAGATTGGACGGATTTAAACGGATTTTTATCCGCGTTTATCAGTTAAATCCGTGTCATCCGTGTTCTATTTAGCTTTTCTTTTCTTTAAATCTTCGGAACAAAAACTTGATCTCTACAGCTAACATCACCATGCAGTTCGGGGCTAAACCCCTGTTTGAAAACGTCTCGGTCAAATTCGGCGACGGCAACCGTTACGGCCTGATCGGCGCGAACGGCTGCGGCAAATCAACCTTCATGAAAATTTTGAGCGGCGACCTGGAACCCTCGGCGGGCAACGTCAGCATCAGCCCCAATGAGCGCCTGGGTAATCTTCGCCAGGACCAATTCGCCTATGAAGACCAACGAGTATTGGACGTAGTGCTGATGGGACACGCCGAAATGTGGGCTGCGATGTCCGAGCGCGACGCCATCTACGCCAACATGGAAGCTACCGAAGACGACTACATGCGCGCCGCCGAGCTTGAGTCGGTGTTCGCCGAATACAACGGCTATACCGCCGAGGCCAGGGCCGGAGAACTGTTGTTGGGCCTGGACATTCCGCTGGAACAGCATAACGGCCCGATGAGCGCCGTAGCGCCGGGCTGGAAGCTGCGCGTCTTGCTGGCGCAGGCTTTGTTTTCCAATCCCGATATCATGCTGCTTGATGAGCCGACCAACAACCTGGATATCAACACCATCCGCTGGCTTGAAGACATCCTGAACCAGCGCGATTGCACGATGATCATCATCTCGCATGACCGCCATTTCTTAAACAGCGTCTGCACCCACATGGCCGATATGGATTACGGCGAGCTGCGCATTTATCCCGGCAACTATGACGATTACATGATCGCGGTTACCGAAGTGCGTGAACGCCTGCTCGCCGGCAACGCCAAGAAAAAAGCCCAGATCGCCGAACTGCAAACCTTCGTCAGCCGCTTCTCGGCTAATGCATCGAAGGCCAAACAGGCCACCTCCCGCGCCAAGCAGCTGGATAAAATCAAACTGGATGAAGTCAAACCCTCCAGCCGGGTTAATCCGTTCATCCGCTTCGACCAAACCAAGAAACTGCACCGCTTGGCGCTGGAAGTTGAAGGCTTGAGCAAAGGCTACGGCGAACAACCGTTATTTAAAGACCTGAACCTGATGGTTGCGGTCGGCGAGCGTGTTGCGGTCATCGGTCCCAACGGTATCGGCAAATCAACCCTGCTACGCACCCTGGTCGGCGATTTAACGCCGGATACCGGCGTGGTTAAATGGTCGGAAAACTCGGAAGTGGGCTACTATGCCCAGGATCATGCCGAAGACTTCGCCGAAAACATGACCTTGATTGAGTGGATGGGGCAATGGCGCAAGGAATCGGACGATGACCAAACCATACGCGGCACCTTGGGACGGCTATTGTTCAGCGCGGACGACATCAACAAATCCGTCAAAGTCATCTCCGGCGGGGAACAAGGCCGTATGTTGTTCGGCAAGCTGATTCTGCAAAAAAACAACATCATGGTGCTGGACGAACCGACCAACCATCTGGATATGGAATCGATTGAATCACTAAATACTGCACTGGAAAACTATCCCGGCACCTTGATATTCGTCAGCCATGACCGGGAATTTGTGTCCTCGCTGGCGACACGGGTTATCGAATTAACGCCGACCGGCGTTGTCGACTTCAACGGCAATTATGAGGATTATTTAAGCAGCCAGGCTTAAATATGCAGCGTTACAAGCCGGGTTAAAGCCACAGCATCAACCCGGCGGTTAACTCCCATGCCTTAACGTATTGCCCATCAAATCGGCGACAGCCCTGTTCGCCACGCCGACTACCTTGATATTGTTTTTAACAATGGCTGCATAATTTTCATGCAAATGGCCATGAAATATATTTTTTACTCCCATCGCGGCGGCCAACTCGCCAATCACATCAAAGCCGTGCCGATGAGCTCCCGGCGCTTCATGAGTCACCAAAATATCCGCTTTCAGCGTCTTTAACGCTTCAAACTCATCATGCCAAATCGCCCCCTTGTATTTTAATGACATCGCCGTATGCCTGGTATTGGCGGGCTGATTATGCAGATAGTGTTGCTTGTCCCGCCATTTAGGCTGCTGCGGCGGATACCAGACCCGGCCCAAAAAAATACCGCCTAAACCGGCGATTCTCAGCCCCGCTATTTCAGTAACTTTCAAGTGCAGACCGTTATCGGCCAGGGCGGAATGAAACAGGTGTTTATGCTTGATGGGCGTTTCAAAATCATGATTCCCCGCAATCCACCAGATTTGGGTTAAACCGACAATTTCCTGTAGACAAACCTCCAAAGGCATTTCCAGGTCATAATCGCCCAACAGTACGACGGCTTCGGGTTTATATTCATGCACTGCCGCGATCAGCGGTTTGAAATCTCCATGCGGATCGCCTGCAAATAAAATCTTGTGCTTTGGGTTCAAATTGTTACTCCTGTTAACTGGAACCTGAACCTGACGATCAAAACAGCAACGTTTTATTTGCGCTGCCCGGTACGGGTTTAAAATTGCCCCGATTATAGACAAAAGTCGTCTTGATTAATATCTGCAATCACCGTCTACGCCAATCGTGATAACGGGCAGCGCACCACAGCAAGCCTTTCGGCGCATGATTACGCTTCCACACGCCCGCAGCATATTTGTTAGCCTCGGATAGCGTTGGGTAAATATGGATGGTGCCCAACAACTTGTTCAGGCCAATATTGTGCTTCATTGCCAGCACGAACTCGGCGATCAAATCACCCGCCTGTTCGCCAACGATGGTCACACCAAGAATCCGGTCTTTGCCCGGCGCGGTTAGTACCTTAACGAAACCGTGCGCCACGCCGTCGGCAATAGCACGATCCAGGTCGTCAAGATGATAGGTGCTGAGCTCATAAACGACGCCCTTTGCCTGTGCATCCTGTTCATTAAGACCGACCCGTGCAACTTCCGGCTCGGTAAAGGTAGCCCAGGGTATCGCCGAGTAATCGGTACGAAATTTGATAAAACTGCCGAACAGCGCATTCACCGCAGCATACCAAGCTTGATGAGCTGCTACATGGGTAAACTGAAACGGGCCGGATACGTCGCCGCAGGCGTATATGTTCGGATAATTGGTCTGCTGGAATTCATTAATTTCAATGGTGCGACCGGCCGCTATTTCAACGCCCAGCCGTTCAAGACCGTAACCCTGGATATTGGCAACCCGGCCGATAGCCAACAATATCCGGTCGAACGGAATACGCAGCTCTTTACCGTCATGCTCGGCCAGCAGAATTTTGCCGCCGTTTTCTACAATAAATCCTGTAGCGGTATGCCCTACCAGCACATTAATGCCTTCCTGTCGGAACTTCGCCATCACCGCTTCCGAAACTTCGGCATCTTCCCGAATTAATAAACGCGGCGCCATTTCGACTTGGGTAACCAAACTGCCTAAGCGGGCAAAGCTTTGCGCCAATTCGCAACCGATAGGCCCGCCGCCAAGCACAACCAGCCGTCCGGGCAGTTCGCGCAAATCCCAAATATTATCGGACGTTAAATAACCGATGTCCTCAATGCCGGGAATCGATGGCACAAACGGACGCGCTCCGGCAGCAATAACAATGGCGCGCGTGGTTATAATGCGCGGTTCGCCCTCAGCTATTACTTGAACTTCCCAGGGTGAAATAATCTTTGCTTCGGCTTCGATGACCTCCACTCCAAGATCCGTGTAACGTTGCACGGAATCATGCGGCTCGACGGCTTTAATAATCGCCTGCACCCGGCTCATCACATCGGCGAAATTTAATTTAACTTCGGCTTTTTCGATGCCGAAATCGGCAGACCGGCGCATCAGGGCCAGCAACCTGGCGGAACGGATTAAGGCTTTAGACGGTACGCAGCCGGTATTCAGGCAATCGCCGCCCATTTTATGTTTTTCAATTAAGGTGGCTTTGGCTTTAACGGCGGCGGCGATGTAAGCGGTGACCAAACCTCCTGAACCTGCGCCTATCACGACGACATTATTGTCGAAGCTCGATGGTTTTGCCCATTGAGCATAAACCTTGTTTGCCTTGATGACTTCGACGATTTTATTGGCCAGCAACGGAAGAATACCTAATAACGCAAAAGAGCCGATCAGACCGGGAGATAAAATTCCCGACAGTGACTCCAGCTTACCCAACTGAGTTCCTGCATTCACATAAACTACCGTACCCGCCAACATGCCGACCTGACTGACCCAATAGAAAGTTTGGGTTTTCAGGGTTGTTAAACCCATAACCAGATTAATCACAAAAAAAGGGAAAACCGGCACCAATCTCAGGGTAAAAAGATATAACGCTCCATCCCTGTCCATGCCTTTATTTATAGTGCCCAGGCAATCGCCAAAACGGGATTCAACCGCATCGCGAAACAAAAAACGAGCCGCCAGGAAAGCCAGCGTTGCGCCGATAGTGGATGCAAAAGAGACAATAAGCGTCCCCCCCACCAAACCGAAAACAGCGCCGCCGGCCAGCGTCAGAATAGTGGCTCCCGGCAGGGATAACCCGGTCACTGCGATATAAATCAACGCATAAACGACAATCGCCAAACCGGGATGATTGGTGCGATAAGCTTCTATAGCCGCTTGCTGCGACTTGAGTGTCTCCAGGGTTAAATAGTGTTGCAGATCAAAAGCAAAAAACACCGTGACCAAAGCGGCAATGGCAACCAACAGCGCCCAACGTGACACATTAGTCTGGAGCAGATTCGCATTAACCCGAAGGGCGTCAGGCAGGATAGCCCAGCGTGAAAAATTCATAATATTCTCCTTGCCGATTAAAGAGCATGTTAGCAGGAATTTTCCATAGGCCTGATTGGGATGTAGCAACTAAAAAATAAACTACGAATTTGATACCCTGTAAAAAAATCCAAACATACACTACCTTGAATACGAGAGTGCATTATTAAACCTATAATTTTTTTGCAGTAAAAGGCAAAGCTTAACCGGCTAAGCGTTTGCTGATACGTTGGTAGGCATGTTTGAGTTCTTCACCGACTATTTTGGCCTTGGTTATAAACTCTTCGGAAGTCTCTACCGACTCATCCGCAATTTCAGCGGCTTTAACTTTCAATTGATGCCATTCTTTTTCCGCTTCTTCAAATTCTTGTTTGGCTTCCATGGAAGCCAAATGCAGTTTTAAATTGATTTCGTCGCGTTCTACCTGCAACTTTTCCAATAGATTCTCAAAATCTTTTTTTATTGACATGACTCACCTCAGTTTTATCGTTCATTGACTAACTTAAAAAACCAGTTGATATTGCATAAACGCCTGTAGGATATAGTAATCAATCCTTCCAATCAATAAGTAATACTACCTGTCAAGCCAAGGCACTAACATGATGAATGCCTTACATATCCTGCGCTCCAGGTGTTTTTTTGCTTTTGATTTAATAGAATTGTAAAAATTAACTGCTATAGTATCGTAGGCGGGAGACCGCCCGAACATTGCCTCTATTGACAGAAATATTTTATGACTCACGAGCTTTTATTGTTACGACATGCCAAATCAGATTGGTCTGTTGATATGGATGATTTTTCCCGCCCCTTAAAAAAACGCGGTCGGCGCGCCGCCAAACGGATCGGGTGCTGGTTGCGTGAGCAGCACTTGATACCCGACACCATCCTTAGCTCTCCTGCAACGCGCGCCCTGGCGACGGCGCAGCGGGTTTGCCGACAATTAGACATAGACGAGGCGGCTATTGTCTGCGACTCGCGCCTTTATGAAGCTGATGCACAAACATTGCTCACTGTATTAAAAACCAGCTGCCACGAACGGCGGGTGCTGTTAGTCGGGCATAATCCAGGATTGGAAGATTTGTTATTAAAATTAATCCCCGATTCGGTTCCGTTATCGGCTAACGGAAAATGCCTGCCCACCGCCGCCTTGGCCCAACTTGCTTTTGAAGGCGACTGGACAGAACTGGCCGAAGGCCGCGCCAAATTAGTCACGCTGATTCGCCCGGATAGCTTGCCTGAATAATAAAAAAATGGAACAACATTAATGCTAAGACTATTCAATTTCGACCATGGCCGGCTCAAAGAACAAACACCGCCGGAAGACCAGTTCAAACAAGCGGTCGCCAAAGCCTCTTGGATTGATGCCCACGACCCCAGCGACAGTGAACGCGCTCAACTGCAAGCTTTCTTGCGCACAACGCTGCCGGAATCGGATGATGTAGAAGAAATCGAATCTTCCGCGCGTTACTTCACCGACAACACCGGCGTTCACGTGCGTTCTTTATTTCTTGCACAAAGCGAAGGCCGGCACAACACGGCAACCGTCGCCTTCATTTTGCAAAATGACCGGCTAATTACCCTGCGTGAAGGCGCATTGGCCGATTTCCGCCTGCTGCGTATGCGCGCCCGGCACGGACAGGTAGCTGCGCATTCGCCGCAGGAATTGTTGGTGCTCATATTTGAGCAAAAAGTGGAAAATCTCGCCGATGCACTGGAGGATATTCATCGTAAACTGGAAGATGTCAGTTATCTGGTGCTGGAAGAAATTGACTCCGATCTTGAAAATGCGATTGATCAACTGGCTCAATTGGAAGACAGCAACGGTAAAATCCGGTTATGCCTGATGGATACGCAACGCTCCATATCCTTTCTGCAACGGCATTTGCGCAATCACCCCGATTTGCAGGAAACGGCGCGTGAAATCATGCGCGACGTGGATACGTTGATGTCGCACACCACTTTCCTATTCGATAAAATCAACTTCCTGATGGACTCGACCCAAGGCTTTATCAATATCGCCCAAAACAAGATTATTAAAATCTTTTCCATTGCCGCCGTGGTATTTCTACCCCCTACCCTGGTTGCCAGCATTTACGGCATGAATTTCCAATACATGCCGGAACTTAATTTACCTGTGGGTTATCCCGGCGCACTGTTCTTAATGTTGCTATCCGGCATTGCGCCTTATTGGTTTTTCAAGCGAAAGGGCTGGCTGTAAGTTATCGCTGCTTTACCCCATTCGGAATAATTCTTTGACCAAAAATTCAACGCCCCAGGTTACAAGCAAACCCAAAACAGACATAGCCAATGATACTGTCATTACATTGAAACCGTTCAGTGCGAATTTGTTCATGGCGAATAACCCTTTGCAAATAATTCAAAGGGTTATTCTGAGCTAACCACGTTAAAATATGATGACAGTGCAATGAAATCTTCATGTCATAAGTAACAATCAGCTCATTTATTGCAAGGCATCAGCCGCCAGCTGAATTAATTCAAGCGGACTTTTTATAGCCGCCCAAAATGCCCGCAAGATACGCTGAGCTGCGAACCGTAACTACATGTGAGGGAACAAGTAGTCCGAATGAAACACAGTGTAATCCGGATACCGGATTGCTTTACACTGCATCCGGACTACGCCGATTATTAAGTAAGAAATGACATTACCCGTTCATAAACCTATGCCTGACTCCATTGAATGAAACCATTAGCACTGACACCCTGCGTATCAAAATACGCTTTAGCATCCTCATACATACTGGCATTCACAATGCTCGGAGCAACTGCCGCTTTGGCGGCTGCGTATTGCGACCAAGATACGCCACCGGAAGTCGAATAATCATTGCTGCTCTCTTGTCCTGTGGTATACAACTGGGGCGAGAGAATATCGATATTCGAATCATCAAAGAATGACTGCATTAAGGTTGAAGCGTCGCTGATACCATATGGCGCCGAGTGGCTCACTGTTACCAGCACCTTATAGCCTTTCGCCTTAGCGGCAGCAAACGATTGCTGAAACGCCGTTTCCAGCCCAGCTTCCCCTTCTTCCACATCATAGGCAATACCATCGTACCCGGCAAAATCACCCGCATTAATGGCGTTGATAATGACCGTCAGCGCCGATTCAGTCCATGCGCCATTAGAATTGCCACCGCCTAACGCAATATATTTGCTGCCTTGCAAACTATTCCTTATAGCCGCACTATCTTGCAGCGCTTTCGCCGGGTCGACCCAGCCGCTAAAGGCGATACTGAGGTTGGTGCCAGCCGGAGGGTTGACGGTATCCGACCAAGTCCACCACCAGAAACCGATAACTTGGGCATCAACCACCGGACTAGGGGGATTGACGCTCCCTGCCGCTGGAATATTGATCACTTGCCCAATCGCCAGTTGATTTGGGTTTAGGCCGGGATTGGCGTTGGTGATGTCGTTGACAGTCACTCCGCCACAGTCGCCCAACTCAGCGGCTATCTTTGAAAAAGAATCCCCTGCCAGCACGGTATATCTTAATACCGTTGCACTTCGATGCTGGGCAGGAATATTCAAAACCGTCCCGATTGCCATTGCATTAGGATTGATGCTGGGATTAGACTCTTCAATCGCCTGAGTGCTGACACCCGCAGCAGCATCCAAACCGTTTGCGATATTATATAAAGTATCGCCTGGTAAAATTGTATATCTCAACGCCGTCGTCATAGTATTACAACCTTAAATAGACTAAAAATATTAATGGGGAATAAAAACTAACAATGCCGACATAAGACGATAATTTTGCAGTTATTCAATGCTTTCATGAACGCCCTCTATGCATCATAAATTAATTTTCATATTGGAATAACCTAAAGAAACTAAAAACAATACTTTTTCATAGTCCCATCATGTAGCCATTTTGTCAAAAAATTATCAATTATAATCAACCAATAGAGCTCAAGTTAATCTGACTTTTATAGCCCGTACAAATCTTTCTATTTTACAAATGAGATACGTGTAAATAACACCGGAAGCTACAACAATATAGCCCATATCACATTGATTTTTGGGCCCGTTAAATACTCCCAACATTCTCAGCTTTGTTCGACACAAAAATCTCCTCTGCATTTATTTACCAACGGTAATATGCGACGGTTTATTAATGCCTCCAAGCTCTTTGAATATTCCGGCACTTCGGGGTTGCGGCACCCGCGAGGTGATTATCGCAAAGTGACCAGGTTCTACCCGCCAGATATGCAGGTCTGAAGTGCGATTGTCTTCACCGCTCTCTATTTTTTCCTTGATAGCAATTTATATTGCAGCGCTATGCTTTCATCCAGCAATACCGGACTGGTCTCCTTTATCAAAGAATACAACCATTCCATGATAATCAGCGCATTGCAACAACATGCAGATAAGCCGCTTTAAGATGATGGTCATAATGGTGATCTTTAAGCAGCGGTAGCAATCAGGTTAATAAATAAACCGAAACCTGCGGCGACGGCTTCATTAAAGTGAATGACATGAAGAGCCCGGACTCGATCAACATCATCAAGGCCGCAATACCCAGAGCGACAGAACTGGTAACCCGCCCAAAACACCTACTTTCCAAGACTAAGGCAAGCACCGCCATCAATTCAAACAGGGTATCTGGCTATTTCCAGTATATGGTTAAAAAGGTTAGGGTTTGGTTCGAAAAATCGTGTTCGTGTTTTGGAAAGCTTAATTTGTGCGTGTGTTATTTGCGGACAACAATAATTACGAATTACGGAAATTCTACTCTATAAAACAATTGCCGTTTTGGATAAAAATTATTGCACGACGCTTGATGCCGTAATCAAACCGACAAGCATAAAAAAAGGGTTATCATTCTGATAACCCTTCTATTAATGGCGTCCCCAGGGGGGTTCGAACCCCCGTTACCGCCGTGAAAGGGCGGTGTCCTAGGCCACTAGACGATGGGGACTAAACTGGTTTAGTCAGCCTACACTCAACTTTAAAACAAACTGCTGTTTTTTATGACTGTTAAAAGTCATAAAAAAGGCCCATTTTCATAGGCCATTAATAAATGGCGTCCCCAGGGGGGTTCGAACCCCCGTTACCGCCGTGAAAGGGCGGTGTCCTAGGCCACTAGACGATG
The DNA here is from genome assembly GCA_023229605.1 of Methylobacter sp. Lineage (GTDB taxonomy): Bacteria > Pseudomonadota > Gammaproteobacteria > Methylococcales > Methylomonadaceae > Methylobacter_A. Next base: position 25,832 of record JALNYY010000019.1, read on the forward strand.
GGGACTAGAACTATTCAGCTTTTTGGTGGAGCCAAGCGGGATCGAACCGCTGACCTCAACACTGCCAGTGTTGCGCTCTCCCAATTGAGCTATGGCCCCCAAGCTGAGAAGGGGCATTGTACAGCATTTACCCATTCAGTCCAACACTAATTTAAATTTTTTATATGCTTTATAGCTCGCTGTATTCTAGCCAAGGTTTTTTCTTTGCCTAACAACGACAAGGTTATATCAATCGCCGGCGAAACACCCCAACCGCAGACTGCGACACGCAAAGGCTGCGCTACCTTGCCTAGGCCCAGCCCCATGGTTTCGGCCAGATTCAGTACAATCTGGTGCAAGGTATCGCCATTCCATTCGGTCACTGCGGCGAATTCATCGTGCAGCCTCGCCAAAACCTCATCCGAGCCTGGGGTAAAACTCTTTTTGGCGGCTTTTTCGTCATAGGATTCAAAATCCTTATAGAACCAAAGGCTGGCGACAGCTATTTCATCCAGTGTTTTGCAGCGTTCCCGTTGCGCCTTGACCATATCAACCAAACTAGGGCCTTCGGAAGGATCAATACCGTACTTCCCCATGTGCCAGCTTAAATGACGCGCGACATGAGCCGGATCGCTGTTCATAATGTACTGGTGATTCAGCCATAACAGCTTTTCGGTGTTGAATGCGGACGCCGACACATTGACATTTTCCAACGCAAAATGCTCGACCATTTCATCAATAGTAAAAATCTCCTGATCGCCATGCGACCACCCCAGACGCACCAGATAATTCAGCAAGGCCTCGGGCAGATAACCGTCGTCGCGAAACTGCATCACGCTGACCGCACCGTGGCGCTTAGACAACCTGGCGCCATCCGGCCCCAAAATCATCGGCAAATGCGCGTATTTTGGCAGTTCCGCACCCAACGCTTTAAGAATGTTCATCTGCCTGGGCGTGTTGTTGATATGGTCGTCGCCGCGAATAACATGCGAGACCTTCATATCCATATCATCGACCACCACCGTTAAATTATAGGTAGGCGTGCCATCGCCCCTGGCGATAATCAAATCATCCAGTTCTTTGTTGGCAACGACAATGTCGCCCTTAATCAAATCGGGAATGGTGACCGCGCCGTCAACCGGATTTTTAAAGCGGATGACAGCCTCCCGGTCGCCTTTCGGCCCCGACAAATCCCTGCATTTGCCGTTATAGCGCGGCTTTTCCTTATTCGCCATTTGGTCGGTACGCAACTGCTCCAACTCTTCTTTGCTGCAATAGCAATAATAGGCATCGCCTTGATCTAGCAACTGCTGAATAACCTCTTTATACCGATCGAAATGATGGGTCTGATAAAAAGGCCCTTCGTCATATTCCAGCCCCAACCAGGTCATGCCTTCCAAAATCGCATCGACCGACTCCTGAGTTGACCGCTCCAAATCGGTATCTTCGATCCTTAAAATAAATTTTCCGCCATGCTTGCGCGCATAAAGCCAGGAAAACAAGGCAGTGCGTGCTCCGCCTACATGCAGGTAACCGGTTGGACTCGGGGCAAAACGTGTTTTTATGCTCATTTGATATTATTTCGTTAGTAAAATTCTGTTGGCGTATCCTGGAGATTTGCTTGGTGGCGGCTTCTTCATTCCGTCTTGTTATTATTTTAACATCTTTTTCCGCCCTCATGCCGCTCCATAGAGCGCCGTCGTAACCACTTCAGCCCCAACAAACCATCGGGCGCTTACAGCTACAATAAAAAACGAAAATTTCCCGGCTATTGTCGGGAAAGTTGCCCGATGCCTTTTGCCCGAAGCCATGAATAATAGCCCATTTTAATAATGGCATTAATCATATGAACCGTTTCCCCTTAATATTATTAAGTTTCCTACTATTCCCCGTAACTTCTGTTGCTCACGGACCGACCCCGCAAAAAGCCAAAGAAAGCATCACTATCAATGCTCCCGTCGACGCCGTCTGGAATGCAATTAAGCAATTTGACACCATTGCCAGCTGGCATCCTGACGTCAAAGCAAGCTCGGGCGACGGCAAAAACGCCTCCGACGGAGCCCGGACCATCACCCTGCAAAACGGCGGACAGCTCGTGGAGAACCTGGATTTTTACAGCGATAAAGATCATGAATACAATTACCGCCTCAAAACCGAAAATGTAGCGGCGTTTCCGGCCAGCTCCTATACCATCAACCTTCAAGTAACTCCGGGCAACGACGCCAACACCAGCGTGGTTACACTAAAAAGCCGCTTCTACCGCGGCGATACCGGCAATACGCCACCCGAAAACTTGAATGACGCTGCCGCGGTTAAAGCGATGAATGAGTTCTTTAAGAACGGCTTGGCGGGACTAAAACAAAAGCTGGAAAAATAAAAAATATTATGGGCAAAAGGCGAAAGGCAAATGACGAAAGATGTTTTTTGCCCTTCGCCCTTCCCCTTTTGCCTTTTATCATGATTAATTTTCACGCATTTCAATAAGCCCCTGCCGACTTGCCAACAAAGTCAACTCGGCCAACGTTTCCGCGCCCATTTTTTCCTTGATCACGGTACCGTGGTTACATACCGTTTTGTAACTCAAGCACAGTTTTTCCGCCGCTTTTCTGACCGTATAGCCATTCGCCAACAAACAGAATACATCGAACTCCCTAGGCGAAAGCAGCTTGATTTTCTCCGCTTCGTCCTGCTCGCCAGCCATCGAAACCGCCAGTTGCTGGGCAATTTCAGGATCAACATAAGTGCCGCCCTGGGCTATTTTATACACCGCGGTGATCAGCGTTTCAGGCACGCTGCTTTTAGTGATATAGCCTTTAGCTCCTGCCGCAAGCGCACGCGTCACATAGACCAATTCATTGTGAATGCTGAATACCAGGATTTTACAGTGCGGATCGCGGTTGATCAGCCTCCTGATGCCTTCAAAACCGCCTATGCCCGGCATCGATAAATCCATTACCACTATGCCGGGCTGATGCTGACTGTACATTTGGCAAGCCGTCTCGCCCCGATCCGCCTCATAAACCTGTCCGATTTTATCGGATAAGGAAAGATAAGCCTTGTAGCCCGTACGAACCACGGCATGATCATCTACCAATAACACACTAATCTTACCCGCCACTACTTTGCTCCTTAACGTGTCAAAAAGATCATCATGCCTGTTTATAAACGGCAAATCGATAGGAGCTTTTCCTGTTTTATTCCCTCCAACGGCACAGGAACTTTTCTCGGTTTATTCAGGTATTTTTCCCGACGATTTCCGGGCTTATTCCGTAACGCTGCACGCAACCGCTCCCGTACCATGAGCGCCTGTTCAGCCCTGCATCTCAATAAGGTGTTGCAAGCGTTTTGATCAAGAAAGCGGGTTACTTACTTAAACTTTATTGATACGCATGGGCTGGCTTTATGACTTTATATAAGTACAACATTCATAACCCTGGAGGAACTATGCGGATTTCCAAATTCACCCGCACCGCTGTCGCATCCGCTGTCTGTAGCGGCGCCTTATTATCGGTTTCGATACCGGCACAGGCCAACAAAACACTGGATAGACTGTCAAAAGAAGATACTAACTGGGTCATGCAGACCAAAGACTACGGTGCAACCCACTTTAGTGAAATGACCCAGATCAACGCGCACAACGTCCAGCATCTACAGCCGGTCTGGTCGTTTTCTACGGGCGTACTGAACGGGCATGAAGGCGGACCGCTGGTTATTGACGGCATCATGTATGTGCATACCCCGTTCCCTAACAATATTTTCGCGATCGACCTGGATCAGCCGGACAAAATCTTATGGGAATACAAGCCTAAACAAAACCCGGCCGCCCGCGCCGTAGCCTGTTGCGACGTGGTCAACAGGGGCTTGGCTTACGCGCCCGCCGGTGACGGTTACCCCGCGACTATTTTCCAGAATCAGCTGGACGGCCATATCGTGGCGTTAAACGCGAAGACCGGCGAGCTGTTGTGGAAAATGGAGAATTCCGATATTGCGATGGGCTCCACGCTGACCGTCGCACCTTTTGTCGCTAAAGACAAAGTCATCGTCGGCAGCTCGGGCGCGGAATTGGGCGTAAGAGGCTATGCCACCGCTTATAACATTAAAGACGGCAAACAGGCTTGGCGCGTTTACGCTACAGGTCCCGATGCCGACATAAAACTGGCCAAGGATTTTAACAGCGCCAACCCGCATTACGGCCAGTTCGGCTTGGGTCTTAAGACCTGGGAAGGCGACGCCTGGAAAATCGGCGGCGGCACCAACTGGGGCTGGTATGCGTTCGATCCGGATCTGGACATGCTTTATTACGGCTCGGGCAACCCCGCGCCGTGGAATGAAACCATGCGCCCCGGCGACAACAAATGGACGATGACCATCTGGGGCCGCGACATCAACACCGGCGAGGCGAAATTCGGCTATCAAAAAACGCCGCATGACGAATGGGACTACGCCGGCGTCAACTACATGGGCTTATCGGAGCAGTTAGTCGACGGCAAAATGACCAAACTGCTGACCCACCCCGACCGCAACGGCCTGGTTTATACCCTGAACCGTGAAAACGGCGATTTGGTCAACGCCTTTAAAATCGACGATACCGTCAACTGGGTTAAAAAAGTCGATTTAAAAACCGGCCTGCCGATTCGCGATCCAGAGTTTTCGACCCACATGGATCATGAAGCCAAAGGCATTTGCCCATCCGCGATGGGTTATCACAACCAAGGCATCGAGTCTTACGATCCGAACAAAAAACTGTTCTTCATGGGCACCAACCATATCTGCATGGACTGGGAACCGTTCATGCTGCCTTACCGCGCAGGCCAGTTCTTTGTCGGCGCGACGCTGAACATGTATCCGGGGCCTAAAGGCACCTTGGGCCAAGTTAAAGCGATGAATTCCGTTACCGGTAAATTCGAATGGGAAATTCAGGAAAAATTCGCAGTCTGGGGCGGCACCACCGCAACCGCGGGCGATCTGGTTTTCTATGGCACCTTGGACGGTTACATCAAAGCGCTGGATTCACGAAACGGCAAGGAATTGTGGAAATTCAAACTGCCTTCAGGCGTTATCGGCCATCCGATTACCTTCGGACATAAAGGTAAGCAATATGTAGCGATTTACTACGGTGTCGGCGGTTGGCCCGGCGTTGGTTTAGTGTTCGACTTGCAGGACCCTACCGCAGGTTTGGGGGCAGTCGGTGCGTTTAAAGAACTGGCTCACTACACGCAACAAGGCGGTGGTGTGATGGTCTTTGCATTAGGCTATTAAAACGTAACTATTCAGGCTCTTGTTCCCAGGTTGAGTATCACCAACTGTCGTATCGATAACAGCATGATGTTGTTTCGGAGTCCAAAGCTGGCTTTGGATGGTTTACACGTACAAGGCCAGCCTTGTACTCCAAGAAGATTTAAGGCTGTAGTGTGAACAAAAATCAGCCTGAGTCGTTACATTAAACCTGCATACAGGTGCGGATTTATCCACACCTGTTTTAAACCGGCATTGATGAGAGAGTAAATATATGCAGATAAACAAGTTTTTGATAACGGCTTTGTGTTTGGGTGGCTGTTTGGCAATCCCCCAAGCCCAGGCCGAACAAAACAAACCGCTAAAAGTCTGCGCTGCGGAAAACGAAATGCCTTATTCCAATAAGGCAGGAGAAGGCTTCGAAAATAAACTGGCGGAATTGGTCGGCAAAGCGCTGAACAGAAAAGTCGAATACGTTTACTGGAGCGACCCGCGTTATTACATAAGGGATACGCTGGATAAAGGACTGTGCGATGTAGCGATAGGTGTTGATAAAGGCGATCCCCGCGTTTTGACCACCCAGCCTTATTACCGATCCGGCTACGTTTTCATCTCGCGTGAAACCGATAACCTTGATTTGCTTAACTGGGATAGCGAGGCATTACGCAAGGCGCAACGCATCGCTTTTGTGCCCGGCACGCCGCCTGAAGTGATGATGAAGGCTATCGGGCGTTATAACGATATGTTCAATTATTCACAGGAATTGGTGGGCTTTAAATCCAGGCGCAACCAATATATCAAATACGAAACCTCGAAACTGGTCTCTGAAATTTCATCAGGCCATGCCGAAATTGCCTCTCTTTGGGGGCCGTCTGCCGCGCGTTATGTCAAGGCATCGGCCACACCGTTGGTGATGACGATGATTCCTGACGACAACGTTCGTGCAGACGGACAAAAAGTCGACTTTCATTTCAGTACATCGATGGGAGTCCGGAAAAACGATTCAACCTTGCTGGCTCAGTTGAACAAAGTTATTGAAGATCATCGAGATGAAATAACCGAGTTGCTGGAAGCGGAAGGCATCCCTTTGGTTGCTGAACCCGATGCGCCTTAGAAAATCATAAAGAAATTAGGACTTATAAATGAACAGAAAAAAACGATTAGCCGCATCGGCTGCCGGCCTGGTGTTGATCAGTTCGGCGGCTTTAGCGGAAACAACCTTTCGTAACGCCATTACCGGCGCGCCGCTGGATATGAGCGTCGCCAAATCGGGCGGCAACGAAGCCGTTTTCAATCAATTCAAGGAAACGGGCAAGAACCCTTACAACGGTAATAAGGAAGTCATACAAAAGGGTCATGACCTTTATTTGACCGCCTGCTCCGGCTGTCACGGCCACGAAGCCGAAGGTAAATTGGGGCCCGGACTGGCGGACGATTACTGGACCTATCCGTCTGCGGCTACCGATCAGGGCTTGTTTGAAATCTTGTTCGGCGGCGCCAGCGGCATGATGGGGCCGCAATACGTCAATCTATCAACCGATGAAATGCTGATGATTATGTCCTGGATACGGGACATCTACACAGGTAATCCTAAAAAAGCCAAATGGTTAAAATAGAGAGGAAACACAGATGAAAAAAATGCTTTTAATTAATGCAGGCGTCGTGTTGGCGGCGCTGTCCTATTCGGCTATCGCTTACGACGGTCAAAATTGCAGCGAACCGGGTGTTTGCTGGGAACCCAAACCGGGCTACCCGGAAAAAGTGGCCGGCAGCAAGTACGACCCGAAACACGATGTCAACGAACTCAACAAACAAGCCCAATCGATAGTGGAAATGGAAGCGCGCAATAAAAAACGCCAGGAACATTTGGCCAAGACCGGCAAGTTTGTTTATGACGTAGACGACATCGAATAGCCATTGTTTTGGGCATAAATGCATTCCACTTTCCGTCCCCTTTGTGAGTTTGTTTGTATCTTATGCCCTTTTTTACGCTGGTTCCCAAGCTCCAGCTTGGGAACCCAGAGGACGAAGCTCTCGGCAACTGCTCCCTGCGTTGCTCTACCTCCTGCATCCATGCAGTCGCAGCTTCGCGAGACGGGAAGTTGGAGCTTCCACTACCGAATTCCCAAGCTGGAGCTTGGGAACTAGCACTAAACTAAAATGAACACAGACACCCAGCTTACCGACTGGCGCGAGCAAGCGTTACAGTTTGAACAACAAATCAACCAAACCGTTATCGGTCTACAACCTGCGGTCAGAAATATCATCCTGGCCGTTTTTGCCAGAGGCCATGTCTTGCTGGAAGGCAATGTCGGCGTCGGCAAAACCACGCTGCTAAGAGCGGTTGCCCAAGGCTTGGGCGGCGATTATCAACGGATTGAAGGCACTATCGACCTGATGCCCGCCGACTTGATTTATTACACTTACTTAAACGAACAAGGCCGTCCGTGCGTCGACCCGGGGCCTTTGCTGAAACACGGCGACACACTCGCCACCTTCTTCTTCAACGAAATCAACCGCGCACGCCCGCAAGTCCATGCCTTGCTGTTACGGGCGATGGCCGAGCGCAGCATCAACGCTTTTAACCGCGACTATGCACTACCGCACATCCAGGTTTTTGCCGACCGCAACCGCGTCGAGAAGGAAGAAACCTTCGAGCTGCCAGCCGCAGCCAAGGACCGCTTCATGATGGAAATCAACATCGACATGCCCAGAGGCGATACCGAACTGGACGAACTGATGTTCAATCCCCGTTTTCACGATACCGACCGGATTATCGCCGGAGTCACCAGCAGCGGCATTTACTACCGGCTCAATGAGCTGGCGCAAACCGTGCAGCAACATATGCAGACCAGTCCTAAACTCCATGCTTACGCGCTGAGTTTATGGAAAGCCACGCACCAGCCGCAACAATACGGCGTTCAATTAAGTGATGTCGAAATGCCGCAATTATTAATGGCCGGAGCCAGTCCGCGCGGCATGAGTTACTTGATCCGCGCGGCCAAAACCCGAGCGTGGCTCGAACACCGGGATCATGTCTTGCCTGAAGATTTGCAAGCGGTTTTTCCGGTCTGCATGACGCACCGGCTGTTTTTAAACCCGATGTATGCTTACAGAAAAGAACAGCTGTTACCCGAATTGATCAAGGGGATTTTGGACCAGGTGGCAGCGCCTTGATGGTCAAGGCATCCCTTCTGGGAAAGCCCTTACACAAATTGTCCACGAAAAGCACGAAAACTGAGCCGGACGGGGCATGCTGCCCCGTCCGAAACGTTTTGCGTTAGCTAAAACCACTTTGCTCAGGTATCACAAAACGTTGGGAACGGGGTTTCAAACCCCGTCCCGCCTAGTTGAATTCGTTTTGATACATAAAATAAGAAAAAATCGTAAAAACCAAGCCATGACCGAAACGCTACATTATCGCTTACCCTGGCAATCAAGCTCCGTTTATCCGGGAGCGCATCCCGGACAAATGATCGGCGCCGGACAGCTGTTCAAGCGCCACGAACCGCTGATTGCCAGCCCCGACCCCAGACGCATAGACTTGCGCGCCAGCGTGCTCGACCCGTTTTCGTCGTACCGGGTACGTGTCTATCAGCAGCAAAGCTCCGTCAACGTCTATCTGATTGCCGATATGTCGGCATCGATGGGCTATGCCGATAAACAACAAACCCTGCTCCGGTTTTTGCTGACCGCCGCCCATTCGGCTTCCGATTACGGCGACAAATTCGGCTTTATCGGCTGCACCGAGCGTATCGAGCAGCGCTGGCTGCTTCCCGCCGGTCAACACTTGGGACGGGTATCGGCGCTGGCAAAGCAACTGGAACGCCTTAGCTTTAGCGGCAACGCAAACGGACTGCAAAATGCGGCAGCCTTTCTGCCAACCGAGCGCTCGCTGGTATTTTTACTATCCGACTGCCATTTCCCGCTACCTCAGTTGCGCGCCGTATTAGGCTCGCTACAGGCTCACGACGTGATCCCGCTGGTGTTATGGACTCAGGACGAATACGCCGCCTTGCCCAACTGGGGCCTTGTTTCCTTTCAGGATATGGAAAGCCATGCGACCCGCACGCTGTTCATGCGCCCGGCCTTACGGCAAAAAATAATCACCGCCTATCGGCAACGCCAACACGACCTGAAACACACCTTCAGGGCTTTTGGCTGCGAGCCGTTATTTATCACGGAAGGCTACAGCACCCAAACCATTAATCGTCATTTACAGCAGAGGGTGGCATGAGAATTGTGTTAATCCTAGCGTTATCAATGCTGGGCTGTTCCGGCTCGATCGACGAGCCGGTCAGCTATTTTAACGTCGAAACGCCCCGCCCGTTCGGTTACGTTAACGGCGATGAAATTCCCCAGCGCATTGTGATCGAAACCCGTTCGGGCATCAGTTTGCAACCCGGCAGTTTACCCGCCAGAGGACAAATCAACCGCTGGCTGAACCTGAACCGGGTTACGGTTAAACAAACCGGGCAACGTTATCAAATCGACTTGCTGTACCAGGTTTTTTACGCGCCGCTGGAGGTTAAAGCCTTAACCCTGCCCGGCTTTACCGTGCAGCTCAGCCAAGGCGAAAAAACCATCACCCAAAACGTCCCCGCTTGGACTTTTACCCTGTCCCCGCTCAGGGAGTTGGTGGTGCGCCAAACCGAGCAGGGCGAATACATGCGCCCCGACAGCCCGCCGCCATTATTGGCAAACACCCAGGCCTTGTATGGCTTGGCCGCCAGTCTGAGCGTCGCCGTACTGATAGCAGCCTATTTGGCTTACTTATACGGCTGTTATCCCGGCATGTCGCGACGCACGGTGTTCAAGCGGGCATTACGAAAACTGGCGGGACTGTCTAAAGCCGATATGGCGCAAGCCCTGACCGTTGTCCACCACGCCTTGAACAGCCTCAACGGGCAGCCGCTGTTTTCTAACCGCTTGAGCGAATTTTACCGGCGCAACCCGGAATATCTGCAAATAAACTCCCAACTGGATTGGTTCTTCAACTACTCCAACCGTTATTTTTTTTCCGACGGCATGATTACTGTCGCGCGGGACTTGCAGCAGCTAAAAGACCTCTGCGAGCAATGCCGAAAAATCGAGCGGGGCAGCCGATGAATTTGGCGGTTAATACCCCTTGGGCTTTGACAGGCCTGTTACTGGCCCTGTTGCCGCTGTTCAATAGCGGCATGCGCGCCAGCCCAGCGCCGTGGACGGCGTTGATACCTGCGGACACGCTGTCGGCTTTTGTCGTCTGCTGTTTGCGGCTATGCGCCGTCGCGGCCATCGCCGGATTAGTGCTGGGCATCGCGGGCCTGCATCGCACCGAACAAAGCCGGGAGAGGATCGGCCACGGCGCGCATATCGTGTTATTGCTTGATCGCAGCAGCAGCATGGATAACACATTTGCCGGACGCGCACCGAACGGTGTAGAAGAATCCAAAGCCACGGCGGCGCGGCGGTTATTGACCGATTTTGTCAAGCAGCGGCAAACCGATTTGATCGGGGTCGCGGAATACAGCACTTCGCCGTTATTCGTGATGCCGCTGACCGAAAACAAAAACGCCGTGCAGGCGGCGATTGCGGCGACCGCTACACCGGCGCTGGGTTTTACCCATGTCAGCAAAGGCTTAGGGATGGCTATCTCATTTTTTGAACAACAACCGGTCACCGGCTCGCGTATCGTGCTGCTGGTTTCGGACGGCGCGGCGACGATCGATCACGACAGCGAACAAAAACTGCGAGAATGGTTTAAACAACAGCAAGTCCGCCTGTACTGGATTTTCCTGCGCACGGCGGGCAGCCCCGGCATTTTCGACCAGCCTGAAGACAGCCGGGACGACAACGCTGGGGCCATGCCCGAACTTTATCTGCACAAGTTCTTTCAAGGACTGGGCAGTCCCTATCAGGCTTATGAAGCGGAAAGCCCGGACGCGTTAAAACAGGCGATTGCCGACATCAACCAGCTGGAAAACCTGCCGATGCACTATTTTGAACGCATCCCCAAACAGGATTTGTCGGCAGCCTGCTACAGCGTAGCGACTTTCTTGCTGCTGGTTCTGCTCGGCGTTAAATTTTTTGAGGTCAAACGATGACAAGAACGATCAGGCATATAACGCTGTGGGCCGCGTTAGCGCTCAGTTTAGCGGCTTTCGTTTACAGCGCCGGCGCGTTGTACGGCATCCATCAAAACAATGGCTTAATCCGCCAATTGGTGTCGGGCAAGGATGTGGCCGTTAATAAAGTGATCAGCGGCGAACCGGAATTGAGACTGGCGCGGGCTTTTTATTTCAAGCAAAAACACCGCTACGACGAGGCCTTGTCGACCCTGAGCCTGGTTATGGATAAAGGCGGCCGGGACTTCCAGGCCAAAGCCCGCTACAACCTCGGCAACCTGTATCTGGAGCAAGCCATACAGCAGGCAAAAGCCATGAATATCAACGAAGCAATGCCTTTGGCAGGACTCGCGAAACAGGCCTACCGACAGTCTTTGGCATTAAACAGCGTCGATTGGGATGCAAAATACAACCTTGAAGTCGCGATGCGTTTACTGCCGGAAATGGACAGGGTTGACATGCCGGACGACGAACCCACAAAGCAGAAATCGCAGTTGTGGACGACAGTGCCGGGGTTTCCGCGTGGATTGCCTTAACTACGCCGCGAGTCATAGTCAGTATATAAAAATGCACATGCGCAAAGATGGGACGCAGCGCGTCACTGCCATTAAGTTAAGTTCAAATGGAGTACAAGGCTTGCCTTGTACTAACCACGCCATACTGCAAGGCCAGCCTTGCACTCCAGCCTCTGGAAATACGCTGTCATTACCTTAATGGCAGTGACGCGGCGCGTGGAAACGAGGAAACAATGAATACATTAAAAGATTATCGGACATGGTGTTTGCTATTGGCGCTTATAGCGATGCTGGTGCTGTTCATTTACCCCAGCAAGCAACAAAAAAGCCCAACCTATAACTACACCTTCATTATCGACATTACCCGCAGCATGAACGCAACCGACTACCAACAAGACAACCAGGCCGTCAGCCGACTGCATTTTGTCAAGCAAACCTTGCGCGAACTGTTGAGAGACCTGCCATGCGAATCCAAAGTCGGCCTAGGCCTGTTCACCGAACGGCGCTCAACCCTGTTGTTCGAGCCGCTGGAAGTTTGCTCCGCTTATACGGAAATAGACACCGCGATCAGCAAAATCGACTGGCGCATGGCCTGGGCCGCAGACAGCAATATCGCCAAAGGCTTGCTGAGCACGCTCGAAATGCTGCAAAAAAGCGACAGTTCGGTGGTCTTCATTACCGACGGACAGGAAGCCCCGCCTGTTAATCCCAATTACCAAGCCGATTTTTCCACGGTAAAGAGCCAAGCAAAAGGCATGATTATCGGTGCGGGCGGATTGCAGGCTGTGCCTATCCCCAAGTTCGACAGCCTGGGCAAGCAAACCGGATTTTATGCCCGGGACGATGTGCCGCACCGCTCTACGTTCGGACAATCGAACCTGGACCCGTCGCAAATCAAAGGCTATAACGCGCGCAATGCCCCGTTCGGCAGCGAAGCCGCCACAGGAAGCGAGCATTTAACAGCCTTGCACGAAACTTATTTGGAAAAACTGGCCGCCGAATCCGGTTTGGCTTACGCCCGCTTAACCGACTTAAAAAGCCTTAGCCAGGCATTACAAAACCCTAAACTGGCGACTGAAAAAATCGTGCAAACCGATATTCGCCGGAAACCGGCATTGTTAGCATTGCTGATGTTAAGCCTCGTTTATCTGCCGCGGCTATATAAATCCCGGCACTTTCTCGCCAGCTCCGGTTTAAGTTCGCCATCCTTGGATTCTAATACTTTCAATACGAAAATTTGGAAACAGTAACCGTCATTCGTTATCTATCATTCTTGAGTACAGTTCATGAACAAGCAAAACCTGCTGTCCAACCATAATCTTTTTACATTACGTTTATTGTTGTCGCTGCTCGGCGCCTACATCGGTTATACCTACCGGCATGCGAGCCACGATTATTGGTTTGCGATGATGTTCCTGTTTACCGCTATCGCCATCGCTCCCGGCTATTATCAATTCAAGCAACACGGCGATAATCTCAAGGCGTTCATCAGTCGGCTACTTCATTGGGGAGGCGGTTTGTGTGCAGCCATTATCGTTTACGCCTACCACAGTTCGGGAAGAATCTTCCATGAAGAAGCCGGTTTGATAGTGCTGTTAATACTGGCGTTAACGACTTATCTGGACGGCGTACCCAGAGGGTGGCGCTGTATTTTTGCGGGGATATTTCTAGGACTTATAACCGTTTGTGTCGCTTATTTTGATAGTTATATCTGGCAACTTGCATTGCTGACGATAGCCGCCATTGCCGTCAGCTACCATTGGAATTCAGGTAGTGACAACCATCCATCCGGTTTTTAAGCTCATGCTGCCAACTCTATTAGCCTAACTTCAAATCCATCCTTATCCGTCACTAACGCACTGCAAGCACCCTGCCCCAAGGCAATATCCAGCACATGCCATGTTGAAGCAGGCCCATAACCTGCAGGAACCCTTAAAAACTCGGTTTGGTTTTCAGGATTAATAACGCAATGATTCAAGCCTAACGCAATGCCGCGTCCTGTGGCTTTTACGAAGGCTTCTTTGCGAGTCCAGAAACGGTAAAACCCGGCTGTTTTTTCAGCTTCAGTAAGCCGGCTCCAGTATGCGATTTCTTCTTCGGCAAAGCATTTTTCGACCAGCCCGGCTAGGCTGCTTCTGGGTTTGCAGCTTTCTATGTCCACACCCAACCGGCAGTTCCAGCCTACGGCAATCACCATCGCGTCCGACGAATGGGACAAATTGAACGCCAATCCGGGCGTATCGGCAAGATAGGGTTTGCCGTGTTCGGCCTTTTTTATACTGATCTTTTCCGGCGGCTCATTAAGCGTTTTGGCTAATACGTTTCTTAATCTGCCACGCACTATGACGTAGCGTTTACGGAGCAAGTCGTTTTTGATAACGTCGGCGTGGGCTTGCTCGGCTGCATCGAGAACATGCCAATAGTCTTGGTAATGAGCGTCCTCGGCGGCAATATTGCCATGCCATATTTCTACAGTGTCGGTATTCAATTCATAATCCTGAAAGACTCACGCCCTAATGCCCGACAACAGCTTGCCCTTCGCCCCGACGATCGCTGGCCGCAGTCAGTTGATGCGTGGCTTTATTCCACTGCACGGCCTGCATATCGCCATAGTTGTAACGCGTCTCTTTCAGTTGATGTCCCATTGCGGCAAGGCCGGCGAGCTCATCCGCCGTTATTGCGCCTTTTTCGTATTCAATCACGTCCGGCATATATTGATGATGGAAACGCGGCACTTGCACCCATGAGTCCGGACCGTTGCCTTTGGCGAAATCCAACGCGGCTAACAACACCATAGAAATGATGCGACTGCCGCCGGGTGTTCCCAGCGCCGCAACGTTATGGCCGTCGTCCAGGAAAGTGGGCGTCATGCTGGACAGCATACGTTTGCCCGGCGCGATGGCGTTGGCGGCGCCGCCTACCAGCCCATAGCCGTTCATCGCGCCCGGCAGGCTGACAAAATCATCCATATGATCATTCAGCAGCACGCCTGTGCCGGGCGCCACCAAGCCCGCGCCAAACGGAAAATTAATGCTGAGCGTCGCCGCAACCCGGTTGCCTTCTTCATCGATAATAGAAAAATGGGTAGTATTGACGCCTTCGGGCTGCGGCTGAATTTCGCCCGACAACATGGCGCTGGGCAAAGCCTTGTCAGCACGCAGACTGCTGCGCAGTCCGGCCGCATAATCTTCATTCAACAAGCGTTTAACCGGCATATCGATAAAGTCCGAATCGCCGAGATATAAGGACCGGTCGTGATAAGCACGACGCATGGCCTCGACGACAAGATGCTTTCGGGTCTTCTCATCGGTCAGATTCAAGTCGTAACCTGACAAAACATTCAACGCTTCGATCAGCACTATGCCGCCGGATGACGACGGCGCAGCGCTGGTGATTTTTATGCCGCGATAACTGCCCGTTACCGGTTCCCTCTCGACAACCTGATAGGCGGCAAGATCCTGTTTTGTCCAGATACCGCCGGCCTTGTCGACGCCGTCCACCAGCTTCTCGGCTATCTCGCCGCCATAAAATCCATCCCGTCCTGAGTCAGCCAATTGCTTTAAGGTATCGGCCAAATCCGGCTGCTTGAGTATCGAAAAAGCTTTGGGAATATCGCCGTCAGCCAAAAATATCCGCGCAGTCTCCGGGTGTTTTTTTATCACCTCGGACCTGAATTTAAGCAGCTTCCGGTATCTTTCGCCGATTGCAAAACCCGTCTTGGCGGCCCTGATTGCAGGCTGCAGACTTTCCGCCAACGGCAGGCGCCCGTATTTTTCCGACAGATGCACCAGCGCCGCAGGCATGCCGGGGATAGCAGCAGCCAACGCGCCATCCAGCGATAACCGGGGGATCACTTTGCCTGTCTTATCCAGGTACATAGCCTGATGAGCCGCCAACGGCGCTTTCTCGCGCCCGTCGATCATGGTTTCAAAACCGTCCCGTTCCCTGTGCAGCAGCCAGTAACCGCCGCCGCCCAGGCCGGAACCCGAGGGTTCGACAACCGCCAACGTTGCGCTGACCGCCACGGCTGCATCGAAAACATTACCGCCTTTAGCCATGATTTCAAAACCGGCTGCCGTCGCCAAGGGATGCGCACTGGCAATTGCAGCTTTGGTTCCATCCGCATAAACCTGCGCGGCGCCAAAAACAGCCGTTAACAGGAGCGCCACACAATATTTCTTTAACATTTTTTCCTCTGTTCGAATTTAAACCGACTAAATGGATTGTGTAATTAAACCACATTTGCAAAAGCAGACTGGCTTGATGTTCAACTGATTTTGGTCATGCGTTTAAATGGATTGCTAAGTAGTTGTACCAGTATTTTTCTCAAATTTTTGTATTTAGAATAATTGCCGAGGCGTTGGCGTTTATTTCATAAACTAAGATATTTAAGCATAACGAGGTGAAAAATGGCTGCATCTACTAAACAAATTTCAAATCCTGCTGAAAGCTGCGAGACGATATGCCTTCCTGATCGTGACGCCAAAATTGCCGAACTTGCCTATTTCAAGGCGGAAAGCAGAGGTTTTGAACCGGGCCATGAAATTGAAGACTGGTATGAAGCGGAACAGGAGTTTTTGCTGTAAAGACCCACCTTATGTAAACCGCAATGCTCTTGTTAGAGCCGACACTTTTAATTAATTTGAATATATGACTGGAGAGATTTATGGCTGCTAAAGAAATGGATATAACAACAAAAAAAGGTTCTGAATTATTGCCCAAAACATCGGGCAGCGGATTGATGTCATTCGATGAGTTTGATCATTTTTTTGATGATTTTCTCTCGCGCAGATGGCCTGGCTTGCTGAACTGGAACATGCCTGCCTTGCCGGAAATCAGCTTTCCAAAAGTTGATATTCTCGATCACGGCAACGATATAGAAGTTCAAGCTGCGTTGCCGGGCGTTAAAAAGGAAGACCTTGATGTGTCGATTAACAATCAGACTATCACCATCCGCACTACAACCAAGGAAGAAAAAAAGGAGGGGGGAAAAAGCAAATACTTTCGCCGCGAAATAACACGCGGCGAATTTCAGCGCACACTGTCCCTGCCCGGCAATGTCGATGGTGAAAACGCAAAAGCCTCGTTCAAAGACGGAATATTGAAAGTTACCATTCCCAAAACAGAAAAAAGTAAGCGCAAAACCATCGAAGTCAAATAGTCAGCATTTTAATCCCACAAAATTATCCCGTGCGCATAAAGTTATTCAAGACTCGCCCGGGATAAAATCACACAGTCGAATAAAGGTATAAGTATTCGTACCAATATTTTTTCTCGCCATTCTATATAGAATGGCGAGAAATACTTTTATTCCATACTCCCCGCAAGAGATTTAAGACCCGCAATAGCGAGGCGAAAATGTTTATATCTAGGCAAATAGTTAAAAAGAAAATATATTTCAGCCTTAAAGAATCCGGCATACCGGTAAATCTTCCCGACTGTTTTACCCGAATTGCCGAGATTGCCTATTACATAACTGAAAACAGAAATTCCAAGTCTAATCATGCGCTTGAGGAATGGCTCGAGCAAAGCGGTAGTTGCTCTTGCGATGAATACGCGACTAAACATAACCCCCACCAATCCCAAGTTGGGTAGCAGATATGCTTAATTGATTTAAAATATTACGGAGAATGTTATGAAAACCAACAAACAAGATATAAAAAAAAGCTCGGAATTAATGCCTGGTTCACCGGCTGGCGGTTTGATCTCATTTGATGAGTTCGATCATTTTTTTGAGGACTTTCTTTCTCGCAGGTGGCCCAGACTGTTAGACTGGAATTTTCCTGTAGGCATGGAAAAAGGATTTCCGAAAGTTGATATTCTGGATCACGACAACGACATAGAAGTTCAGGCTGCGTTGCCGGGCGTTAAAAAAGAAGATCTGCATGTATCTGTTAACAACCAAACCATCACCATCCGCTCTTCCAGTAAGGAAGAAAAAAAGGAAGAGGAAAAAGGTAAATATTTTCGCCGCGAAATAACGCGCGGCGAATTTCAGCGCACGGTGTCCTTACCCGACAATGTCGATGGTGACCAGGCAAAAGCCTCGTTCAAAGACGGGATATTGAAAGTTACCATTCCTAAAACCGAAAAGAGTAAGCGCAAAAATATCAACATCGATTAGTCCGTGAAGGGCGGTCAACTGGCCGCCCTTT
>JALNYY010000020.1:0-12997 GCA_023229605.1 Methylobacter sp.
ATCGTTGCCAATGAAGAAGTGCGTAAAGTTTATTTAGGCAATAATTTTAGTCTTTAACCTTGTACCTTTAACTTTAAATGAAACAATCCTTACATCTTCGACTGGGTCAACAGCTGTCTATGACGCCGCAATTGCAGCAGGCGATCAAGTTGTTGCAGATGTCTACATTAGAGTTGCAGCAGGAAATCCAGCAGGCTCTTGAGTCTAATATGATGCTGGAAATCAATGAGGAAGAAAGCACCACTCAGGAAGCCGAAATAGCCCCCGAGAAAAAAATTGATAATGCGGATTCACTGACCAGCCAAGGCTCGCAAACAGATATGCCGGATGAATTGCCCATCGATTCTTCCTGGGATGATGTTTATGAATACGCGATGGAGTCGGGCGGCAATTCCGCAGAGACTATCGAATTTGAAACACAGCGCAGTAAATCCTCAACTTTGCTGGATCATTTGTTATGGCAAGTGGAGCTGACCTCCTTTTCAGAGCGGGATCATGCCATTGCTATGGCTATTATTGATTCGATCAATGAAGACGGCTATCTGACCAGCAGTCCCGAAGACATCTTTCAAGGATTGCAGAGCCAGTTGGACGATCTGGATTTCGATGAAGTTAACGCGGTGCTGCACAGAGTGCAGAACTTTGATCCGGCAGGCGTTGCGGCCATCGATTTAAAAGATTGTCTGAGATTGCAGATACAGCAATTACCGGAGGCTACGCCTTATAAAGAGGAGGCGTTGACGCTTGTGACCCGATACCTGGATCTGTTGGCTACGCACGAGCAGACAAAGCTGATGCGTAAATTGGGCGTGACGGAGCGGCAACTGGATGAGGTCGTGGCATTAATTAGAACCCTGGACCCCAAGCCGGGCGCGCAGATACAGGAATCGGATTCCGAATATGTAATCCCCGACGTTTACGTGACTAAGAAAAACGATAAATGGCAAGTCAACCTGAATCCTGACATAGCGCCTAAATTGCGCATCAATCCGTTTTATTCAGGCATGATAAAAAGAGCGGATAACAGCAAGGATAATACCTGTATGAAAGATCATTTGCAGGAGGCAAGATGGTTTATTAAAAGTCTCCAGAGCCGGAACGACACCTTGTTGCGTGTTGCCCGGTGTATCGTGGAAAAGCAGACCGGGTTTCTTGAACATGGCTCTATTGCAATGAAGTCCATGGTACTGAGAGATATTGCCGAAGAACTGGAATTGCACGAATCGACCATATCCAGAGTGACCACGCAAAAATATATGCACACCCCCAACGGCATTGTCGAATTTAAGTACTTTTTTTCCAGTCATGTTTCAACAGACGGTGGAGGAGAATGCTCATCTACGGCCATAAGGGCGTTTATTAAAGAGCTAATCAGCAATGAAAATCTGGCAAAACCGTTAAGTGATAGTAAAATAGCCGAGCTATTAAAAGAAAAGGGCATCAATGTTGCTAGAAGGACTATTGCCAAGTATCGTGAAGCAATGCTCATTTCATCATCAAGTCAGCGCAAGCGTATTTTATAACGCCAACTGACGCCAAAAACCAATCATTCACCATTAAAGGAGTAATTCCATGCAAGTTATCGTAACAGGCCATCATCTTGAAGTAACCGACGCTTTAAAAGCGCACACCGATTCGAAGTTTGAAAAATTAGCACGTCACTTTGACAATGTTACCGATGTACACGTCATTTTAAGCGTGGAAAAGTTAATTCAAAAGGCAGAAGCGACATTGCAACTGAGTGGCGCTAAACTGTTCGCCGAAGATCATCAGGAAGATATGTACGCAGCTATCGACAACATGGTTGATAAGCTGGACCGTCAAATTACCAAGCATAAAGAAAAAACTGCGGCGCATAGATAAAAAAGCAGGCGAAAGATGAAAGGCAAAAGGTAAAAATATTTTTTGGTCTTTTGTCTTTTGCCCTTAGCCTGATTTCCTCATGAAACTATTAATCGTCAGCGGTCTTTCCGGTTCGGGCAAAAGCATCGCCTTGGATACGTTGGAAGATTGCGGTTTCTATTGCATCGATAACCTGCCCGTGACCTTGCTGGAAGACTTTATCAATCACGTTATGTTGGTGGATAAGAAAACCTATGCAAAAACGGCTATAGGTATTGATGCGAGGAATCAGAGCGAAAGCCTGGTCAATTTTTCCGAAAGCCTGGAGCTGATACGCAATAAACAGATCGATTGCGAAATTATCTTTATGCAGGCTGAAGAGTCTACCTTATTGAAGCGCTACAGCGAAACCCGGCGGCGGCATCCGTTGACGGATTTAAACGTACCGTTAAGAGAGGCGTTAAAAATTGAAAAGGAAATGCTGACGCCGGTTGCAAGGCACGCCAGCGTGGTCATAGATACCAGCCGGACGCATTATCACCAGTTGCGCGAACTTATCCGGGATCAGATCGGCGAAAGGGACGTCAGGCATATTTCCTTGCAGTTTCAATCATTCGGTTTTAAGCATGGCGTTCCATTGGATGCCGATTTTGTGTTTGATGCCCGCAGCTTGCCTAATCCCTATTGGATTCCGGAATTGCGAGGGTTAACAGGAAAAGACCAGCCGGTAATTGGTTTTCTTGGCGAACAGGAATTGGTTGCCGAGCTTTTTGAAGATGTTACGGGATTTCTTGAACGATGGATTCCCCGATTTGAGGCGGAAGGGCGCAGTTATTTGACCGTGGCGGTAGGGTGTACAGGCGGCCAGCATCGTTCGGTTTATCTGGTCGATGCGCTCGCCAAACAGTTTAAAGGCCCTTTCTTAAATGTAATTGTCCGCCACCGGGAATTACAATAAGTTGGACTATTCAGCGTGTTCAATAGAACACGGATGACACGGAGGACTGATTTACACGGATTTTTCCTAGGCAAATTTCAATCAGTGTTTATCCGTTTAATCGGTGTCATCCGTGTTCCATTTCTCTCCATGGCCGTGTGCTGAGGCGTTTTTGCTTATTTCAATGACAGCGTTTCAGCCCGGCCTACCATCTCAATAGACAGCTTGTCTTCCTTGCATAGCCAGCCTATGGCGCGGTGAACGTCATTTTTATTGATGCCGGTTTCAGTGGTAACTTTATTTACACTGGATGGCCCGTTTTGATCCAGATATTTCCAGACTATTCCTGCTGCATCGCCGATTGTATTGGACATAGTGATTACCCTTTTGTGTTAAGAAGTCTTGGTTTGGTGGTCAGGGAGCACGATGTTTAATTCCAGTGTCTCCTGAGTATCGTTTTGTTCAAAATTAACGGATATGGCGTCTTGCCCTACATTAACGTATTTCCGAATAACTTCCAGTAATTCTTTTTGCAATTGAGGAAGGTAAGACGGCTGGTTTCTGGAGCTGCGTTCGTGAGCAACCAGAATTTGCAGTCTTTCCTTGGCTAGCGATGCCGAGCTGGCTTTAGATGTTTTAAAATAATCCAGTAAACTCATTATTTTCTCCCGAACAGCTTCCCAAACAGGCCTTTTTTATCGTCAATGAATCGATGCGGCCTGTCTTCGCCTAAGTATCGGGCAATAATATCAGCATAGGCTTGGCCTGCATCGCTTTTTTCGTCAAGAATAACCGGAATCCCTGAGTTCGACGCATTTAACACGGATTTCGATTCGGGGATAACGCCCAGTAAATGCAGCGATAAAATTTCCTGTACATCATCCACGCTCAACATCTCGCCTAATTTGACCCTGTCCGGCGAGTAGCGTGACAGCAGCAGGTATTCTTTGATAGGTTCTTCGTTTTGTTCTGCGCGGCGCGACTTGCTGGACAAGATGCCTAGCATGCGATCTGAGTCCCTTACTGAAGAGACTTCGGGGTTGGTTACGATAAACGCGTCATCGGCAAAATACATGGCCAAATGAGCGCCTTTTTCAATGCCGGCCGGAGAGTCGCAAACTATGTATTTAAAGTCTTTTTTGAGCTCATCTAAAATTTTGCCTACGCCTTCCTGGCTGAGGGCGTCTTTATCACGGGTTTGCGAGGCGGGTAAGATGTAAAGCAGATTGCAGTTTTTATCGCGTATCAATGCCTGGTTAAGGCTGGCCTCGCCGTTGATGACATTGACAAAATCATAAACAACGCGGCGCTCGCAACCCATGATTAAATCCAGGTTGCGTAAACCCACATCAAAATCAATGACTACTGTTTTGTGACCTTTTTTTGCAAGCCCCATGGCGATGGCGGCGCTTGTGGTTGTTTTACCAACGCCACCTTTACCCGATGTTACGACTATAATTCGTGCCACACAATTTCCTCCAAAGCTGATGATGTAAATTAAATATCTTTAATAACTAAAGTATGGTTTTGTAAATAGATCTGAACAGGCTGGTTGTGAACCGCGCCATTCAAATCTTCGCTGATCTTGTAGTTTCCGGCAATCGAAATAAGTTCAGCCTGCAAATCGGAACAGAAAATACGCGCCTCGGTGTCGCCTTGCACACCTGCCAGGGCTCGGCCTCTTAGCGAGCCGTACACATGAATATTGCCTTCGGCCAGAATTTCAGCGCCGGCGCTGACCTGGGCTAAAATAACCAAATCGCCTTCAGCGTAAATGCGTTGGCCGGACCGGACGGGCTGGGTGATCAGTGTGGTGGTTGCAGCACCTTGAGGCTCAGGCGTTGGTTCAGGTTCTGGGGTTTGTCGTTGTTGCGGTTCAGAAGCCGCCGTAACGTTATGGCCGGAATGTATAGGTATACCGAGTTCCAGTGCCTGTTGATTCTGTTGAGTAGTGCCGCCGCGTATCCCTATCGGCAATAAGCCGAGCTTGCGGGTGATGTTGGTCAGTTCTGTAACATCAACGTCGAGATTTTGTTTATTCAGTTCCAGCAAGTCAAATACCAGCGGCGAATTTTTGAAGAATTCAGGCGCCAGATGGATTTTTTCCTGTAATTGTTGCTCGATAGTAGTGACATCATTGCCGGCTAAAACCAAAACAGGCACAGAAAAAGTGCTACTTTTAAATTCCAGTAATGGCGAGTGATTAGCGCTTGGTTGAGAGTCTGTTGACATCCGTTATATCTGGTTAGTCAGGATTTGCGCTGATTCTAACATTGCTGGCAAAAAAAATCATTTTTACAGTGCCGATAAGCTGCTTTTTGGGTACAGGTTTAGGGACTTCGTAGGATTTAATGATCGGATATTTTATCCTCATGGCAGTAGAGGGGGCGGCGTTAACTGTAAATACGGCTTTATAAATGGCCTTGTTTGTCAAAACCATTTGTTTTATAAGGCGTTTATTGCGCTTATGATGCGGTTCACGCTTGCAATCTGCGGCATTATCCTTTAACTTAGCAGCACACCCGTAAAGGCTAGGGGTGCTTTCTTGTTTCCATGTGGCCATGGGAAGGGAAGGCTGAGAAAAACCCTTTGAACCTGACCCCGGTTAATGCCGGCGTAGGAAAGCCCAGACTTCCCTGCGCCTTGTTGTTTTGTTGTTGGAGATAAACATGAGCGCCGTCCTTAAAGAAGTTACGTCTACTGCGTCCAGTAACGTAAAGATTGATTCCTATCCCGCATCCGAAAAAATATATGTTCAAGGCAGCCGTCCCGACATACAAGTTCCGATGCGTAAAATTACTTTATCCGATACCCCGGTGCATTTTGGTTCGGAAAACGGCGCGGAAAAAAATCCGCCGCTCTATGTTTACGATACCTCGGGCGTTTATACCGATCCCAATGTCGAAGTCGATTTAAAAAAAGGCCTGGGCGCTATCCGTTCGGCCTGGATAGAGGAAAGAAACGACACCGAAGAATTGCCCGGCCCCAGCTCCGAATTCGGCCGTCAGCGTCTTGAAGATCCAGCTACCGCTGAGCTGCGTTTCGAGCATATCCGCAAACCGCGCAGGGCAAAAGCCGGAAAAAACGTGTCGCAAATGCACTATGCAAGACAGGGCATCATCACGCCGGAGATGGAATTTATCGCCATTCGTGAAAACCAGAAAATGGAAGAAATGCGCGAATTGTGGAAAGACCAGCATCCCGGCGATTCGTTCGGCGCATCGATTCCCGATGTTATTACGCCTGAGTTTGTCCGTGACGAAGTGGCCAGAGGCCGGGCGATTATTCCGTGCAACATCAACCATCCCGAGCTGGAGCCGATGATTATCGGCCGCAACTTCCTGGTTAAGATCAACGGAAATCTGGGCAATTCGGCGGTTACTTCATCCATCGAGGAAGAAGTCGAAAAAATGCTCTGGGGCATACGTTGGGGCGGCGACACCATCATGGATCTGTCCACCGGCAAAAACATCCATGAAACCCGCGAGTGGATTTTACGCAACTCGCCGGTGCCTATCGGCACCGTGCCTATTTACCAGGCGCTGGAAAAAGTCAACGGCAAAGCCGAAGACCTGACCTGGGAAATCTTCCGAGACACCTTGATCGAGCAAGCCGAGCAGGGCGTGGATTACTTTACGATACATGCCGGGGTGCGTTTGCATCACGTGCCGCTGACCGCAAAACGCATGACCGGTATCGTGTCGCGCGGCGGCTCGATCATGGCGAAATGGTGTCTGGCGCATCACACCGAAAGTTTCCTGTACACGCATTTTGAAGAAATCTGCGAGATCATGAAAGCTTATGACGTGGCTTTCTCATTAGGCGACGGCTTGCGTCCGGGGTCAATCTATGACGCCAACGACGCCGCGCAATTCGGCGAGCTGGAAACGCTGGGCGAGCTGACCAAAATCGCCTGGAAGCACGACGTGCAAACCATGATTGAAGGCCCAGGCCACGTGCCGCTGCATATGATCAAGGTCAATATGGACAAGCAGCTGGAAGAATGCGGCGAAGCGCCTTTCTACACCTTAGGCCCGCTGACGACCGACATTGCGCCCGGTTACGATCACATTACCTCGGCGATAGGCGCGGCAAATATCGGTTGGTACGGCTGCGCGATGCTTTGCTACGTGACTCAAAAAGAGCATTTGGGCCTGCCGAACAAGCAGGATGTGCGCGAAGGCATCGTGACTTACAAAATCGCCGCGCATGCGGCCGATCTGGCTAAAGGCCATCCCGGCGCGCAGGCTCGCGATAACGCGATGTCCAAGGCGCGTTTTGAATTCCGCTGGGAAGACCAGTTCAACATCGGCCTCGATCCTGAAAAGGCCCGTGAATTTCATGATGAAACGCTGCCTAAAGAATCCGCCAAAATAGCGCATTTTTGCTCGATGTGCGGCCCGCATTTCTGCTCGATGAAGATCAGCCAGGATGTGCGCGACTATGCCGCGGCAAAAGGCATCAAAGAAGAAGAGGCGTTGTTAAAAGGCATGGATGAAAAATCCAAACAGTTCCTTGAAGAAGGCGCCGATATTTACCATAAAGTTTAAGCGCTTGAAGCCCTTCCTCTTTAACGGGGGGAGGGCTTTTTTATACGCCCCGCCTTTCCCGCATCTTTGCAAGCCTTGCCCTGGATGGCTTTTCCGGTTCTGGGCCGGCAGTAACTTCTATACACTTATCCAAAATCAATAACTATCAGAATAAGGCGAAAACAATGGGCGCTTATCAACATATTTTACTGGCTGTGGATTATTCCGGGCATGGCGATACGGTTGGTCGAAAAGCGAAGGGGTTGGCCGAAAAATACCAAGCTAAATTGAGTATTATTCATGTGCTGGATAACATTCCGATGCCGGATACCACTTATGGAACGGTTATTCCTCTGACTGAAGATTCAGGCTATGAGTTGCTTGAAGCGGAGAAAGCCAAGTTGATGCGGATTGGCGATCAGTTGGGTGTCGCCCAGGCTAAGCGTTGGATGGTCTGGGGTTCGCCCAAGCATGAGATTGCTCTGCTTGCCGAGCGGGAGCAGGTTGATTTGATCGTTGTCGGTTCCCACGGGCGGCATGGGTTGTCGTTATTGTTGGGTTCAACGGCAAATAGCGTTCTGCATTACGCCGGATGCGACGTGATGGCGGTTCGATTGCAGGATGATTAGTTTTTAGATGCTATATTTAGATTTCCCAAAAGAAACTGCACCGGTTAGACTTTGGCATCTCGGCGCCCGTCGCAGCAGGGCGCTTAATCTACTTTTTGTTTAAAGCCAACTTTGCCTGGTTCCATAGAATATCCAATTCGGCCAGTTCGCAGTCTTTCAGGTTCTGGCCTGACGCTTCAAGCTGTTGTTCTATGTGTTGGAAGCGTCTGGAGAATTTTTTAGTGCTTTCCTTCAGCGCGACTTCAGCATTGACGTTTAAATGGCGGGCCAAATTAACCGCAACCAGCAATAAATCGCCAATCTCTTCCTGAATATGCGCCTGATCCCCGGACTGCCAGGCTTCTTTAACCTCATCCAGTTCTTCCAGCACTTTATCAAAAACCGGCAATACGTCCGGCCAGTCAAAGCCGTGATTTGCGGCGCGATCCTGTATTTTTTCGCATTCAATCAACGCCGGAAGATTGCGCGCCACGCCTGACAGCACGCTTTCCGGCTCCGCCGTTTTGTTTTTCTCCTGGCGTTCGTCGGCTTTCGCCTGTTCCCAGGCTTGATGGCGTTCTTCATCGGTGTTGAAAACCGCATCGGAAAAAACATGCGGATGCCTGCGGATCAGTTTATCGCAAATGCCGGCCGAAACCTGTTCAAAATCGAACAACCCTTGTTCCTCGGCGATCCGGGAATGGAACACCACCTGCAACAGCAGGTCGCCCAGCTCCGAGCGCAAATCATCCAGGTCATTGCGCTCGATCGCATCGACGACTTCGTAAGCCTCTTCAATCAGGTAAGGAATCAGGCTGGTGAAATCCTGTTTGACATCCCATGCGCAGCCATCTTCCGGGTGGCGCAGACGCGACATGATGTCTAAGAGATTTTGGGTGTGTTTTAACATGGATAGCTTGTTGGTATGTAGGTCGGGTTAGCGTAGCGTAACCCGACACATCGAAGCGGTAAAATCAGAACGAAGACCCGAAATTTTCGCGGTAGCGTTGTTTGAAACCGTCCATATCAAATGAATGATTTTGGGTGCCGTTATTTTCGATTTTAATGGCGCCCAGCAATGAGGCGACTCTGCCGGTAATTTCCCAACCCAGTTCATTCATCAGGCCGTATAAAATCCCTGCGCGATAGGAATCGCCGCAACCTGTCGGATCAAGTATCGCTTTGGGTTTGGCGGCCGGAATGGTAATGCATTCGCCGTGAGTGTAAATTTGAGAGCCTTTGCCGCCCAAAGTAATAATCAGCGCTTCAACCCGTTCAGCTAATTGTTCCAGCGACAAGCCGGTACGTTCCTGCATCAACTCGGACTCATAATCATTCAAGGTCACCCAGGTCGCCTGGTCTATGAACTTGAGCAGCTCCTCGCCGCTAAACATCGGCATGCCTTGGCCCGGATCGAAAATAAACGGTATATCCAGTTCTGCAAACTGCTCGGCATGCAGTTGCATGCCTTCCTTGCCGTCCGGCGATACGATGCCGATGCTGATTTTCCGGTCGGTAGGCACTGAATTTAAATGCGAAGAATTCATGGCGCCGGGATGGAATGCGGTAATCTGGTTAGCTTCTTCATCGGTGGTGATATAGGCTTGACCGGTATAGCTGTTGTCCAGGATTTGAATGTACTCGCTGGATAACTGGTTTTGAGCCAGCCATTGGGCATACGGTTCGAAATCATGCCCGACCGTCGCCATGATTAACGGCTCTTCGCCCAGCAGTTTCATATTGTAGGCAATGTTGCCCGCACAGCCGCCGTATTCGCGCCGCATGACCGGCACCAGGAATGATACATTCAGGATATGGATTTTTTCCGGCAGAATATGGTTTTTAAATTTATCATGAAAAACCATGATGGTATCGTAAGCCATAGACCCGCATAATAATGCACTCATTGTGTTATGTTCCTCTTTATCGCCAGGGATGGTGTGTATGCCGGACTGCCGGGAGCAGTCGCGGTTAAAGTAAAATTAGTGCCCAGGTTACCGCAGCCCAGGCCAGTGACATCATTACAGCGGCGGAGCCGATGTCTTTGGCGCGGCCCGATAATTCGTGATGCTCAAAACCCACTCTGTCGACTACAGCCTCTACCGCCGTATTTAACAACTCGACCAGCATGACTAAAACGATGCTGCCGATCAGCAGCAGCTTTTCAATATTGGTTTCCCCCAGCCATATGGCCAGCGGGGTCGTTAGAACAAACAGGATGACTTCCTGTCTGAATGCCTCTTCATGCGTCCAGGTTGCTTTAAAACCGGCGACAGAGAAAAAACACGCGTTAATCAGGCGTTTTACGCCTTTTGCATTTGGATTTGCCATTATTTATTACGAATATTTGTTATTGAAAAAGTAAATATTACACAGATGTGTGTCAGTTTCGTTACAAGCCGGGTATAACAAAATTATTGCTCGATCATGTGTTGATAGGCATCCGCATCCATTAAAGCATCCAGCTCGGACAGGTCGTCCGCTTTTATGCAAAACAGCCAGGTTCCATAAGCGTCATCATTGACCTGTTCAGGCTCATCGGTCAGGGCATCGTTGATGGCGACTACTTCGCCGGTAACCGGGCTGAACAGATCGGATGCGGTTTTAACCGATTCGACTACGGCGCATTGCTCTTGCGCCGTGACTTTGCGGCCCAGCTCAGGCAGTTCTATATAAACCAAATCGCCTAATTCTTCCTGCGCAAAATCGGTTATGCCGACACGAACGATGTTATCGTCTTCCACCCGCGCCCATTCGTGGGTTTTTGCGTACTTTAAGTTATCCGGTAGGTCGCTCATGATAATCTCTTAATGGTTAGTTAGTTTATTTTTTAAGGATAACGTGCAATTTTTTAAAAACAACAAAAAAATGCATTTAAGAATGGAAATCTTATACCATGAACCAATCTACATACTCCTTTAATGTCCACATGAATGCTCTTTTAATAGTCTGTTTTTTTATACTCAGTATTACCCCGGGTTTTGCAGATGACGACGACAAGCCGGTTGCCAAACCACATAACTCTCCAGGGCCGGGAACTGTTTTTCTGGATGCTAAAGCCCAGTCGTTATCGGGCTTGCAGACGGCAACATTGACCGCCGTCAGTCATCGTCCTGAATTTCTGGCTTACGGGAAAGCCGTCAATATACAACCGCTGGTTGAGTTGCGGCACCGGTATTTGGTCGCGTTAACCGAGCGCGGCAGCGCAGCGGCAAAATTTAAACAGGCCGAGCAGAACATCAATCGTCAGCAAGACTTGTACCGCGACGGCGCGACCTCAAAGCGCAACCTGCAAGTTCAGCAGGCGCAGTGGCAAATCGATAAAGCCCTGGTCGATGCCAGCGGCGTTCAAGGCAAGGCTATCGTCGATCAAGCCCGGCTCAACTGGGGCGAAAAGCTTGCCGAATGGGCTTTGGCTGCGGATTCCGGCAAGCTGGGCGATTTTTTATCCCGTCGGCAAACGCTGCTGCAAATTACCTTGCCTGTTAACAAGCAGCTGGCCGGCGACATTCAGGACATTTATGTCGACGCATCGGGCAACCGCAGCGCGGCCGGAAAAGCCGCGCTGATTTCAACGGCTCCGCAAACAGACAATGCCGTGCAGGGCGAAAGCTATTTTTTCCAGACAGACGGCAGTCGCATCAGGACCGGCATGCGCGTTACGGCGTGGATACCTGAGCAAGGCGAAAGCCATACGGGCGTCGTTATCCCGAAATCCGCTTTAATCTGGTACATGGATCAGGCTTTTGTCTACATCAAAACCGCCGAACAACAATTCAGCCGGCGCACTATAGACCGGTATTCGGCAACGACCGACGGTTATTTTGTCGGCAGCGGGATTAATGCCGGTGAGCAGCTGGTTGTCACCGGCGGGCAGATACTGTTGTCGGAAGAATTCAGGGGGCAAATCCCGAATGAGGATGATTAGTTGGGCGGTGGGGTGGGGTAAGGTTGCCCGCTTAAGGTCGCTGCCATTAAGATAAGAACAATGACGCCAGCGGGCCGCGCCCGCGATATTTCGGAATTGCGGCTGCTTCATCGCGGGCATGGCCCGCTCCTATCACACCTAACTCACTTAAGGCGGGACAGAGAAAAATGCGGAGTGCAAGCTTTGTTTGCGAACAGGCAAAGCCTGTATTCCCATCTTAAGAATAACGGCTATTGCAGAAGCAAACATCAATCCCAAGGCGGCGTATCGCCGTCATAAGCAACAAAGTCTTTAACCGTTGCATGGGTTTTGGCACCGGAGGCGGTCTTGGATGAAGACTTGGTTTTGGACGATGAAGTCTTCGATCTTGGCGGTTCAGCAACACCGGATTCGGCTTGCCACCGGGCAAACAGCGCAACGTCCTTATCTGACGGGACAAACCACTTCTTTTGGACTGCGTCCCACCTCGCGCCAAGCGCTTTCGCCTCATCTTTTTGAGCAAAAGGTACATTCAGGTAAATTTTCGAGTCTGCCATTTTATAATAAAGCGTGTGCGGATTTGATGGGGGTAATTGCTGTATTATAAATCATCGCCAACGCGGAGGACTAACTCCGGTTTTGCCGGTCATAAATACGACATTAAAAAAACAAATTCAACTTTTTTAGACGGAAACAGATGATCGAAGACATCAAAAAAACACTCTGGGCCACCGCCGACAAGCTGCGCGCCAACATGGACGCCGCCGAATACAAGCACATCGTGCTCGGCCTGATCTTCGTCAAATACATCTCCGACACCTTCCGGACCCGCCGCGCAGAACTCATGCGCAAGTTTGCCGACAGCCGGGACGACTATTATCTGGAAGACGCCGATCAAGAACTGGTTGATGAAGAACTCGAAGACCGCGACTACTACAAGGAAGTCAACGTGTTCTGGGTGCCCGAAGCCGCCCGCTGGGAAACCCTCCGCGCCCAAGCCAAACAGGCCGACATCGGCAAACGCATCGACGACGCGCTCTCGTTGATTGAAGCCGAAAACCCCAAGCTCAAAGGCATACTCGACAAACGCTACGCCCGCGTGCAACTGCCCGACGGCAAGCTCGGCGAACTGGTCGATCTGGTCTCGCAAATCGGTTTCGGCGAATCGACTGAT
>JALNYY010000020.1:13007-43809 GCA_023229605.1 Methylobacter sp.
CGGCGAATCCGGCAATGCAGAAGACCGCGCCAAAAACCACGCCCGCGATCTGCTCGGCCAACTTTATGAATACTTCCTAGGCCAGTTCGCCAGCGCCGAAGGCAAGCGCGGCGGTGACGATCATACGCCGAGAAGCGTTGATTGGTTGCTGGTGTCTGTACTTGCCCCACAACGTGGGCAAGTTTACGATCCCTGCTGTGGGGTAGCTAGTACACTTGCGTTGGCTAGTGAATACTCGAAGTCGCATAGCAACAAGTCGGGCGAAGTCTCCATTTACGGACAGGAAGCCAACCCGACTACATGGCGGCTGGCCGTGATGAACCTCGCGATACGCGGCATCGACTTCAATCTGGGCAAAGAACCCGCCGACAGCTTCGTGCGCGACCAGCACCCGGACCTGCGTGCCGATTATGCCGTGGCGGGGCCGCCGTTCAACATCTCCGACTGGTGGCACGGCAGCCTGGAAGGCGACCCGCGCTGGGTCTATGGCACGCCGCCGCAAGGCAACGCCAACTATGCCTGGCTGCAACACATGCTGTACCACCTTAAACCAACAGGCCGCGCCGGTATCGTGCTCGCCAACGGCTCGATGTCGTCCAGCCAGAACTCAGAGGGCGAAATCCGCCGCGCGATGGTAGAGGCCGACAAAGTCGAAGTGATGGTCGCCCTACCCGGCCAGCTATTCTTCAACACCCAAATCCCCGCTTGCCTGTGGTTCCTGGTCAAGGAAAAGCGCGCCCGGCAAAGCGAAGTCCTGTTCATCGACGCCCGCAAACTCGGCAGCATGATCAGCCGGGTGCAATGCGAATTCACCGATGACGTTATCGAGCGCATCGCCGGAACTGTCGAAGCATGGCGCGGTTCCCCCTCTACCCTCGCGGGAGAGGGACGGGGTGAGGGGGCAAACACTTACGCCGACATCCCCGGCTACTGCCGCAGCGTCACCCTGGCGGAAATCGCCGAACACGGCCACGTCCTCACGCCCGGCCGCTATGTCGGCGCAGAAGCCGTTGAAGACGATGACGAAGCTTTTGCCGACAAAATGCAAAAACTGACCGAAACGCTGGGCGAGCAAATGGCGAAAGGCGCGGAACTGGATCAGCTGATACGCCAAAAACTGGGAAGCTTGGGGTATGAGTTTTGAACAAAAATCAACATTGGCAATGGGTGTAGGAGGTAACGAATATGTCTCAGCTGAGCATTAAAGCCCTGGAATTAGCAGTAGCCGCTTTGGAGCAGGGCTTGATTGAATACGAGCAGTACCCGCAGCTGCTGACTGTCCGGGATGGCGTGATCCAGCGCTTTGAAATAGCGATGGATGTCTCTAGGCAAATCTTGGTGCGTGTTCTAAAAGAGGTCTTTGGCCTTGAGGAAGCAAACGCCAAAAAAGACACCTTTAGGGAAGCAGCAAAACTCGGGTTGATTGCCGACGCCGAAGCTTGGCTAGGGCATCTTGCCGCCCGCAATCGCACATCGCATACTTACGATTCAGTCATTGCAGCACAGGTTTTCGCCCACACGCCGACTTTTCTGCCCGATGCACAAGATTTGCTGAAGCGACTCCGCCCCTATGCTGATTGATATACGCCCCGACCATTTGCAAATAGTTCAGGAAATTTTGCAGCGGCATGTTCCGCAGTATGCAGTGTGGGCGTTTGGTTCTCGCGCCAAGTGGACTGCCAAGGATTATTCCGATCTGGACTTGTGCGTCGTTTCCGATAAGGCGCTCGATTTCCGTGTCTTGGGGGCCTTGACGGAAGATTTCTCCGAATCTGATTTGCCCTACAAAGTGGATGTGGTGGATTGGGCCACGACCAGCGAGTCGTTCCGAAAGATTATCGAGCAAGACAAGGTAGTTATTCAGAAAGAACAGCAAACGCAAATTAGCCATGTAGGTCGGGTTAGCCCATCGGGCGTAACCCGACAGGCTGCGGATGCACCTGCGAACGAAGATGTCGGGTTATGCGACGCTAACCCGACCTACGTGGCTGATTGGCAGGTTCTATTGCTCAGTGAGTTGACAATAAACCACGACACAAAACGCAAACCAGTTAAAGGGCCAGATCGTAAGCCCGGTCCATATCCATATTACGGTGCATCCGGCATTGTCGATTATGTTGATGGCTACTTGTTTGATGGCGACTATTTGTTAATTGCTGAAGATGGTGAAAACCTACGAACCCGTCAGACGCCCATTGCCTTTATGGCGAATGGAAGATTCTGGGTGAATAATCATGCGCATATCGTCACAGGAAACGAGCGAGCAAATACACGCTTTTTGATGTACGCACTGCTCAATGCAGATGTACATTCATTTCTGACAGGCGCTGTGATGCCCAAATTAACACAGGGCAACCTCAACAACATTCCAATCGCCTGTCCTCCGCGCGAAATTCAAGATGCGATTGTTGGCGTTCTCGGCGCACTAGACGATCGAATCGCACTGCTACGCGAAACCAACGCCACCCTCGAAGCCATCGCCCAGGCTCTGTTCAAATCCTGGTTCGTGGATTTCGACTCCGTGCGCGCCAAACAGCAAGGTCTTGAGCCGGAAGGTATGGATGCCGAAACCGCCGCGTTCTTTCCCGATAGCTTCGAAGAATCGGAATTGGGCTTGGTGCCGAGCGGGTGGCAAGTTGGAAAGGTTGAGCAGTTACTTGAGCTTGCTTATGGTAAAGCGCTTAAGGCGTCAGATCGAATTGCAGGAGCTACACCTGTTTATGGTTCTGGTGGAGTTACAGGTTATCACAATGAAGCTCTGGTAAATGTGCCTTCAATCGTGATCGGACGAAAAGGGACAGTCGGTAGCCTCTATTGGGAGGATCGTCCATTTTTCCCGATTGATACGGTGTTTTATGTAAAAACCAAGGAACCACTGACATATTGTTTCTATCAATTGCAGCGACTGGGTTTGGAAGGCATGAACACCGATGGTGCGGTTCCTGGATTAAATCGAAACAATGTTTATCGCTTGCCTATAGTATTACCGCTGCATGAGATATTAATGGCATTCGATGAAATCGTTTCGCCAGTACGCCAGAAAATATTTGCTAATTCAGAACAAGCCCAAACCCTAGCCACCCTACGCGACACCCTGCTCCCCCGCCTGATCTCCGGCCAGTTACGCCTGCCTGATACTAAGGTTTTGATTGAGGAAACCGTGTGATAGCCGATCTGCAAACATTGGGTGACCTGTCGCTCCTCGCCGAATCGGTCGAGTTGGAATGCAAGCTGGCGCAAGGCCAGGACGGCAAGGGCGAAGTGCCGAAGGATTTCTGGTCGACTTATTCGGCGATGGCCAACATGCACGGTGGCGTGGTGCTGCTGGGCGTGCGCGAAAAGGCCGGTGTGTTCAGTGTCGCGGGCATTGCCAATGTCGAAAAAGTCCGTACTGATTTGTTCAATACGCTGAATAACCCCGGCAAAGTCAGCGTGAACCTGATCAGCGATGCCGACGTATCGGCATTGGCTCTGGACGGCAAGACCGTGTTATTGGTGCATATTCCGGCCGCCGCACGTAAACAAAAACCGGTCTATCTGAACGGTCAGCCGTTGGGAAATACCTACCGCCGCTTGCATGAAGGCGACCGCCATTGCGATGATGAAACGGTAAAACGTATGCTGGCCGAGCAACTGGAAGACAGCCGCGACGCGCGCATCCTCAACAAGTTTGGTTTGCAGGATCTGGAGATGGAAAGCCTGCATGCATACCGCAATGCTTTTGCCGTGCATCGCCTCGGGCATCCGTGGATCGATGTCAGCGATATTGACTTTCTGCGGCTGATTGGCGGTTGGCGGGAGCATCGGACCTCCGGCGAATCCGGGCTGACGGCGGCGGGGTTGTTGATGTTTGGACATTGGGCCGCGATTAGCGAGGCGTTTCCGCTGTATTTTCTCGATTATCAGGAGCGCTTGGCCGACCAGGAGTCTCAAACCCGTTGGCTGGATCGCGTGGTTCCCGACGGCTCCTGGTCCGGCAATTTGTATGATTTTTTTCGCCGCGTGATTCGCAAGCTGACCGCCGACTTGAAAGTACCCTTTGTCTTAAAAGGCGATGCCCGGATTGATGATACGCCGGTGCATCAGGCGTTGCGAGAAGCTTTGGTCAATATGCGGACTATTCGGACCGCGCCTCTGTGCTGGTGGTGAAACAACCGGCGGGATTTGTTTTTCGCAATCCCGGCATGATGCGGGTTCCCGTAGAGCAAGCTTTGCACGGAGGGGCCAGCGATTGCCGTAACCGCACGCTGCACCAGATGTTTTTATTCATCAACTTGGGCGAAAGGGCAGGTTCCGGGCTACCGAAAATTCGTGCAGGCTGGGAGGCTGCGGGAAACATTATGCGCTTGTCCGATTCGTGCGAGCCATTTGATCAGACTCTGCTGGAGATGGATTGGATGCCCGCTTCTTTGACGGACGCTATCGAAACAGCGGTGAAAAGTTCACCGATAAGTTCACCGATAAGTTCACCAAAAACCGAGGAAAAAATTCTTCAGCTGCTGCGTGAAAATCCACAATGTTCGACTCAGCAATTGGGCGATGTGCTAGGCATCAGCAAACGCGCTGTTTTGAAGCAAATTGAAAAACTTAAGCAACAAGGGCGCTTAGCGCGTATTGGTCCGTCCAAGGGCGGCCACTGGCAAGTATTGGGACAAAAACCATGACCGAAGATCAACTGGAACAAGAAACCCTAAGCTGGCTGGCCGATGTCGGCTACAACTCAGCCTACGGTCCGGATATTGCGGTGGATGGCAATGCGCCCGAGCGCGGCAACTACGCTCAGGTGGTTTTGGTCGAACGCTTGCGCAATGCGATCAACCGGCTCAACCCTCTGGTGCCGCCGGTCGCCCGCGAAGATGCGTTGCAGCAGGTGTTGAGTCTGGATACGCCGGTATTGCTGGCGGCCAATCGCCACTTTCACCGTTTGCTGGTCAACGGTGTGCCGGTGCAATATCAAAAAGATGGCGAAACCCGGGGCGATTTTGTGCGGTTGATCGACTGGAATAACCCCTCATCCGGCCCTGCAGGCCACCTTCTCCCAGAGGGAGAAGGAAAAAATGAATGGCTGGCGGTCAATCAGTTTTCGATCAAAGGCCCGAAATATACCCGCCGCCCCGATATTATCCTGTTCGTCAACGGCTTGCCGCTGGTGCTGCTGGAGCTTAAGAACCCAGCCGACCTGACTGCCGATGTTTGGAAAGCCTACGGCCAGATCGATACTTACAAAGAGCAAATCCCGGACGTGTTCCAGTACAACGAAGTGCTGGTGATCTCGGACGGCACAGAGGCGCTGATGGGTTCGCTTTCCGCCGACAAGGAGCGGTTTATGGCATGGCGCACTATTGACGGTGTGGCGCTTGATCCGCTCGGCCAGTTCAATGAGCTGGAAACGCTGGTGCGCGGCGTGTTGGCACCGGAATATCTGCTGGATTTTTTGCGCTTTTTTGTACTGTTTGAGGATGACGGCGCGCTGGTCAAGAAAATCGCCGGTTATCACCAGTTCCACGCGGTGCGTTCGGCGATCACGCAGGTGGTAGCCGCATCCCGCCCCGGCGGCAGTCACAAGGGCGGCGTGGTCTGGCATACGCAAGGCTCAGGAAAAAGCATCACCAT
The DNA here is from genome assembly GCA_023229605.1 of Methylobacter sp. Lineage (GTDB taxonomy): Bacteria > Pseudomonadota > Gammaproteobacteria > Methylococcales > Methylomonadaceae > Methylobacter_A. The sequence continues at coordinate 18,621 of JALNYY010000020.1, forward strand.
GACCTGCTTTGCCGCCCGCGTGATGCGGGAAGTCACGATGGAAAACCCGACCATCGTAGTCATTACCGACCGCAATGATCTGGACGGGCAGTTGTTCGGGGTGTTCTCGCTGTCTCAGGATTTATTGCGCGAGCAGCCGGTACAGGGCGAAACCCGGCAGGATTTGCGCGCCAAGCTGGCTAACCGTCCTTCCGGCGGCATCGTGTTTGCGACTATCCAGAAGTTCATGCCCGGCGAGGATGAAGACAGTTTTCCCGTATTGTCGGACCGCCATAATATCGTGGTGATCGCCGATGAAGCGCACCGCACCCAGTACGGTTTCGAGGCCAAACTTAAAACCAGAAAGCCGCCTGCCGGTGTATCTTTGAACGCTGTCGAAGAAGCCTCCGGTCAATATCGGGAGCGCTATCAAGTCGGTTACGCCCAGCATTTGCGCGATGCGTTGCCGAATGCGACTTTCGTCGCGTTCACCGGCACGCCGGTATCCGCCGAAGACCGCGATACCCGTGCGGTGTTTGGCGATTACATCCATATTTACGACATGCAGCAGGCGCGGGATGACGGCGCGACGGTGGAGATTTATTATGAATCGCGTCTTGCCAAACTGGGCTTAAAGGAAGAATTATTGTCGGACCTGGATGCCGAAGTGGACGAGCTGGCCGAGGATGAAGAAGACGATCAGCAAGCCAGGCTCAAAAGCCGATGGACTGCGCTGGAAAAGGTGGTAGGCGCCGAGCCGCGTATTCAGCAAGTGGCGGCCGATCTGGTAGCCCATTTTGAAGAGCGTAACAAAGCGCAATCCGGCAAAGCCATGATAGTGGCGATGAGTCGGGACATCTGCGCGCACCTGTACAACGCCATCATCGCTCTGCGGCCGGACTGGCACGATGAAGATCCCGAAAAGGGCGCGATCAAGGTGGTGGTGACGGGTTCCGCCAGCGACAAGGCGCTGCTGCGGCCGCATATCTATTCCAAGCAAGTCAAAAAGCGTTTGGAAAAGCGTTTTAAAGATCCCGAAGACGCGATGCGCCTGGTGATCGTGCGCGATATGTGGCTGACCGGCTTTGACGCGCCTTGTGTGCATACGATGTACGTGGACAAGCCGATGAAAGGCCATAACCTGATGCAGGCGATTGCCAGGGTGAACCGCGTATTCCGCGACAAACAAGGCGGCCTGGTGGTCGATTACATCGGCATCGCCAATGACTTGAAACAAGCCTTGAAGGAATACACCGCCAGCAAAGGACGCGGACGCCCGACCGTCGATGCCCATGAAGCTTATGCGGTGCTCGAAGAAAGACTCGATGTGTTGCGCTCGATGCTGCACGGTTTCGATTACAGCGAGTTTTTAACCGGCGGCCACCGCATGTTGGCGAAAACCGCCAACCATGTGCTCGGCGTTAAGGATGGCAAGAAGCGCTTTTGCGATACCGCGCTGGCGATGTCCAAAGCCTTTACCTTGTGCTGCACACTGGACGAAGCCAAGGCCGTGCGTGAAGAAGTCGCCTTCTTCCAGGCGGTCAAGGTGTTGCTGACCAAGAAGGAAATCAGCGGCAAAAAGAAAACCGATGAAGAACGCGAACTTGCAATCCGCCAGATCATCGGCTCGGCGGTGGTGTCCGAAGACGTCGTGGATATTTTCAACGCCGTGGGCCTGGATAAGCCGAATATCGGCATTTTGGATGAAGACTTCCTGAACGACGTGCGCAATCTGCCTGAACGCAACCTCGCCGTGGAATTGCTGGAGCGTTTGCTGGAAGGCGAAATCAAAACCCGATTCGCCGGCAATGTCGTCCAGCAAAACAAGTTTTCAGAACTGCTCGCCAACGTGATCAAGCGTTACCAGAACCGCTCCATCGAAACTGCGCAGGTGATGGAAGAGTTGATCCAGATGGCGAAAAAGTTCAAGGAAGCCGTAGACCGTGGTGTAGACCTTGGTCTAAACAGTGACGAGTTGGCCTTCTACGATGCTCTGGCGAACAACGAAGATTCCGTGCGCGAACTGGGCGATGAAACCCTCAAGAAAATCGCCCATGAACTGGCAGAAAATTTACGCAAAAGCGCCAGCGTGGACTGGTCGGTGCGCGAAAGCGTTCGCGCCAGTCTCAGATTGATGGTGAAGCGGATATTGCGCAAATACAAATACCCGCCTACCAAACAGGAGGAAGCCATTCAACTGGTGCTGGAGCAGGCGGAGAGTTTGAGTGCGGAGTGGGCTTAGATCTTTAAGTTCTAGGCTGTCGCTGCCGGCGAAGAGGTTGGGGTAAATCCTGAATGAGTATGACTAACCGGCCGACAGAACAGGATCAGCGTGAGCAAAGGGTTGACGCGCCTCTTGCTCACGCGATTGCATCAGCCTTTTCCGGGCAGCATGCCGACCGAGCCGGGCTTGATGCGTTTGCAGGTAACAACCACATCTTCCAGGTGGCACTGGCTTTTCCCCTGATTTGCGCCGGTGCAGGGTGTGCAGGCGACTTTGCCCTGATCCTTTACTGCTTCGACATGCCAGCCGTAGCCTTGCGATTGGCAAAATGTTTTGGAGTATCGGGTGATGTTGTAAGGCTTTGCCGCCGTTTCCTGAGCGTCGGATTCTACGGCGCAGCCCGGCGAGGGCAGCGTGTTGGCCATAAGGTCCCGGTAAATATATTCTGTCGCCGACGTTGTGCCGGAAAAGAAGATTAATGTCATCCATAGGCATGTCAGATTAAGTTTCATGGTTCTCTCCTGGTTATTATTTTAAGTATTGTGTGATCGTGCCACGGCCGGTAATAGCGCCTTGCGATGAGGATGCGAACGTTCAGTTCAAGACGCGGATATTCATCTGGGCCGCTTCCTCTTCCAACTGCTGTTTGATCGGCGCGAATTTTTCGTTCTCGCTTTGTTTGACCATCGCAATGACTAGCAATAAAGAAAATACGGCGCCGCCGACATACAGCCAGAATTTGTCTTTTGTTGGTGTTTCTTCGCTCATTTTTTATACCTTCGTAAGTGTTAAATCGCCAATGGATGCGCCGGTTGCTATGAAAGTCATGGCTTTCATAGCAACCGGCGCTGGTTTAATTGAGGTTTAGTCCTCATCCAAGCTACTTGACCGGATATTTTGAATGTTCAATAACTTCGACCGCCAAGCTGTTGTGCAGGGTGGCAAGCGTATGACGCATAAAATATCTTTTTATGATAGTAGCGTATCAATACTATAAAAGAAGCCGAAGAGCGCTGTCAATTAAATATCGATTCGATACAAGCCGGGTATCCAGAACTGCACCGGGAAGCAAATTCTGCGATAATAAAAAACAAGTTTTCTCTCTATAACTTGCCGGACTGATGTCTCGGCCTATAACTATTTATTCAACAACGCATCCATGAACGAAAAAACAGCATTCAAACCTTGTGATCTGGTTATCTTTGGCGCTTTGGGCGATTTATCCCGCAGGAAGCTGCTTATTTCACTGTTTCGACTTGAAAAAGCCAATTTGATTGAAGCCGATACCCGTATCATAGGCATAGATCAACACGAGAATGATAGTTCGGGCTTTGTCGGGGTCATCCGTAAAAGTTTGCAGGAGTTTTTAAACGAGGCAATTGATGAACAGGTATGGGCGAGGTTTTCGGCACGGTTTTCCTACCTGAAAATAGATTTGACTCAACGGGATCAATATCAGTTGTTGAATACGGTCATTGATGGGCAGTCCAGGGTTATGGTGAATTATTTCGCCGTGTCGCCTTTTTTATTCACCAATATTTGCCAGGGTTTGGCTAGTTGCGGGGTTTTGAATGAAGAATCGCGCATGGTCATGGAAAAACCGATCGGTCACGATCTTAAATCTTCAAAAGACATTAATGATGCGGTTGCCGAGGTGTTCAGCGAAAAGCAGGTCTACCGCATCGACCATTACCTGGGTAAGGAAACGGTGCTCAATTTATTGGCGTTGCGCTTTGCCAATTCCATTTTTACGACCAACTGGAATCACAATACCATCGACCATATCCAGATTACCGTCGCGGAAGAGGTCGGTATTGAAGGACGCTGGGATTATTTCGACAAAACCGGCCAGCTGCGCGATATGCTGCAAAACCATTTGTTGCAGATTCTGACCTTTGTGGCGATGGAGCCGCCGATTAATCTGGAAGCGCAAAGCATACGCAATGAAAAAATAAAAGTGCTGTCCGCGCTACGTCCCATTACCCAAGAAAATGTCAGACAAAAAACCGTTCGCGGACAGTATACGGCGGGGGAGATCAACGGCAAGCCGGTGCCGGGGTATCTTGAAGAAGAGGGCGCTAATACGGAAAGCACCACTGAGAGTTTTGTCGCCTTGAAAGTGGCTATTGATAATTGGCGCTGGGCCGGTGTGCCGTTTTACTTGCGTACCGGAAAACGCATGAAATATAAACGCACTGAAATCGTTGTTAATTTTAAGCAGCAGCCGCATAACATTTTTAAAGACAGCTTTGCCGATTTGCCGTCGAATAAGTTGATTATTCACTTGCAGCCGAATGAAGGCGTGGAAATTCAGATACTCAACAAAATACCGGGCATCGATGAAAATATTAAATTGCAAAAAACCAAGCTGGATTTGAGTTTTTCCGATACATTCAAAAACAGCAAGATTTTCGGCGGGTATGAAAAATTGGTGCTGGAAGCGATGCGCGGCAATCCCACGTTATTTCTTAGCCGCGAGGAGATTGAGCAGGCCTGGACATGGATTGATTCGATACAGGATGCCTGGGCGCATTTGGATGCTATACCAGCCCCCTATCCTGCCGGTACTTGGGGGCCTAAGGCTGCCGACAAGTTGATTGCCAGGGATGAAAGAGCCTGGGAAGATGAAGCCGATAAACCCATTTAATTTGGCCCTGGTTAAACCGTAGATAGACATTAAGCGGTCAATTTTCGGTTTTTTAGGTAGGGTACGCCGTGCGTACCCTACGGTGAATCGCAAAAACCGAAAACTTGACCGTTCAGAATAAAAGGAACCACTATGCATCCCGTATTAGAAAAAGTAACTAACGAAGTGATTGAGCGCAGCCGCGAGACTCGCTCAGCCTACCTGGCGCGTATTGATGCGGCTGTAAAACAAGAGCCGCACCGCGCCGAGCTGGCTTGCGGTAATTTGGCTCATGCTTTCGCCGCTTGCGGAGCCGGTGAAAAAAGCGATTTAACCGGGCATCAGAAAGCCAATATTGCGATTGTCTCTTCTTATAATGACATGCTGTCGGCGCATGAACCCTATAAAGACGCGCCTGCGCTGATCAAGGCGGCTATCAAGGAAGCCGGCGGCGTAGCCCAGTTTGCCGCAGGCGTACCGGCTATGTGCGACGGCGTCACGCAAGGCCGCCCCGGCATGGAGCTGTCGCTGTTCAGCCGTGATGTGATTGCGATGGCTACGGCGATAGGTTTAAGCCATAACATGTTTGACGGCGCGCTGTACTTGGGCGTCTGCGACAAGATCGTGCCGGGGCTGCTGATCGGCGCATTGAGTTTCGGTCATTTGCCGGCGGTGTTCGTACCTGCAGGACCGATGCCCAGCGGCCTGGCCAACAAGGAAAAAGTGCGTATCCGCCAGCTTTACGCCGAAGGTAAAATCGGCCGCAAAGAGCTGCTGGAGTCCGAGTCTGCGTCTTATCACAGTGCGGGCACCTGTACGTTTTACGGCACTGCAAACAGCAACCAGATGATGGTTGAGATTATGGGCCTGCATCTGCCGGGCAGCTCGTTCATCAATCCTTATACGCCGTTGCGCGATGAGCTGACCAAAGCGGCCGCCAGGCAGGTTTTAAAATTTACCGCGCTGGGCAACGACTTTCGTCCGATCGGACATATGATCGACGAAAAAGCGATTGTGAACGCGATTGTCGGCTTACTGGCGACTGGCGGTTCGACCAATCACACGATCCATCTGGTCGCCATTGCGCGTACGGCAGGCATCATTATCAACTGGGATGATTTCGATCAACTTTCCAGGGCGGTGCCGTTGCTGACCCGCATCTACCCGAACGGCCAGGCGGACATCAACCACTTCCAGGCCGCAGGCGGCATGGGCGTATTGATTGCCGAACTGTTAAAGAACGGCCTGTTGCATGAAGATATTTTGACCGTTGCCGACCAACGCGGAATGAACAGTTACCGGCAGGAGCCCAAACTGGTTGACGGCAAGTTAGCCTGGGAGCCTTGTCCTGAAGCCTCTCTGGATGCGGAAGTGATCAGCACCGTCGCCCAGCCTTTTGCGGCTGGTGGCGGTTTGCATGTGATGCACGGCAATTTGGGGCGCGGCGTGTCAAAAGTTTCCGCCGTAGCGGAAAAACACCAGATCGTTGAGGCGCCTGCGATGGTGTTCGATGATCAGGACGATGTGGTTGCGGCCTTTAAACGCGGCGAAATGGAAAAAGATGTTATTGTGGTGCTGCGCTTCCAGGGGCCCAAATCCAACGGTATGCCCGAACTGCACAAATTGACGCCGTCTTTGGGCGTGTTGCAGGATAAAGGTTTCAAGGTCGCATTGGTGACGGATGGACGGATGTCCGGGGCTTCGGGTAAAGTACCCTCGGCTATCCACATGTGTCCCGAGTGTGAAGAGGGTGGCCCGTTAGCGAAAGTGCGCACCGGCGACATTATCCACCTGAACACCCAGACCGGCGAGGTCAATGTGCTGGTGGATGCCGCTGAATTTGCTGCCCGCACTCCGGCCGCCAACAGCGCCAAAGGCCATCATTTCGGCATGGGCCGCGAATTGTTCGGGGGCTTCCGGCTGGGCGCGTCTTCTGCTGAAACCGGCGCCAGCAACCTGTTTGCCGTCGATTAATAACAATAAAAATTTGGTAAGACAATGACTAAAAATAACTGGAAAATTCAACCCGATGTAGTTTTAAATACCTGCCCGGTGATGCCTGTAATGGTCATCCAGAACTTGGAGGATGCGGTTCCTCTGGCTCAGGCCTTGGTCGAAGGCGGCATTAAAGTGCTGGAAATAACCCTGCGCACCCCGATAGCGCTTGATGCTATCAGGCTCATCAGCCGTGAAGTCAAAGACGCTATTGTCGGCGCGGGCACCATTACCACGCCCGAGCAATTAAAAGCGGCGGAAGACGCCGGCGCCGTTTTTGCGATTAGTCCTGGATTGACGCCGAGGCTTTTAGCCGCCGCCAATGACGGCAATATCGCATTGATTCCAGGCATATCGACACTGTCCGAGCTGATGCTGGGTATGGAATACGGATTGGATCATTTCAAATTCTTCCCGGCCGAAGCGGCAGGCGGCATACCCATGCTAAAATCTATCGCCGGGCCTATTCCCCAAGTGACTTTTTGCCCGACAGGCGGCATTTCCCCGGAAAATTACAACAGTTACTTGCAGTTAAGCAATGTTGCCTGCGTTGGCGGATCATGGCTGGCGCCTGCGGATGTGGTAAAATCGAAAAACTGGACGAGAGTGACTGAATTGGCAAAACAGGCTATAGACAAGGCTGTTTCGGTTTAATAGCTAGTTATTAAAATACTAGCCAAGATGAACCATTAGAGGCTTGGTATCCGGAAACTTTCCGATGCCAAGCTTTCAGATGACTCTACAGACTATGTTTCAAAACTGAGAAAACCCATGACTAAACTGCGCAGTGCTACCTTAAATGAGAATACTCAGCCCTTATGTGAGTTACCTATTTTATCCGGAACTATTGGCCCCGATGTAGTCGACATCCAGACCCTGTACCAACAGACCGGCATGTTTACCTATGATCCCGGTTTTACTTCCACGGCCAGTTGCAGTTCATCGATAACTTATATAGACGGTGAAAAAGGGATACTGCTTTATCGCGGTTACCCCATCGAACAGCTTGCAGAACATTGCACTTTTTTGGAAGTTTGCTACCTGCTGTTGAATGGCGAATTACCCAGCCCTGATGAGATGCAGAAGTTTGAAGGCACCATAACCATGCACACGATGGTGCATGATCAGCTGACTAACTTTTTTAAAGGGTTTCGTCGCGATGCGCATCCGATGGCTATTATGGTGGCCGTCGTTGGCGCATTGTCGGCATTTTATCATGACGCATTGGATATTAAATCCAAAAAGGACCGCGACCTGAGCGCTATCCGTCTGATTGCCAAAGTGCCGACTATCGTGGCAATGTGTCATAAATACAGCACCGGCTTGCCGTTTATGTATCCGAAAAACAAGTTGAGCTACGTTGAGAACTTCATGCGTATGATGCTGGGTACGCCTTGCGACGACTTTGAGCCTAATCCGGTATTGGTCAAGGCGCTGGACAGAATCCTGATTCTTCATGCGGATCATGAACAAAACGCCTCGACTTCAACAGTGCGTTTGGCGGGTTCCAGCGGAGCGAATCCCTATGCCTGCATTACTGCCGGGATTGCCTGCCTGTGGGGCGCTGCTCATGGAGGCGCCAACGAAGCCGTACTTAATATGCTGGAGGAGATTGGGGATGTCTCGAATATTGGGGCATTTATAAACAAGGCCAAGGATAAAAATGATTCGTTCCGGCTCATGGGTTTCGGGCACCGGGTTTATAAAAATTATGACCCTCGCGCCAAATTAATGCGCGAAACCTGTCATGAAGTGTTGACGGAACTCGGCCTGCATGACGACAAAATATTCAAACTGGCTCTGGAACTGGAACGCATTGCGCTTGAGGACGAGTACTTCATCGAGAAAAAGCTCTACCCGAACGTCGATTATTATTCCGGCATCGTGCTGCACGCATTAGGCATACCCACCAATATGTTTACCGCGATGTTCGCGATGGGCCGAACCGTGGGCTGGATTTCCCATTGGGATGAAATGATAGCGGATCCGGATCAAAAAATAGGGAGGCCAAGGCAGCTTTATACCGGCGCAACAAAACGCGATATACCGCCGCAGCATATTAAACGGGGTTAATGATGGCCCCCCCAAGCGGGTGGGGCGTGAAATCCGCTCCTGCTTCGACAAGTCTCTCCTGAGCGCAGCCTAAGGGCTCAGCACGAACGGATTTCACGCCTTCCAATTGTTTATCGATGTCAGGGCTTTGTCATTTTGTCTTCGGCCGTCATTACGGAATCGGCAGCCTTTGTGATCTTCAGCGTGTCGCTGAAAGACCATACCCAAAAGCCGATAAGGCTTGCCAGCACAAATAGGGCAACAATCGGGCGGAGTGCAGTAATGGCCTGATTCTCTTCGCCTTGCTTCCTGCCGTCGAGCATCGATTTCACCAGGTTTTCCCCGTGCAGGCGGCAACTAATCAGTACGCCGGCGATGTGAACAAAGACTATGGCCAGCATGAGGGACGATACAACTTCATGGAGTTTTTCCAGCCAATCACCGTCTACATCGCCGTAAACCATCCAGCCGGAAACCGCGCTGACTAGGCCAAGGAGCAATAAGGCCAGAATCGCAAGAGCTCCGGCCGGGTTGTGGCCGACGTAACGAGTCGGCGTTCCCTGAATCAGGCCCGAGATATAGCGGATCACAGAGGAGGGGCCGGACACGAACTCGGAAAAACGGGCGTAGCGGGTTCCGGCTACGCCCCAGACAAGACGGAAAACAATGAGGCCCAATAATGTGTATCCGCATGTCACATGGACCAAGGCCCAGCGTTCGCTTTCGCCCGTGACATAAGCCCCGGTAAAACTGAGCGCCAGCGACCAGTGAAAAACACGGGTCGGGATATCCCATACGGGTATGCGCTGTGTCATAAAGCCCTTATTTACCGGCCTTGGGACAACAAGTAGGTAAGCACATCGCCTTTTTCCTGGGCAGTGCATTCACGCTTAAGTACATCCTTGCAATTGCGCTTGAACCATTTTTCCACTTTCGCGGCATACGTAAAGCGCTTCGGATTGGCGGATGGGGCTAACGGTTCTATGGTTTTTTGAGTCACGATATGCTTGCCGGTCATAGCGGGATTGTCGGTATGGCAGCTGGAGCAACTCCAGTCGCCGTCATGCCGCGATTTGAAGAACTGTTCGCCGCGGCTGGCGGAAAAGCCGGAAAAGTCCTTATCATTTTTTGCCTGTGCGGCAAAAGCGGCGAGGAAGTCCTGCGGCTGCTCGGCCCTGACAGGCATAGCGATAATCAAACTGATTAGTAGGCCGCTGCCGATACGATTCATGATGATATTTCCCGGTAAGTTAAGACTGTGCAATTATAAGCGATGGACTGGGTAGCCGTCCTGCCCCTTCTTTGCCCGACGGCGGGTAAGAGGCAGGAGGGTTCAAATTGTTTAGGCGATTGCGCACTAAAGCCCATTCATTTGTGTTGCGGCCTTCGCAATGGATTTATTTTTTACTTTGCCCGTAGTTGGAGTAATAAGCGGCCAGGTTAGCTATATCCTGATCGGTCAGGTCTGCCGTGACGCCATTCATGTAAGGATTAAGCCGTTTTTCATCCCGGAAATCCCGTAATTTCGCCGCGAGATAGCCTTTCTTCTGCCCAATGATATTGGGTGTCATGAACTCAACCCGGACATTCTTCGGTCCATGGCAGCCGCCGCAGGTGTAGTAGGCTGTTTGCTCAGTTGCGGCCGGGGTATCGGCTGCGTGTTTCTTTTCAAGAACCGAGCATCCCGGCAAATAGAGGGCGGATACGCCGAGTCCATAAATAAGCAAGGCGCGTAATAGAGTAGTTTTTTTCATCAGTCAGGTTACCTTTTGTCAAAGGGTAAATGTGCATAAAATTCAGATAAATCGACAATATCCTGATCTCTGAGTTTTGCGGCTATATCTTCATGACCTTCGCATTTTTCGCCTTGTTTGCGGCATCCATCCAGCCAGGCGCACATATACATGGACTGTTGTCCCGCTAAATTCGGGATATCGTCGGATACACTGATGCCGTTTGTGCCATGACAACTGCTGCATTCAGCGTCCGCAAGCTTTTTGCCGGGAGTAATACCCTTGCTGCCCAGGTCTATATCTGCGGTATAGCCCATGCCGTGTCCCATATGATGGTGATCCACAGGACATGAGCCCGATTGGGATACTGCAAGCGATTCGCCGGACAAGCCTAAAAGGAATACTAGGCTTGCAATTGTTAAAACAGGAGTGATTATTGAATTGTATTTCATAAAATTATTCATCAAAACATGAAGTTGCCAACAAAGTAAAGGGTGTTATTGGCGCTGGCGTTACGCCCCGAACCGTCGTAGTTTGAGGTTGCGCCGTTAAATTGTGTGTAGGCCCAGTATTGCATGGAAAGACGCATATTGAGGGGCATTGCCTTAGGAGTGCCTTTGCCGAACGGAATGTAATCCAGCTCGAACAGGAACGAATTTGTGTTTGGCGAGCCGTTGGCGGTTCCGGTTATAGCGGGAGCCGTTCCGTCAAAACCACCTGCAAAACCACCTGCATCGCCGGCGCCGTTATAGAGAGCGGTATCTGCGCTACCCGACATTTTGTTCCAGCCTACTGTCAAATTATAGGTCTGTTTGTAGGTCCACATTCCCATCGCCATGACGCTGTCGAGGTTGTTATTGGCGTTATTTGCAAACCCTAAGGCTTGACTGGCTGACATCTTCATGTCGTCGCGGGTGTATTTAAACATCGCCATGAACATGTTATCGTCGTCCATCATGAAGGAGTAGTTCGCATCAGCGTTATATTCACTATATGAGTCGGTGCCCGCAGTTTGGTTATACAAAGGAAGTACGTTTGCTTTGAAGCCATAAGTGCCGACCATCATCGTATGTGCCCCCGTGCTGTGCTGCAAGAACATGCGCCAATAGGGGGCGCCGCCGACTATAAGCCCATTCTGGGGACCGGTCCCTTGCGAGCCGCCGTTCCATACGCCTAATCCCTGCGCCATGTTTTGCGACTGGGATGTGTATCCGCCGGCCTCCAGATAGAGATGGTTATTGATCATCAGGTAAGCTGTCGAACCGGCCGTATTTGCGCCCGCCATTAATGTTTGCAGATACGGCTGAGCGGCCGGTCTTACCGTAACGGGGGAAGTGGTATAGGGATACATCCATGCATTTGATGTCATCCAGAAATCAGACATGGTTGGGGCGTTATTGACAGTAACCCCATAAGTTAAGTTATTGCCATTGAAGTTTATGTGGTCTGCATAGCGCATATCGGCCATAGCAAGACTAATCGAGTGCCCTACCTGAGGACTTAAATTAAGCTGGAGATAGCTTCCGATCTTATCCGTAATACGGCCGGTATAATAGAGTGCGTTCCAATCGTTAACCACATTATTATTAGCCGAGGATTGTCCTGTTTTATTAGCATAGTATTGACCTCCCGGCACATCTTTTGCCGTATTTGTTACAGATCCGACCACTTCCGCAGATAAAGCGTTTACCAAGTCAGGCAACTCGTTGGCATGACCGGCGACATAGCCGTCAAGCTTAAATTTTTGACCATATTGAGTCAGCCAGGGCCCATAGCCTTGCGTGTGGCAGGCCGTACAGGGCTCGCCCGTTTGCCTTGCGAACGATGTAGTCGCCAAGGCGCCTTGAAATGGGAATAACGAGAGAAAGGATGCAAGAATAAAGAAGTAAAGAATCTGTCTTTTTTGTTTCATGAGCAATACTGGGAGCATATGCAATTTTAGGATCAGTTTGTGGGGTGTGATTTACGATAGAGCAAAAGCTATGCCAGTTTTTTATTGGTATAAAAAACAAAGTCTTATTGTTATGCAAACCAAGGCACGCTGAATAGTTTACGGAATATCACCGGCTATGAGTAATATGCCGCAACTTTTTGAGAAATATTTCTAGGTTATTGAAATATAAATATTTCATGTCTGTTAAATATATTGATAATTAGGCCATATAACACAGTTCAATTAATAAAAAACCGGCAAATGCCGGTCTCGAATAGTGTGTCTATGCTTATACGTGTTAAGTGGATTGATATTGTGTTGCGCTTCCAATTATTGCGGAAAACATAACTGATTGATTTTGATGCCCGGCAAAATAGCTGTGGTCGATATTGCCAACGCTAAGTTTTTTTGTCGGTAAACTCCAGGTTGTATTTTTTTATACGGTAATAAAGCGCGTCTCTGGATATTCCCAGCAACTGGGAAGCTTCTTTATATTTCCCACTGCTTTTTTCCATGGCTTGTTGAATTAACGAAGCTTCCAGCTCTCCCCAGTCGATACCGGCGGGCGGTAATTCAAAATATTGGCTAAACCCCAGGGGGTAACTTTGATTTTCCGTGTAGATTTTGGGTAAGTCTGTGAGCGTAATCGGCCTACGCAGTCGTTGAATGGAGAGGTTTTCGCAAAGGTTGCACAGTTCGCGAATATTGCCTGGCCAAGCGTATTGTTGCAGAACAGCCAGTACCTCTTGATTGACGGAGGGGGTTCTTACTTGGTGTTTTTTTGCAAAATAGCTGAAGTAGTACTTGAGCAGCAACTGGATATCCGCCTTGCGGTCCCGCAAAGCAGGCAATTTCAGCTGCATAACATTTAAGCGGAAATATAAGTCCTGTCTGAACCTGCCAATACTTATCTGGTTTTCCAAATCGGTATTGGTTGCGGCGATAATCCTGACATTGGCATGTTGGGTTTTAATCGCGCCCACCGGTAAATATTCGCCATTTTCAATAAAGCGCAATAGCTTGATCTGCGCCGATATATCCAGCGAATTGATCTCGTCGAGGAACAGGGTTCCGCCGTCGGCGGCAGCAATAATACCGACCCTGTCAGCATCGGCTCCGGTGAAGGCGCCTTTTAAATAGCCGAATAATTTTGTCTCGATTAAGTCGGCAGGCAGGGCCGCGCAATTTAAGCTAATAAATACTTTATCGTTACGTCGACTTTGTTTTTGTATGGATAAGGCGATTAATTCTTTGCCTGTACCGGTTTCGCCAACAATTAAAACATGAGCGTCGGTCGGGGCAACCATTTTGACACTGCGTAGTAATGATCTTAATACCGGAGATTTACCAATTATTGTTTTTGATAAACTCATTTTTTATCTGTTCGCCGGTAGTGCCGGCGGAACATTAGATCTTAATTAAGTAGTTTGTGGGTCTTGCGCTATCAAGCGCAAGATTTCTCATTTCTACAGAAATGATCTTTTAAAAAACAAGCATATTCAATGCCATATAAATTTATTTATATATCAATAGGATAATTGATGTTGCGTCGGATATTGCCGATAAATGGTTGAAATAAACCTTAGGAAAAGGTTTATTTCAACCAAACGCCTGAGTGGTACGCTACCGTTGCAAGCAATGCGTCGAGTGTCATCTGAAAATTGAATTCATAAACGCCGAAATGTGTTCTATTTCTTCAATACAAAGGCTGTGTTCCATTAGGTAGTCATGCCATTCGATATGGTAGTCCATCGATTTTAGTGCATCGAATGCCGATTTCCCTGACTCGACCGCCATGACGGGATCGAGGATGCCGTGACCCATAAATATCGGTATGGCGTTATTGGCGGCGGAACGTTCTATTTTTAACTGCTCGATGGTCGGCAAATAAGTCGACAGCGCAATAATTCCGGCCAATTTATGTTGGCATCTTAACCCGGCATGAAGCGCAATTACGCCGCCTTGGGAAAATCCGGCCAGTAAAATACGGCTTGATGGAATGCCCTTGTCGATTTCCTGCCGGATCAGCGGTTCAATCAAGTTGGCCGATTGATAGATGTCGTCAATATCGACTGTGCGGTCCAGCGGCATCTCCAAAATGTCGTACCAGGAGCGCATGGACATTCCGCCATTGACGGTGACAGGCTGGAGAGGCGCATTGGGAAAAATGAAATGGATATTCGCTTTAGCGGCTAAATGCAGTTCGGGAACAAGCCTTTCAAAATCATGGCCGTCCGCGCCTAATCCGTGCAGCCATATCACAGAATAGAGGTGCTCCGATTCAGGTTGAATTTCGATGGTGCTCAGTTGCCCGGAATTCATAAATCCTCCAAGATAGGTGGAAATTGTGGTTAATTTAATGCCAGGGATTGCCGTCAAATTTCGGCAAATCAGGGTTCATATAGTCCCATGGTTGGGCATCTGCGACCCATATATCTTTTTGCGGCTGAAAAATACCGGGATCATCGAGTGTTGCGGCGGCGACCGGTCTTATGTCGATGAAGACGCTGTTTCTGCCAAACAGCGAGGTTCCGCATTCAGGGCAAAAACCGCGATAAACCGTATGGCCGCTTGCCGCAACGGTTGCATACTCTTTATAGTCGCCGGTAATGGCCAAGGCTGAAGCGGGAACAAACATGCCTGCAAAATAGGGTGCTCCAATCGCCTTTTGACAGGTTCGGCAATGGCAGTTGAAGCCGCCGATGGGTTTGGCGGATATTTCATATTTGACTGCGCCGCAAAGGCAGCCGCCGGTAATGGGAAGTTTCATGCTTTTCTCCTTTGACTGCGGGCGGATATTTGTCGGGAAATCTTAGGATACGGCTATTAATAACTTCCTGATACGGAAAAATTTAGGCCTGTTGCGTCAAGCCGATCATGCTTCGACAAGCTCAGCACGAACGGCTTGACGATAGAGGACAGTGATTTCAGGAAGTTATTTTTAACCAAATCCTTAGTACAATAGAGCGAACATACCTGAATGCCGGTTTAACAGAATCAAATCATAGACAATGCTGGATGATCTTATTTTAATAGCTTTATTGCTGAGTGCATACCTGTACTGGTTTAACGGGCAGCAGGTGAAGGAGTTTGCGCTCAAAGCGGTCAGGACGCATTGCTTGAATCTGGAAGTCCAAATGCTGGATGAGTATGTCGCCTTGAATAGTATCCGGTTAAAAAGAGATAAGGCAGGGACAGTTCGGCTGCGACGGGCGTTTTCGTTTGAATTTTCTTCAACCGGGAATGAACGCTATAACGGTGTTTGTATTATGCTGGGGCGGCGAGTCGAATCCATTCAGATGGAGCCGTACCGGATTGAAGAGTCCTGAATAAATGATTTTTGTGGAGGATGTGTGAATAAATGTTCAGTATGCGGTCATGAACGTAATGATCGTGGCATGAAGTGCCCGGAATGCGGTAGTTTTTACTCGAAAATTGCTGAAATTATTGCCGAGCAGGAAGCTCAGGAGGAAATGCAAACATTTCGTGGGCGATGCAAAAGAATACTTGGCTCGGATGATGTTAAGCGGGCATTGCTGTCCGAACTAAAGCTGATATGGACGGGGTTGACTAAAAAAGGCGCGTTTGCTCTTTTTATTATTTTCGTTTTTGTGTTTGCTTTAGTTGTTTCTGTTTTGTAGCAATCATCCGGCAGGATGGCCGGCTTTTAAGCGCCGATAGGCCCTGTCCTGATTCTAATGCCCGTTAAGCTGTCGGTTCGCGACAGACAGCTTAACCTAAGGCAGTGCCGGTTAAGATTAGCCGCTAGGTGTTATTTTTCCAGCAGTTTGAGTTTGCCTTCTTTCCCATTCCACTCGTCAGCATCAGGTAAAGCCGGTTTTACATCCGTAATAGTGGGCCATTGTTTGGCCAGTTCTGCATTTAGTGCGATGAAACCTTCCTGTCCTTCCGGCAATTCATCTTCTGCAAAAATCGCGTTGGCGGGGCATTCGGGCTCACATAAGGTGCAATCAATACACTCATCCGGATCGATAACCAGAAAGTTAGGGCCTTCATGAAAGCAATCTACAGGGCATACATCTACACAATCAGTAAATTTGCATTTAATACAGTTTTCGGTGACTACAAAAGCCATAATTATTTCCAGGAAGTTGATTTTTAATTTAGGGCGTTATTCTAGCAGAAAGCATTGCACGATTGAATGCCGAGTTTATTAAAAGCATTATTTAACCGGGGGTGATGGAAGTCTTGCAGACAGCGTTATAAGACTTATTTTGCGCTTGCCGAGTTAAATAAAGATAAAAATATGCCTTTCTGGCCGCTGATTTTTCGTTGTTGGGCATTTTCTAAGGCGAGTCGCGCCTCTGCCTTAAGTTGATTGTCGGCATAAAGTTGTTCGGTGCGTACAGGAGCCGCGCTAGCCTTTTTAAAATAAATAGCCGCATCGTTGGGCTTGTTGTGCAGCAACAGAAATTCGCCGTAAAAATAGTTGGCATCAAGGCTGTCAGGATTGATTTTAAGCGCGGTTTCAAGCATTTGTTTGGCGGCATCGTCATCGCCAAATGAGATGGGCCATTTAGGCACCATATAATAAAGCGTTCCTAAGGTTACGTAGGCTGATCCGCTCATGGTTTCAGGGTCTATTTTAAGCGCTTTGATCAGCAAATCGCGCGCTTCCTGAATGGCGCTAAGCGCGGAAAAAGCGTCTTGATGATCGGCATAAGTTGCCTTGAGCACGGCCTGCCAGAAAATAGGTTCGGCGGCGTTCGGGTATTGCCGGGCTAAACTCGCGGTCTTGTCGAGCAGTTGGACATAAGCCGCTCCCTGTTTGCTTTTGGGAACGCTGTAGTAAATAGACGCCCATTCAGCCTCAATGTTTCTTAAAGAGTCTTTAAGATTCTCTGCAAAACATTGAGTTGATGGTAGTAGCAATAAAACAACAAAAAGTAATCCTTTCATGCGGAAAATATAGAACAAAACTCATAATATTTCAATATGCGTATGAAATATTTAGTCTTCTCGCCATTCTGAATAGGGGTGTGTTGCAATATTGTTGTTGTAATAACGCAAATCTTCGGTGACTTCCAAGCCTAGCCAGGACGGTTTCGAAAAAGATTGTCCTGTTTCGTCCAATTCAATTTCAGCGACTATCAGTCCTTGGTTGTCGCCTTCAAACTCATCAATTTCCCAAAGATTGTTATCATCAGTGACGAAATGGCGGGTTTTTTCGATTAACGGTTTTCTGCAAAGATTATTTAATATTTCGTTTGCATCAGCCAGCGGGATTTCATATTCATATTCATGCCGGTGAGTGCCGAGAGTCGCAGTTTTTATATTCAGCCATGCATGGGCATTGCTGGTCCGTACCCTGATCGAGCTGGTTGCCTGGGAACTTAAATAGCCTTGCCGGTATTTTATCGAGCGGCTGACATGTTGGCGCCAGCTATCGTTGGCGAGCAAAAATTTATGTTCTATCTCTATAGCCATTATTGGATTTCCTTGCAGTGGTTGCCATGCTGCGGATTATGGGGAAGGGGTATGAAAGTACTTTGTAAGGCAAGGTATAGTTCAGGCGGCAGATGTGGCAGTGCTGCAAAGTCAAAATATTGAACATTTTTAGACGAATCCTGCACATGCCGGTCTTGTGTTTTGAAAGATAACCGGCGCCATCCACCGAGAACGCAGATAAATAGGTCAGTGCTGTTTTCAGTAAGGGATGTCGGGTTGGTTAATGGAAAAAAGTATCGTCTTCGCTATCGTTTTCCAGTGATACTGACTGCCCGGGAATTCTTTTTTCTTCCATTGCCCATTCTCCTAGGTCAATCAATTTACAGCGTTCGGAGCAGAATGGTTTGGATTGCTGTTCAGGAATCCAGGGTACAGGACACCCGCAGTTTGGACATTTTACAATAAGCGGTTTGCTGGATGCCGACATTAGAACAGGCAGCAGGTCAAGGCAAAAGGAATGTCATCAGGGCTTTGCGATGGCCTTTTGTTGTCGGATGAAGGCACCATGAACCGGATGGTGCAGCGGTGTTTGCCGCCACTGATTTCTGCAAAGCAGTGTATGGATTTATCCAGGCTTACCTTAAGCAGTTGGTGGGGTTGGTTGGTGTCCAGCAAAAATTGAAAAAAACCGGCCTCTGCAACCTCTTGAGTAGGTGAGCTGCAATTCCGTATGAAATTAAGTATCAGGTCAATCGCGACACGAATATCGGCAAATGGGCTGCTCCAGTGCTTCATATCTTTTAACCGGGTCGCTTCATCCTGTTCCAGCCAGTAATGGAATTCGGGTAAGTCAAAAGAGCAGGTTCCGCCAGGGATGGAGCTGCGTTGAGCTATGCTTTGGAATAGGTCGCTTTCCATGACATGAGTACCGATTTTTCCATTAGTGGCATAGAGTTTTTTGCTGGTTTGATTTAATGTGCTAAGCAGTTCTTCCAGCTTTTGGGTATCGACGCCCTGATTATGCGAGATTTTATTCAGTACGTTGGAATGGCGATCCAATTCTTTCAGAATTTCCGACTTCAAATCATTACGCCTGAAAATTGTCATGATATCGAGTAGTGCACTAATCGCTGCGCGTTTGTCGGCGACTGTCTCCCCTGTTAAAAAATGGTTGAATTGCTGGAAAAGCTGTTCTAACCGTATGAAAACCCGGATGCGTTCATTGAGTGGAAATTCATAGGTAATGGTGTTGTTCACAGACAAGTTAATCCCGGAAAGCGCTTAATGAAAGGTACAAATTGTGCAGTTTTTTTACCTGTTCTGCAAGTCTATAATCAGCGCCCGAGTTATCGATCAGGTCGTCGGCTTTTGCTTTTCTGTCTGCGCGCGATACCTGGCTGTCAATTATCGATTGTATCCTTTCAACAGTCAGGTTATCCCGAGTCTTAACGCGTTCAATCTGTATTTCGACAGGACAGTCGATCACAAGTATCCGGTCAACAAGATGAGTCATGCCGGTTTCGAATAATAAAGGAACGCTCACAATGCAATACGGAGCGATCAGCTGTTCAAGTTCTGCTTGTAGGGCTTTAAAGATTAAGGGGTGAAGTATCGATTCAAGTTTTTGTTTCTGCTTGAAATCGGAAAAGACACGTTCTCTGAGGTTTTTTCTGTTCAACGAGCCATCCGGGTTCAGGATGTCCGCGCCGAATTCCTGCCGAATTTGAGCCAGTGCCGGCCGGCCTGTTTCGACTAGCCGATGGGCTATTTCGTCAGCATCAAGTACCGGGATATTTAAGTTAGCGAAGATTTTGGCGACAGTCGATTTTCCACAGCCTATGCCACCGGTTAATCCGACTCTCAACATGATTTTACAGACCTACAGTTGTCAAATAGAGCTGGTTGAGTTCATTTCCCCATAACAGCGCTATCCATCCGGCTACGGCTAAATAAGGGCCGAAAGGAATGGGCACGTTATGATCGTGTTTGACAAAAATGATCATGCCGAGGCCAATGATTGCGCCGACCAGGGATGATAATAAAATAATAATCGGCAAGTACTGCCAGCCCAGCCATGCGCCGAATAAAGCCAGCAATTTAAAATCGCCGTAGCCCATGCCTTCTTTACCGGTTGCCAGTTTGAACAGATGAAAAACGGCCCAAAGAGCTGTATAGCCGGCAACAGCGCCGATGATGCTGGCGTGGGCATCGGTAAATACATTGAACAGGCTCAGGCACATGCCCAACCAAAGCATGGGCAGAGTGATGGAGTCGGGCAATAACTGGTGGTCAATATCAATAAAGATTAACGCAATCAATGACCAGCTCAGCAGCAGGGCAAAAACGGCTTGGGGCGTGTAGCCAAAATGCCATGCCACCATGATTGAAGTTGCCGCCGTGAATGCTTCTATGACCGGATAGCGCATTGAAATGCGGCAACCGCATGTTGCGCATTTGCCTCTTAAAAAAAGATAGCTGATGACCGGAATGTTTTGGTAAGGCTTGATGGGCGTATTGCAGCCCGGACAGCGGGATAAAGGAAAAACCAGATTGAAGGATTCCTCTTTGTCTGCGCCGTCTAAAGCGTCTGCTTTGGGTGATTCCTGATCAATTTGCAGATATTCGGTGCATTCCTTGCGCCACTCCCGTTGCATCATTATCGGCAATCTATAGATAACAACATTCAGAAAGCTGCCGACAAGCAAGCCGATAATACCGGTCAGGGCTGAAAATAGAGGGGCTGTATCTAAAAGCGTACTAAGCTGTTGCATCTGTGTTTTTTGAGGGTTAGTGTTCTACGGGGGCGTTTTTATGAGTAGCTTAAGTTAAGACTGCTCCGACTCCTTCTCCGGCAGGTTGATTTCTTTCAGTGGAGGAGCGATTTTGGCCAATTTTTACTGGAGCAATTTAAAAGACGGCTTGGTCATTATGCTGTTTAATTTGCATTTCTTGCAGGTAAGGCAATTAGCCGATTGCTGCACCCATTTTAAATATCGGTAAATACATCGCGACAACCAGGCCACCGACTAAAGTGCCTAAAATAACCATAATAATGGGCTCCATTAAGCTGCTCAAATTATCAACAAGGTTATCGACTTCTTCATCGAAAAAATCGGCAACTTTTAACAGCATAGTATCCATAGAGCCTGATTCCTCGCCTATAGCGACCATCTGCACTACCATGTGCGGCCAAAGACCTGCTTGCTGCATCGCAAATTGAAGTCTTTGTCCGGTTGCCACCTCCTCGCGCATTTTTAAAACGGCTTCGGTGTAGACAATATTGCCGCAAGCGCCGGCAACAGATTCCAGTGCTTCTACCAATGGCACCCCCGCTGCTGACATGGTTGCCAGGGTTCTGGCAAAACGAGCAACGGCAGACTTGTTTAAAATGAGGCCGACTATCGGTAATTTCAGCAGGGTTTTATCCAGAAAGTGATTAAAGGGCCTGGATCGTTTTTTGAAATAGCCGAACACGTAAACGGCACCGACAATAATGCCAACGACAATATACCACCATGCCTGCATCCATTCCGACATGGCGACAACCATTTTAGTGAAGGCGGGTAAATCTGCGCCGAAGCTTTTGAACATGTCGGCAAAGACGGGCACCACAAAAATCAGCAGGATAGTGGTGACAATAAAAGCAACGACAACAACAGCGATCGGGTAGGTCAGGGCCTTTTTGATCTTTTTCTTCATCGACTCGGTTTTTTCTTTGTAGGTAGCGATTTTATCCAGCAGTGTTTCTAATACGCCTGCCTGTTCGCCCGCAGCAACCAAGTTACAAAATAATTCATCAAAATACAGCGGTCTTCTGTTAAGCGCTTCGGCCAAGGTGTCGCCGCCTTCAATATCGGCTTTGATGCCCATTAGCAGATCCTGCATGCTGGCATTATCGTGGCCTTTGCCGACAATATCGAATGATTGAACCAAAGGCACGCCGGCTTTAAGCATGGTGGCTAATTGCCTGGCAAAAACGGCTATATCGCCCGGCGTGATGGCCTGGACTCTTTTGGTGAATAACGGCTTGGGTTTTTTCTTGAATTTAATAACGCGATATCCCTGCCGCCGCAGCTCGGTTTTTGCAATTATTTCGCTTTTTGCAGAGATTACTCCTCCGGCTTTCTTTTTGTTTTTGTCGGTCCCCGCCCAGATGAAATCTATTTGTTCAGTTTGCTCCGCCATGTCTATTCCTTGGTGATCCGATCAATTTCTTCCAGACTGGTAATGCCCATGCGTACTTTGTTTAACCCTGACCTGCGTAAATCGTTAAAACCTTCAGCCAGGGCGCACTCCGCCAGCTGATCGGTATTACCCCCGTTTAGTATAAGTGTACGCATTTTGTCAGTGAGCGTCAGGACTTGATAAATGCCGACCCGGCCTTTATAGCCATTGGTGCAATGCTCGCAGCCTACCGCGCTGAAAATTCTAAGGTCACGTAATTCTTCCTCTTTAAAGCCCGCATCAAGGAGGACTTTATCGGGTAAGTTGGCGGGGGCTTTACAATGTTCGCAGAGTCGTCGCCCCAAGCGTTGCGCCATAATCAGATTAACCGCAGCAACAATATTGAAGGGAGGGATGCCCATTTGCATGAGTCGGTTTAGGGTTTGCGGCGCGTCATTGGTATGCAGGGTTGATAGCACCAAATGACCGGTTTGTGCGGCTTTAACGGCAATTTCGGCGGTTTCCAGATCACGAATCTCGCCCACCATGATGATGTCAGGATCCTGCCGTAAAAAAGCGCGTAAAGCGCTGGCGAACGTCAGGCCCGCTTTAGGATTCATATTGACCTGATTGATGCCTTCCACGGTAATTTCAACAGGGTCTTCGGCAGTAGAGATATTGCGCTCCATGGTGTTGAGGATATTTAAACCCGTATAGAGCGAAACGGTTTTACCGCTGCCTGTTGGCCCGGTCACCAGCACTAAACCGTAGGGTTTGTTAATAGCCTCAAGGAAAATCCTTTGTTGCTCGGGCTCGAAACCCAGTTTTTCGATACCTAGTTGGGCGCTGGTCGGATCCAGAATACGCAGAACGACTTTTTCGCCGAACAGGGTAGGGCAGGTGTTTACCCGGAAATCAATAGCGCGATTCTTGGATAAGGTCATTTTGATCCGGCCATCCTGAGGAACCCTGCGTTCGGCAATATCCATTTTAGACATGACCTTAATGCGGGAGATGAGCCTGCCGGCGATACTGGGTGGAGGCGAGGCGACCTGGCGCAGTATGCCGTCCGATCTGTAGCGGATGCGGAAAGTTTTTTCGTAGGGCTCCATATGTATATCGGATACCCCCTGTTTTATGGAATCCAGCAGTATTTTGTTTACATAGCGGACAATCGGGGCGTCATCAATATCTGAATTAACATCGGCTTTAGCGGTGTCTTCCTCGCCCCCGGTGACTTGCAGGTTGTCCAGATCCTCATCAAGTATATCCGTCATTGATGTATCGGCGGCCTCTAAGGAGGCTTCGATAGTTTTGGTCAGCTTGTCTTCTTCAACCAGAATGGCCTCGGGATTAAGGCGGCTGTGAAACTTGATGTCATCGAGGGCGTGAAAGTCGGTCGGATCGGATACGGCGACAAACAGCGTTTTGCCTCTGACGAACAGGGGCAGCACATGGTATTTGCGGATCAGCTTTTCGCTGACCAGATTTACAGGGAGCCTGCGGAAGTCAATGGCGTCCAAATCAAAAAAAGGCACGCCAAATTCTCGCGAGGCCCGGGATGCTAAGGCTTTGCTGTCAATCAGCTTATTGGTGACAAGATAGCGTATTAACGGGACTTGGTTTTTTTTGGCTTCCTGGCTATGAATTTGTGCATCGCTCTCAGTGAGTAGGCCTTTTTCAATCAAGCACCGTGTAAGGCCGCTAAATTGTAAATCTGTCAATGCGGTAGTCATATGATGATAGCTTTGTCAGTTGTTTACGCAAATATAGATGAAAAAGGGGGGAGGTACAAGGCGCAAGGCTAAAGGGGATTATCCCTTTAGCCTTGCGCCTTTTGCTCTTATAAAGCCCGGATTTTAAGTTGCTGCTGCTCAAGGTTGTTAAGCATTGAGCGTAAATCGGCCAGTTTGGCTTTTTCCTTGTCGATGACTTCCGGAGGCGCTTTATCGACAAACGCCGGGTTGTTTAACTTGCCTTCGACTCTGGGCAGGTCATTGTTGATTTTTTGTATTTCCTTTTCCAGTCTTGCCAGTTCCGCTTCCTTGTCGATTAAACCCGCCATTGGAATCAGGATTTTCATCTCGCCAACCAACGCAATCGCCGATTCCGGCGTACTTTCAGTAGGTCTTAGCCAGGTAATCGAGTTCAGCCTGCCCAGCTTTTGCAAATAAATCCCGTTGTGGCTTAAGCTCTGTTGATCGGCAATAGAACCGTTTTGCAGCAGTACCGGCAGCGGTTTGCCGGGGGCGATATTCATTTCGCCGCGAATGCGGCGCACACCCAGAATAAAGTTCATTACCCAGTTGATTTCGGCGATCGCGTTGTTGTCTATTTTCGCTTCATCGGCAACCGGGTAGGGTTGCAGCATAATGGTATCGGTATGCACGCCATCATTGGCGATAATGCCCGCCAACGGCGCGACCCGCTGCCAGATTTCCTCGGTGATGAACGGCATGATCGGGTGCGCCAAACGCAGAATCGATTCCAAAACCGTCAGCAGGGTTTTACGCGTGCCGCGTTGCAGCGCCGCATCGCCGGATTGCAGGGATATTTTTGCCAGTTCCAAATACCAGTCGCAGTACTCATTCCAGGTGAACTCATAAATGGCCTGCGCCGCCAGATCGAAACGGTAGTTGTCGATCGCGTTGGAGGTTACCGCCGTCACCTGATGCAACCGGGAAGTAATCCAGCGGTCAACCTGGCTGTAATGGCAAGGTGAGTCGGATAAGCCGTTATCCTGTTCCTCAGTGTTCATCAGAACGAAACGCGCCGCGTTCCACAGCTTGTTGCAGAAATTGCGGTAACCTTCGGTGCGGGCAAGGTCAAAGCGAATGTCGCGGCCGGTAGACGCCAGCGAAGCAAAAGTAAACCGCAATGCATCGGTGCCGTATGACTGGATGCCGTCAGGGAAATGCTTGCGCGTATCCTGCTCGATTTTCTTTGCCAAATGCGGCTGCATCATGCCGGAAATGCGTTTTGCAACCAGAGATTCCAAATCTATGCCGTCTATGATGTCGATCGGGTCGAGCACGTTGCCTTTGGATTTGGACATCTTTTGCCCTTCCGCGTCG